>JBLHND010000015.1:0-34744 GCA_047622605.1 Motiliproteus sp. | reverse complement strand
GGACCGGCGGCGATGAGCTGGTCGACGGGGTTGAAAATATGCAGATCCTGTACGGTGTTGATCTGAATAATGATAAGACGCCCGATTATTTTGTTGACGCCGATATCGTCAATGCCGCGGGTAATATGGATAAGGTGGTCAGTGTCCAGATTCATCTGGTCGTTCGCAGCCTCAGGGACAATATGACCGAGCCCGCTCCGATTGAATACTATGGCGGGCCTGAACCGGTGCATGACCGCCGTCTTCGCAAGGTATTTATGACAACAGTAGCGATCAGAAACAGATTGGATTAATACGAATGAATAGCGCGCTTTTACATCGACAGCAGCTACATCGACAGCAGGGTATCACCCTGATCATCTGCATGATCATGCTGGTGGTGGTGACCCTGTTGGGGCTGAGCAGTATCCGTGATGCCACGATGGAGGAGAAGATGGCAGGGAACATGAAAAGCCGCAGTGTGGCCTTTCAGGCCGCCGAGTCGGCGTTGCGTGAGGGGGAGGCCTTCGTTAATAATCCGTCGCTGCCGCCGTTCGATGGCAGCGGCGGCCTCTACCCGCCGTTGGCGGGTATCTGGGGCGCGGGGGCCGCCTCCTGGGCGAATAACTCTTTGGTACGCCGCTACAGTAGCGCCCTGGCAGGAGTGGCTGCCGCCCCGGTCTATATCATCGAAGAACTGAGCACCGGCACCCCATCGGCCAGTGTGGCCGCCAATCAGTATCAGAATACCAGTAGTCAGGCCTATTTTCGTATTACTGCTCGGGCCGTCGGCAGTACCGACAGGGCCGTTGTGATGCTGCAGACGGTGTATAAAAATTAGCGAGCTCCGGGCTCAAGCGAGACCTATGAAGAGGTTGATGAGGCGTAGCGTCTGGCTGAGCCTGATGTTTTCGGCCCAGGCCTTTACGGCGGCAACTGCAGGGACGGTTTCCCAGAGCCCCCTGTTTCTGGCCACTTCGGCTAAGCCTAATATCATGCTGCTGATCGATAATTCCGGATCGATGAGCAATATCGTACCGGAGGCGCCCTATGACCCGAAGGCCCTCTATCACTGCCCCGTCACTTTGCATCAGCCGACGGCTAACCCGATCGAGATACGTATCGATGCCAACGGCGTCCCTTTCTTTAATGACGGGATTGCCGATGTCGACTGGGTTAATCTCGGTGTTTCCGGGCGTTGTTTTGACCCCGCGGCTAGCTACCGGGCAAAATTATATGCCACCGATGGCATCTCTCCCGCAGGCTATCTGCCTGCCGAGTATTCCGGCCACTATCTGAACTGGTATTTCGGCTCTGACATTACCGGCACGACCTACCCCTTGGCTGGAGCTTCGCCCGATTGGGGAACGGGAACGATCCGCATCAAGCCCGGTACTCTCAGGCGGATGGATATCGCCCAGACCGCTGCGGATTCCCTGGTCGATTCGCTCGACAATACCCGTATCGGCCTGGCCGCTTATGATGTCGGTGGCGCGGGGGCTGATATCAAGATCAGTGTCGCAAGCGCTGACACGGCGGCGGCTAAGACGGCATTAAAAACCGCCATTGCCGCGCTGACGCCGACCGGTTCTACCCCCTTGGCGGAAGCCTTACACGAGGTCGGGCGTTATTTTATCGGCACCACAGGTGCCATTAATTCCGGCCATCAGCCCAATCCGAGTTGTGTTGCTAATGGTCAGTACGACGGGTCTTTAACACTGCACCCTACTGAGGCCTCGGTGATGAGCCTGGATGACGACAGCCTGTTCAACCGCTCGCCGGGGGACTTTGAGTCGCCGGTCTGCCACTTCTGTCAGAAAAACTTCGTTATCCTGTTGACAGATGGCCGCCCTGAAGGCGATCAGGACATCACCGCTGACACCGGGTTGCAAGATTATGATGGCGATTGCAGCGGCTGTGTCGACGATCGTAAGGCGGCACGGACCTATGAAAGTAACGGCAGTGACTACCTGGACGACGTGGCTCAGGCGCTGTTTGAGATCGACCTGCGGCCGGATATCGATGACCTGGACGGTAATGAGGTGGTCAATAACCTGTCCACCTATACCATCGGCTTTGCCGACGACCAGGTCATCAACGATCCGTTGATGCAGGATACCGCCGATCAGGGGGGTGGACTGTTTCTGCAGGCCAGCAACGCCAGCCAGCTGTTAACCTCATTGAAAACAGCCGTCAGTGATATCCAGGCCCAGCTCGGCTCGGCCTCGGCGGTCACCACCAGTTCAACCCAGTTAAGCACCTCGACGATCGTCTTTCAGGCGTTGTTTAACAGCGCGGACTGGAGCGGCCAGGTGAATGCGCTGCCCATCCATAACTCCGGTCAAGTCGGGTCGGTGGTCTGGAATGCCGCCGATAATATGCCGGTATCCAGTGTCACTCGTAACGTGCTGGCCTGGGATCCTGTGGCGGCTGCCGGTATCTCCTTTGATACCGGCAATGCCGCAGCGATCAATACCCTGGTGGCGAGTGCCGGGGCGACTTCGTTGAGCGCTGCCCAGATCGACTACCTGCGTGGCGATGTCAGCAATGCACTCCCCGAAGGCACCCTGCGTTCGAGAACTGCGACCGCAGGGCGTGTGCCTCTGGGGGATATTATTAACTCAGACCCGCTGTTTGTGAAACAACAGAATTTTAGTTATGGCCGGCTGATCGAGGCCGAGGGGTCTGAGTACGATACTTTCCGGCAGAGCAGCGCCTACCTGAGTCGTCCGGGAATGCTGTATGTGGGGGGGAACGATGGCATGCTGCATGGCTTCTCCTTTACGTATAACGCAGGTAGCGGTATAGCTACGGGCAGCGAGCAGTTCGCCTATATTCCCAATGCGGTGTTCGGAAAACTGGGTGCGTTGACCGATCCAAACTATACGCATCACTATTATGTGGATGGCTCTCCGGTATTTGGCGATGCTTACCTGGACACCGATGCCAATGGTGCCGATGATAGCTGGCGTACCGTGCTGGTGGGGACGACGGGCGCGGGTGGTAAGGGTGTCTTCGCGCTGGATATTACCGATCCGGCCAACGTTACTGCGGCCGATATACTCTGGGATCTGGATAGTACTCAGAGTGACTTTAGTGACCTCGGCGTCCAATTAGGCGAGGCGTCGATCGCGCGGATGCCCGATGGTCATTTCTATGCGGTCTTTGGTAACGGTTATGGCAGCGCTCTGGGTAAGGCGATGCTCTATCTGGTACGCCTCGATGACCCTACCCGGGTTGTTTCGATCGAGCTGGATACGGCGGGTGGGAATGGCTTGAGCAGTCCGTTGGTGGTCGATCATGACCGTGATCTGACCGCCGATCTGATCTATGCCGGCGACCTTAAGGGCAATCTGTGGAAGGTGAATCTGGGCGTCAGCGGCGGGGTCTTGACCCTGAGTTCAGCCTTTAGCCAGGCAGGATCTCTGAAACCTCTCTTTATCGCCGAGGATGCCGCGTCTCCCGCAGGGGTGCAGCCGATCAGCGCTCAGCCCGAGGCGGGGATACACCCGGATGGCGGCCTGATGATCTATTTCGGTACGGGCCAGTATTTTGAGGTCGGCGATGCGGATGTGGCTTCACCCCAGACCCAGACATTCTATGGTATTCGTGATGACCTTAAAGATAATAACGGCTCCAAGGTGGATCGAGGGCAGTTGGTGGCCCAGACCATTGATGCCGAAGACAGCACTACGTTTAGCGGTTTTAAGGTGCGCCTGACCAGCAGTAACGCCGTCAATTACTCGAATAAGCAGGGCTGGTATATGGATCTGGGATTGTATCATTCGGCAACAGACACGACGGCGACCGTTGGCGAACGGGTGGTCAATCAACCCATTCTTCGTGGCGATCGGCTCCTCTTTACCACCCTGATCCCCTCGGTCGATCCCTGCCGCTTCGGCGGCAACAGTTGGTTGATGGAGATCAACGCGGTGACCGGCGGAAGGCTCGAGGATACGCCCTTCGATCTGAATGACGACGGGCTCTTTACCGATGCGGACAAGGTCGCCATTATCGACCCCTCCTTCGGGGATACGGTGCTGACCTCGGTATCCGGGCTGCAAAAAACCAATCTGGGGATCTTTGATACCCCCGCGATCCTTGAGGATGGTTCTAAAGAGGTGAAGGTGATCGGTGGCTCCAGTGCTCAGGTCGGGAGTGTTCGGGAATCGAAAAGTTCTATGGGTGGCCGCCGATCCTGGCAGCAGCTGCGGTAACGCTAAGGCGTTTTAATGAAGGGGTGAATGAGGGTGTGGATAAACGTGCAGATGAAGCAGCAGCGGGGTTTTTCCCTGATCGAATTGATGATAGTCGTGGCCATTATCGGCATTCTTGCCGCTGTCGCCTACCCCTCCTATGTGAGCTATGTGGAGAAGTCGCGTCGTGTCGATGGCATGGGGGCGCTGGTCTCCTTTGCCGGGGCGATGGAACGCCACTTTACGGTTAGAAGTACCTATTGTGGAGCCACTACCGATCCGGTTGATACGACCGATTGCTCTGTCGGTGCTCCGACAATATTTCCAACCGAAGCGCCCCTGAATGGCGGCGCTAAGTTTTATGATCTGGATATCGCCTCCCTGAGTGCAACGTCTTTTACGCTGACAGCCGCGCCCAAAAACGCTCAGAGCGGCGATAGTTGCGGTACCCTGACTCTGGCTCATACCGGCTTGCGCGGTAACAGCGGTGCCGGAGATGCCTGCTGGCCTTAATTGAGATCGCGGAGGCCGCAGTAGCGGTAGCAAGGAGCCCCTATACTTACTCCGTTTTTAATCAAGAGTCTGTAGGGATTAGGCAGGAGCAATACCATGAGCAGGATGCTCGTTCAACGGCACTCTGGGGTGCCGTTTCCGGTTTCGCAACGCGGATTTACGCTGACTGAATTAGTCATTGTCCTGGGACTCGCGACCCTCCTGAGTACCCTGGGAGTCAGCGGCTTTCAGTCTCTGATGGCCAGTAATCAGGTCGATACTCTGGCGACCACCCTGCGTACCTCGTTAATGTGGGCACGTTCCGAGGCGATTAACCGGGGTCAGCGGGTGCTACTCTGTCGCCAGGCCCTCAGCCAGGGTGAGTGCGCCGGTAGCGGGGCAACGGGAGAAACATCCTGGAATCAGGGCTGGGTGGTGTTTGTTGACCAGGATAACGATCGACAGCTGGACACCTCTCAGGGGGATGTGCTGCTGCAGGTGTTTGAGCTACAAGACCCCAGGCAGCGGCTGATGTGGAATCGCGGCGACTTTATTGCGTACGATGATTCCGGTGCCCTGGGGTCGTTGAACGGCACCTTCTGTGTCGGTCATGCTGATGGAAATATAGGGCTGCAGCATGAGCTGGTATTGCCGTATTCTGGACGGCTGCGTACCGCCACCACGCCCTGTCGTTATCCACTGACACTCTGAGCCACTCGGCGGAGGGCGTCTGTCTCTGCTGAGGGGCGTCCTGAGCTGCGGTCCTTGAGCCGCTGGCGCGCATCCTTTAAGGTAAGCCCCCCTTTTTACCCAAAAGAATGGCCCCCCTTTACCCAAAAGAATGGCCCCTAGGAGTGCGAGATGACGGTTCAGCCGCAAACGGATGTTGTGATTATAGGAGCCGGAGTGATGGGGCTGATGGCGGCACGGGAACTTGCGGCTGCCGGCCAGCGGGTCACTCTGTTGGAGCGGGGCGAAGCCGCCCAGGAAGCCTCCTGGGCGGGCGGGGGCATTGTCTCGCCGCTGTACCCCTGGCGCTATTTGGATGCCGTAACGCAGCTAGCGAGTTGGTCCCAGGGGCACTATGCCACCCTGGCACAAGCGCTGGAGCGAGAGACGGGGATCAGTTCTGAGTTGCGTACCAGAGGTTTACT
Organism: Motiliproteus sp.; assembly: GCA_047622605.1. Taxonomy (GTDB): domain Bacteria; phylum Pseudomonadota; class Gammaproteobacteria; order Pseudomonadales; family Balneatricaceae; genus Motiliproteus. The sequence goes on along the minus strand of JBLHND010000015.1, from coordinate 28,923 downwards.
GATGCTGGGCGTCGAGGATGAGGCCGAGGCTCTGCGTTGGGCCGTTGAGTACGGACGGCCGTTAGCTCAGATAGAGGCCGGGCAGGCCCGGGCTCTGGAACCCCATATTCAGTTTGAGCAACCCCGAGGGCTGTGGATGCCGGAGGTCGCCAGTATCCGTAATCCTCGCCTGGGACAGGCGCTGCGACGCTCGCTGGAGTTGAATCCGGCGGTCAGGCTGGTCACGGGTGCCGAGGTTAATGGCTTTGTCGCATCCAAGGGACGGCTGCAGGCGGTGGACTCGAGCGCGGGCCGTTTTTCCGGAGGACAGTTTCTGATCGCGGCCGGAGCCTGGAGTGGTGAACTAATGCAGCAACTTGATCTGCAGCTAGCGGTGGCACCGGTGAAGGGGCAGATGCTGCTCTTCAATACCGATACCTACAGGGGCCCGCGACCGCTACTGGATCGGGTGGTGCTGAGTGCCGGGCGTTACCTGATTCCACGTGCCGATGGCCGGATTCTGGTCGGGAGTACCCTGGAATATCAGGGGTTCGATAAGCGGGTGACTGAGTCGGCCTATGACTCGCTGTATCAGTCAGCCGTCGCCTTGCTGCCAGCTCTGGCAGAGTCTCGAGTCGAAGCACAGTGGGCCGGGTTGCGGCCCGGATCGCCGGACGGGGTGCCCTATATAGGTCGGGTTGAGGCGTTCGATAACCTCTTTCTGAACGCAGGACACTTCCGTAATGGCCTGGTGCTGGCGCCAGCATCTTGCCGGCTGGTGGCGGACCTTATGCTCGAACGCCCCCCGCAACTAGATCCCACGCCTTACCAGTGGTCATTGCGCGGCGCTAATCGTAAATAGTCGGGATTGGCTGGCGTTTATGCTGACTTTTCAGATAGATCCCGGTGATCTGCTGCTCAAGCGTGGCGCTGAGCGGCCGGCCCTCCAGATAATCATCGATAGCGTCGTAACTTACTCCCAGCGCCTGCTCATCCGTCTTTAGAGGCGCCAGGCACTCCAGATCGGCGGTGGGCGTTTTGTGAGCCAGATTATCGGGTGCGCCCAGGGTCGATGCCAATAACCGCACCTGGCGCTTGCTGAGACCAAACAGCGGTGCCAGATCGCAGGCGCCATCGCCGAATTTGGTGTAAAAGCCGGTGATGTTCTCGGCCGAGTGATCGGTACCCAGCACCAGTCCGCCAAGCAACCCAGCAACATGATACTGCGCGGTCATGCGCACGCGGGCCTTCACATTGCCTTTGGCGAAGTCGATGCTTGCTTCCGTCGACTGGAGCAGCCGTTGCGGCTGCAGGCCCGTCAGGGTGGCCTGCTGCAAGCCGTCGACGCCCGCTTTAATGTTGATCGTCATGCTCTCGGTGGGCCGGATAAAGGCCAGCGCCTGTTGGGCATCGGCTTCATCGGCTTGAATACCATAGGGCAGCCGAACTGCGATAAAACGGTACGGGTCGTCGCGGGTTTCAAGGCCGTCGGCTGCAAGGCTATGGGTTTCCACGTTAAGCTGCTCGACAGCCAGCTGTGCCAGGCGACCACAGGTGGAGGAGTCGACGCCCCCGCTGATGCCCAGCACCAGATGTTGCAATCCGGATTGCTGTAGTCGGGTCTTGATAAAGGCGATACGACGCTCAATTTCAAACTGCGGATCGATCTCCGGCAGTACTTTCATCGCGTCGATAATAGTGTGGCGATCCATCGTCTATTCCAGGGCTGGGGGTTGGGTCATCACTCCAACACCAGGCCGGAGTCATCGGGGTAGTCTTGTCGTAACAGAGTCTGGGGTCGGGTGATCACTCCAGCACCTTATGCCAGCACTTTATGCCAGCACTTTATGCCCGCACTTTATTCCAACACCAGGCCGGGGTAATCGGGGTAGTTCTGTTCCAGCACGGTCTGAGAGTTGGCAGCCAGGTCATCAAGCCCCAGTTCGGTATAGCCACGGACCATCACCGCCAAGGCGTCGGCAATGGAAGTGGTCTGGGCATAGTTTTCGAGTACGTAGCGGCCGCGGTTGGTTGCCGCGACCAGCGCGCCGCGCCTGAGGTAGTAGCGGGCGACATGGATCTCGTACCGGGCCAGTTGATTGCGCAGAAAAATCATCCGCTTGCGCGCATCAGGAGCGTGCTGGCTGCTGGGATAACGATCCAGCAGGATGGCGAAATCTTGAAAAGATTCTTTGGCCGCACCCGAGTCCCGCATCGACATATCGGTGGGCAGGAAACGATTGACGATACTTTGGTCTTCAAAAAAACGCGTCAGTCCACGCAGGTAGTAAGCGTAGTCGATATTTTCATGCTGGGGGTGGAGGCGGATAAAGCGGTCGGCAGCCGCGATCGCCTCGGCGGCTTTGCTCTGCTTATGGTAGGCATAGATCAGCTCCAGCTGTGCCTGTTCAGAAAAGCGGCCGAAGGGGTAGCGTGACTCCAGGGCCTCCAGTTTTTGCGAGGCCAGGTCAAAGTTACTGTCAGCGAGAAACAGTTTGGCCTCACTCCAGAGTTGAGCTTCAGGGATATCCGTTTCCGCAGCATCGCCGCCAAAAAGTGCGCAGCCACTGAGAAAACTGGTAAAGGTTAGAGCAAGCGTTAGCTTGACGAGATACTTCATCGTCCGGATCTCAAGAGTAGATGTTGGATGTCAGCGCGACGCTGCATCGATAAACCCGTCCGAGTGCGACTGAATGCGCATGATTCGGTTATACTGGGCAGATTATTTAACCACAGTGGACCTTTAAACCCAACACCCTTGGTGCCTGGTTTAGAATGTCTGGTTTAGACGATGACCCGAGCAGGACTTTCATGACCCAAACGATTCACCTCCAAGCTATAGTACCCGACCCTATGGGTGGGCTCCGTCTCGATCAGGCTGTGGCACAGTTGTTTCCCGAACATTCCCGCTCACGGCTGCAGACCTGGATTAAAAATGGTGAGCTGCTGGTCGATGGCAAGCAGTTGCGCGCCCGCGAAAAGTTGATCGGCGGCGAGCAAATTCTGGTGCAGGCCGCCGTGCAGCAGGAGGAACGCTGGCAGCCCGAAGCGATCGATCTTGATATCGTCTACGAAGATGAACATATTCTGATCATCAATAAACCCACGGGGTTGGTCGTTCATCCTGGAGCGGGTCACCACGATGGCACGCTGTTGAATGCGCTGCTGCATCATTGCCCCTGTGTTGGCGGGGTGCCACGTGCGGGCATCGTGCATCGGCTGGATAAGGAGACCACCGGCTTGATGGTGGTGGCCAAGACGCTGGAGGCACAGACCGACCTGGTCGCGCAGTTGCAAGAGCGGGCGATGGGACGTGAGTATGAAGCGGTGGCTATCGGGGTCATGACCGGCGGTGGTTGTGTCGACGAGCCGATGGCACGGCACTCCAAGCAGCGCCAGAAGATGGCGGTCAGCCCCACGGGCAAGGAGGCGGTTACGCACTATCGGCTGATCAAAAAATTCCGCGCTCATACCCATATACGCCTGAAGCTGGAAACCGGTAGGACCCATCAGATTCGTGTGCATATGGCGCATATCGGCTACCCCATTATCGGCGATCCGCAATACGGTGGTCGGCTAAGGCTGCCCAAGGGGGTCACCCTGGAGCTGCGGGAGACCCTGAGCGGATTCAGACGCCAGGCACTGCATGCCAAACGACTGGAGCTATACCATCCCGTGACTGAGGAACTGATGTCCTGGGAGGTACCGCTGCCCGCCGATATGCTGGCGCTTCTTGATGAGCTCTATCTTGATTTTAAGGCGATGGACCAACTCTAGGATGCCTGTACCTGTGCCGGCGCGTTCGGAGTCGCTGCGGCTCATCGTTCCTGACTGGCCGGCCCCCGCGACGATAGGCTCGCTGTCAACGACGCGTATGGGCGGTGTCAGTCAGGCGCCCTTCGATCATCTCAATCTTGGCGAGCATGTGGGTGATAACATCCAGGCGGTCGGTGCGAACCGGTCATTGCTGCAAGAGGCCCTGGGTACCGATGTTCGCTGCCAGTGGTTGAACCAGGTTCACGGTGCCGAGGTCGCTCGCTTAGAGCGGGTAGGCCCGGTGCTGGACGCCGATGCCGCCGTCACCCAGAAGCCCGCAATCGCCTGCCTGGTGATGACGGCAGATTGCCTGCCGGTGCTGTTTTGTGATCGCCAGGGTACCCGGGTCGCGGCCGCTCATGCCGGCTGGCGGGGGTTGGCTGCCGGGGTGTTGGAAGCGACGCTGGAGGCGATGAGGGTTCCGCCTCATGAGCTGCTCTGCTGGCTGGGACCTGCGATAGGGCCCCGAGCGTTTGAGGTCGGTGCTGAGGTTCGGCAGCAGTTTTGTCGCCAGTATCCAGAGGCTGAGGCCGCGTTTGTGTCTCAGGATCGGTTGCGTAACAGCTGGCTGGCCGATATCTATCAGCTGGCCCGACTACGCTTAGCACGCGCGGGTGTTACTGCTATCTATGGCGGAGAGGCCTGCACCTATACTGACAGGGAACGTTTTTTTTCCTATAGGCGTGATGGCCAGACCGGCCGAATGGCGTCGCTAATCTGGATCAAACCCTGACCAAGAGGCGAGCAGGTCCGTAGGCTGGGATGCAATCCCAGCAATATCCCAGCAATATCCCAGCAATATCCCAGCAATATCCCAGCCTGTCGACTGTCTATTAGTTTTTCCTGACGTTATGAATATAGCAGTCCTTGATTTTTGCATAATTGCCCCTAATTATGAGTAATCAGGAATCGTCATACTCACCTATAGTGCCTGTAGTTCCTGTACTTTTCTTCCCTCCATGTGGATGTCAAATAAGGAGATTCTATGAGACTCGATCGTTTAACCAGCAAGTTGCAAGAGGCGATCGCCGAGGCGCAATCATTGGCGGTGGGTAAAGATCATGCGGTGATAGAGCCGGTGCATCTGATCTACAAGCTGCTGGAACAGCAGGGTGGCAGTATCAAACCGCTGCTGAGCCAGGCCGGCTTTAATCTGCAGAAGCTGCGTCAGGGTTTGGAGCTGCAGCTCGAAAATCTGCCCTCGGTTCAGCACCCCGATGGTGATGTTGGGATGTCACCCAACCTGGGTCGAATGTTTAACCTGGCCGATAAGTACGCACAACAGCATGGTGATCAGTACATCTCCAGTGAGCTGGTGGCCCTAGCCGCGCTGGAAGACAAGGCGGCGCTTGGGACGCTGTTGCGCGGCTGTGGCGGCAACACGGCCACTCTCAAAGCCGCTATCGAGCGGGTTCGCGGGGGCGATACGGTGAATGATCAAAATGCCGAGGAGAGCCGTCAGGCGCTCGATCGCTTTACCATTAACCTGACCGATCGCGCGGCCGAGGGTAAGCTCGATCCGGTGATCGGGCGCGATGATGAGATTCGACGCACCATCCAGGTGCTGCAACGTCGTACCAAGAATAACCCGGTCTTGATCGGTGAGCCCGGGGTCGGCAAGACGGCCATTATGGAGGGCCTGGCGCAGCGGATTATTAATGGCGAAGTGCCCGAAGGGCTCAAGGGTAAGCAGGTGCTGTCGCTGGATATGGGCGCGCTGATCGCCGGTGCCAAGTATAGAGGCGAGTTTGAAGAGCGGCTCAAGGCGGTGCTTAATGAGCTGTCTAAGCAAGAGGGCGGCATCATTCTGTTTATCGACGAGCTGCATACCATGGTCGGTGCCGGTAAAGCAGAAGGCTCGATGGATGCCGGTAATATGCTTAAGCCCGCGCTGGCGCGCGGTGAGTTGCACTGTGTCGGCGCCACTACGCTGAACGAATACCGCCAGTATATCGAGAAGGATGCGGCCCTGGAGCGGCGGTTTCAGAAGGTGATGGTGCTCGAGCCGAGCGTGGAGGATACCGTGGCGATCCTGCGCGGGCTGAAGGAGCGTTACGAGATTCACCACGGGGTCGATATTTCCGACTCCGCCATTATTGCCGCGTGCCGGCTGTCGCATCGCTATATCACCGACCGGCAGTTGCCGGACAAGGCGATCGATCTGATTGATGAGGCAGGCAGCCGAATTCGAATGGAGATGGATTCCAAGCCCGAGGTGATGGACCGGCTGGAGCGCAGGCTGATCCAGTTGAAGATAGAGCGTGAGGCGTTGAAGAAAGAGAAAGATGCCGCCGCTCTCAAACGGCTCCAGGATCTGGAAACCCAGATCGATAACGTCGAACGCGAGTTTTCCGACCTCGATGAGATTTGGAAAACCGAGAAGGCCGCGCTCCAAGGTTCGCAGCAGGTCAAGGAGAAGCTCGATCAGGCGCGTCAAAGCATGGAGGTCGCGCGTCGCGAATCCAATCTGGCGCGGATGTCGGAGCTGCAATACGGGGTGATTCCTGCGTTGGAGAAGGAGCTCGATATGGCCAGTCAGGCGGAGATGTCCGCATCGACCCATACCCTGTTGCGTAATAAGGTGACCGAGGAGGAGGTCGCCGAGGTGGTCTCCAAGTGGACCGGTATTCCGGTGTCGAAGATGCTCGAAGGTGAGCGTGAAAAACTGCTGCGCATGGAAGACGCCTTGCATAAGCAGGTGATCGGCCAGCACGAGGCCGTGGTGGCCGTATCTCATGCGGTGCGGCGCTCGCGGGCCGGATTGTCTGATCCTAATCGCCCCAACGGTTCGTTTCTATTCCTCGGCCCGACCGGGGTGGGTAAGACCGAGCTCTGTAAGGCGCTGGCGACCTTTCTGTTCGACACCGAAGAGGCGATGGTGCGAATCGATATGTCCGAGTTTATGGAGAAACATTCGGTGGCCCGTCTTATCGGCGCACCTCCCGGATACGTGGGCTATGAGGAGGGTGGTTATCTGACCGAAGCGGTGCGTCGTAGGCCCTACTCGGTGCTGTTGCTTGACGAGGTCGAGAAAGCCCATCCCGATGTCTTTAATGTGTTGTTGCAGGTGCTCGATGATGGTCGCCTGACCGACGGTCAGGGCCGGACGGTCGATTTTCGCAACACCGTGATCGTGATGACCTCCAACCTAGGGTCGGATGTGATTCAGGCATTTGGTGGCGATGAGCAGTATGAGCAGATGAAAGCGGCAGTGATGGAGCAGGTGGGCAACTATTTCCGCCCCGAGTTTATCAACCGCGTCGATGAGGTAGTGGTATTCCATCCGCTGGGTCGCGATCAGGTGCGCGGTATCGCACGGATTCAGCTGCAGCGTTTGGCCGAGCGGTTGGCCGAGCGTGAACTGACCCTAGAGCTGCAGGATCAGGCGCTGGATACCTTGCTCGAAGCCGGCTTTGATCCGGTCTATGGTGCGCGGCCCTTAAAACGCGCCATTCAGCGTTATGTTGAAAACCCACTGGCCGAGGCTATCTTGTCGGGACAGTTCGAATCGGGGGATAAGATTATCGCGACGCTGGAGGCCGATCAGGTGGTCTTCAATAAAGGGGCCTAGGTCGCGCCTTTCAGCGAGAACCCGACCTCAGTAGCCCTGTGGGTCGGGTTTTAATCCGACAGATCCGGCGCTCAGTAGAGCGCTTTCTCGTCCCGTACCACCTCTTTGAGCAGGTCGATAAAGAGTTTATCGGCGGTGCTGTGCTGGGCTGGGATCTTGACACTGGTGATGCTGCTGATCTTGGTGCCGATCAGGTTGTCCGCGTTGTCTTGATCGATCAGCTCACGAGCAATATTCAGGCAATTCGGCACCATCTCAGGTTCAACCAGTACTTTTTTGATAAACCCGCGTAGCTCTTCGATGGTACGGTCGCGGTTACGGATATCGATGGCGCTCATGGTAACTCCTGTGGATCAGTGTCAACGGCTAATGATAGCCGAAAAAAAGTTAATATTAACGATAAAACCCTCGACAGTGTAGCCCTTTGACTTCCGACTTTATGCTTTGCGGCTATTGCTGCCAGCGCCGGATACTGGCAAGATTACAAATTCTTGTTTAGGCAGTAACGCTCGGCTACCACTGGCGTTATCTGAAGTAGGCTTTACCGGGCTTATTTTCACTCAACCCGTATTGTTGACGTACTGTCGCGATACACACCCTGAACGACCTTTGCCAGGCTCCCTGTCTGGTAACGCTTCAGCCCGGTAATGAGTAATGGCGCATTTTAGGATGCGGCAAGTCGGGTGTTGAGTGTTGGGGTCGTGTATCTATACACAATCTTTTGATACAGCGATACGGGACGCGAATAGCGCGCCACGGTTGCAGAAGATTTGAGGGTGAAAAAAGTGGAATTACTTTCTGGCGGTGACATGATTGCCCGTTTTCTGAAGGACGAAGGTGTTGAATACATCTACGGCTATCCAGGTGGCGCACTGTTGCATATTTACGACGCCCTGTATCGACAGGATGCGGTCAAGCATATCCTGGTACGTCACGAGCAAGCCGCGACCCATATGGCCGATGGTTATGCGCGCGCCACCGGCAAGCCCGGTGTGGTGCTGGTAACCTCCGGCCCCGGTGCGACCAATGCGATCACAGGCATCGCCACCGCCTACATGGATTCGATCCCGATGGTGGTCCTCAGTGGTCAGGTGATGAGTCACCTGATCGGAGAAGATGCCTTCCAGGAGTGCGACATGATGGGGATCTCCCGTCCCATCGTAAAGCACAGCCTGAGTGTTAAATCGGCGGCAGATATTCCGATGATCCTCAAGAAGGCGTTCTATATCGCCTCGACCGGTCGTCCCGGTCCTGTGGTCGTCGATATCCCCAAGGATATGACCGCGCCGACCGATCGCTATGAATATGTCTATCCAACATCGGTCAAACTCCGCTCCTACAACCCGGTTGCTCGGGGTCATAGTGGCCAGATTAAAAAGGCTGTTGAGCTACTGCTTAGCGCCAAGCGTCCGGTTATTCTGGCTGGCGGCGGGGCGATCTATGCCAATGCATCGGCACAGCTTATCGAACTGGCTCAGCATCTGAACTACCCGGTGATCAATACCCTGATGGGGTTGGGTGTTTACCCCGCGTCTGACCGGCAGTTCCTGGGGATGCCCGGCATGCATGGCACGGTCGAAGCCAACATGGCGATGCACCACTCTGACCTGATCCTGAACCTGGGTTCGCGTCTGGATGACCGAATCACCAACGGCACCGAAAAGTTCTGTCCTACGGCCAAGCTGATCCATGTCGATATTGATCCCTCGTCGATCTCCAAGACCGTCGCTGCCGACGTGCCTATTGTTGGCCCGCTGGACTCGGTCCTGAACGAAATTCTCAAGCAGGTTCATGCCAGCAGTATCGAGCTGGATACCGAATCTCATAGCAGCTGGTGGCAGCAGATCGAAGAGTGGCGTGGTCGTCACGGAGGACGTTACCTTACCGACGACTCCGCCTTGTTGAAGCCGCAAAAAGTGATCGAAACTCTCTGTAAAGTCACGAAGGGCGATGCGTACATCTGCTCTGATGTGGGCCAGCATCAGATGTTTGCGGCCCAGTATTACAAATTTAATAAGCCACGCCGCTGGATCAATTCCGGGGGTCTGGGCACCATGGGCTTTGGTCTGCCTGCCGCCATGGGGATCAAGCTTAGCTTCCCCGATGAAGAGGTGGTTTGTGTTACCGGTGAGGGCAGTATTCAGATGAATATTCAGGAGCTGTCTACCTGTCTGCAGTACAACCTGCCGGTTAAGATTATCTGCCTTAATAACCAGTCGTTGGGCATGGTACGTCAGTGGCAGGATCTCAACTATGAGAGCCGTCACTCGGAGTCTTACATGACCTCATTGCCGGACTTTACCAAATTGGTGGAATCCTATGGCCATGTCGGGATGGAAGTATCGAAGCCTGAAGAGTTGGAGGACACCCTGGAAAGAGCCTTTGCGATGAAGGATCGACTGGTATTCGTCAACGTTAATATCGACCCGTCCGAACATGTTTACCCGATGCAAGTTCCGCGAGGCGCGATGCGCGACATGTGGTTGAACAAGACGGAGAGAACCTGATCATGAGACATATACTTTCTGTTTTATTGGAAAACGAATCGGGTGCTCTGTCGCGGGTGGTGGGACTCTTTGCTCAGCGCAATTACAACATCGAATCCCTGACCGTGGCGGCGACCGAGGACCCGACCCTGTCGCGTCTGACACTAACCACCGTCGGTAGCGACCGGGTGATCGAGCAGATCACCAAGCACCTGAATAAGCTGATCGAAGTGGTTAAACTGGTCGATCTAACCGAGGGCGATCATATAGAGCGCGAGCTGATGCTTATCAAGGTGAAGGCGCTGGGGTCGCAGCGTGCGGAGGTTATTCGCAACGTCGAGATCTTCCGCGCGCAGGTGATAGATGTCACCAGTTCGGTCTACACCGTGCAGCTGACCGGCTCCAGTGAAAAACTTGATTCCTTTATCAAGGTGATCGATACCACCAACATCCTGGAAGTGGTACGCACCGGGGTCTCGGGAATCTCCCGCGGCGAGAAGGTGCTGGCTCTCTAGGAGTATGGCGAGTTCGGATTGCCCTAGGCCTTGCTCGCTAGGGAAGGTTCACGCCTGAAAACGCCCGCTGTACGCGGGCGTTTTGTTGAGTGTGGCGGCTTAGCTTTTAATGCTGATTGGCGTCAGGCGGTGTGTCCAGCAGCAGTTCGCTGGTATTACAGTAGTATTCTTGACCCGCGAGATCGCGGACCCGATAGCCTGCGTTCTCCTCTGCAATGACCAGGGCTTGAAAGCCCTGGTAGTGCAGTTGGCAATCCGCGTAACCGGTCATGACCACAACCTGCGCCTGAGGTACGATTCTGCTCATAGTGGCTCTCCATGCATTTATAAGGTGTTCTACTATTAAGTATTGACCCGATTGGCGATAAGTCCATCAGGGCAGTACTTGAAATCTGATCAGGATCAAGGGTTTGATCATCTACAGCGCTACCCGGAAGTGGCGAGCGAATCGCTGAGGATCGGCACGTTCATTTCAACACTCAAGTCACCACAAACAGGAGCAGAACATGTCTGACGCACGAAAAACACCTCTTAATCCGCTTAATGCCGAAGAGCAACGCGTCATCCTGCACAAGGGTACCGAGCAGCCTTTTACGGGAGAGTACAATGCCTTCTCGGCTGCGGGCCTATTTGTTTGCAGGCAGTGCGATACGGCACTTTATCGCTCGACAGCTAAGTTTGATTCGGGTTGCGGCTGGCCCAGCTTCGACGATGAAATTGTCGGCGCAATCAGACATAACCCTGATGCGGATGGCCGGCGCACAGAGATAGTCTGCGCCAGTTGCGATGGCCATTTGGGGCATGTGTTTGCGGGTGAGAGACTGACCGATAAAAACACCCGTCACTGCGTCAACTCCGTCTCTATCAGGTTTGTTGCTGAGGCTAAGGGGTAATCGGCAGGGCCGGCAGGACTCATGCGGTCCCCGCTCTTTTAGTGGCTGCCATGGCAGGAGTATGCAGGCCTTCCACAGGGCCTCGGCTTAGGGTCCTCAAGAACCAGGAAGCGATCAAGACAGCCGCAGGAACCAAGCATTCCGGATACCACGAGGCTGGAAGTACGCCGGCCTGAATTAAAGCGCTAGAGCGGGTGACGTAGAGGCCGGTCAGTATTTTTTTTGTCGAACTTATCGACACTCCCAATGTCTGATGGGTTGGCAGGTTGCAGGGCTGACAGCTAAGAATTTTTCCTATATCGTGAGGGTTGAATATCAGAATTCTAGCCATATATATAGGTTGAAACAGGAGCCGCATATTGTATGCTTCTTGTTGTTATGACGTAAATATATAGGTGCTGCTAGACGCAGTGGAATAATGGAGGTGGTTTGGCGGCGAAAACATAGCTTTTCGACTACACGCAAATGCACAATTCATTTCCTTCTGTTGCTCGATCAGGTGACGCTCGTTTTCCATGAGTAAAGTCAATTTAATTTATAGGACGGTTTTCTATGTTCAAAAATCTATTCAAACAGGGTAAAGAAAAATTTGCTGAGCTGAAGACCGAAGCTCTTAAGTATAAGTCAAAGGACTTTCTTAATGCCGCGCTTGGAGGCAGTGCCCTGGTCGCTTATGCCGATGGATCCATAGACCCGGAAGAAAAGAAAAAAATGATGGCTTTTATTCAGCATAATGAAGCGCTGTCTATCTACGATACCAGTGAGGCTATTAAATGCTTCAACGACTATGTGGAGACCTTTGGTTTTGATTATGATATTGGTAGAGCTAAGGCGATGCAGGCTATTGGTAAAATGCGGGGGAAGGAAGAGCAAGCCCGGTTGATTATTCGAATGGTCATAGCCATAGCTGCTTCTGATGGTGATTTTGATGAGCAAGAAAAAGTTGTAGCCCTAGATATTGCTAAAGAACTTGGTCTCGATCCTTCTGAGTTTTCATTGTAATAAATAGTATGGCTTTACATTAATTAATTAGGTAGTTGAATGGAACCACTAGGTTTTCCACTTGAAGCAATAGTAGTACTTCTGAGCGTGGTGGGAGTCAGCGTGTATGTTGATTTGTATTCCCACCGAAATAAAACAGAGATAAGCTTCAAGGATGCAACCTTCTGGACGGCGTTTTGGATAGGTCTTGCTATAGCGTTCTATTACTATCTCAGTATTCGCTATGGTAGCGAATATGCTAGTCTGTTTATGGCCGGTTATGCGCTTGAAAAAAGCCTGTCGATCGACAATATGATGGTCTTCGTTGCGATTTTTGCAGCCTTCGGTATTAAAGGTATTTTACAACACCGAATACTCTATTATGGAATCATAGGCGCACTCTTCTTTCGAGGAATATTCATAGCTGCAGGTACGACCCTTTTTGGTATGGCGCCTTGGATTGAAATAGCCTTTGCAGCCGTCGTTGCCTGGACTGCCTGGGTGATGTTTAAAGGCAGTGATGATGCTGAAGTAGAAGATTACAGCACTCACTGGAGCGTCAGGCTTACTAAAAAAATATTCCCAATCCTGCCACGGTTACAGGGTAAGAGCTTTTTCGTTAACCGCAGTACGGTTGTGGAGTTGGAAAAGAATGATGCTACGCTAAATATCGCTCGCAAAGGTTCTTTTTACGCCACTCCTATGTTTCTATGTCTGATCTGTATTGAAGTCTCAGACATCGTGTTTTCATTCGATTCCGTCCCTGCAATTATTGCGATCACCAAGGAGCCGCTGCTAGTATATGCGGCTGTTATCTTTGCTATTCTCGGACTGAGAAGCCTCTATTTTATGCTGGCAGTAGCCGCCAAGTATCTCTGTCACTTGGAAAAAGGTGTGGCGCTGGTGCTCGTGTTTATCGCAGTAAAGCTAGGTATTACCGGCATCGAAAAAACGTTCGGCATGGAAATACTCCATATTCCCCACGATATTTCTCTGTATGTCGTCCTGGGTTTTATTGGCCTCGGTGTCCTGGCTTCTGTTATTTGGCCTGAAAATGACGATGGGGTGATCATTAAAGAATCCGCTTGATGAAACGGGCACTCTTTAATTTCTACGAATATCGTAGAGTGAACCAGATAGTAAAAACACTATATTCTATATCTGGCAAATATAACGCACATGAAAGGAGCTGACAAATGACGATTAATCTTAGTAAGGGTGGACGAATAAACCTAGAAAAAGAAGCGCCAGGACTGAGCAAACTTCACCTGGGCCTTGGCTGGGATGTTAGAAAAACAGATGGCAATGCATTTGACTTGGACGCGTCTGTCCTGATGCTAGGAGCGGACGACAAGGCCATCGGTAGTGAAGGCTTCATCTACTACAACGCCAAGAAATCGGTGTGCGGATCAGTCGAGCATCTAGGCGATAACCTGACCGGCGCAGGCGAGGGAGATGACGAAGTCATCACCGTCAACCTGGCTACACTGCCCGAGAACGTAAGCAAACTACTGGTCGCAGTAACGATACACGACGCAGAGCAACGCAAACAAAATTTCGGCGGTGTCGATAATGCTTTTATTCGTATTAGCAATCTTGATGACGACAAAGAAATTGCTCGCTACGACCTGACTGAAGACTACAGTGCAGAAACATCCTTGATTTTCGGTGAACTCTACAAGAAGGATGGCGAGTGGCGATTTGTAGCTAAAGGGGATGGTTTTGCTGGAGGCTTAGCGGCCATGTTAGCGACCTATGGTTTAAATGTGTAATTAATACTCATTAGGAGACATCAGTCTCAAATTTGTGAAAGGAGAATAAAATGGCTGTTTCACTATCTAAAGGTGGAAATATTTCGTTAGACAAAGTCGCCCCTGGCATGAAGAAGCTTCTAGTTGGGCTAGGATGGGACGAGCGAGCTACTGACGGATCAGGATTCGATTTAGACGCCAGTGTCTTTCTGCTTAACGCAGACGGAAAAACACGTGGCGAGCAGGATTTCATTTTTTATAACCAACTCAAATCACAATGTGGCTCTGTTGAGCATACCGGTGACAACGTCACTGGAGAAGGCGATGGTGATGATGAGTCCATCAAAGTTAACCTGGCACTCATTCCTGCCGATATCGATAAAATTGCAGTCGCCGTTACGATTCATGATGCTGAAGCGAGAAAGCAAAACTTCGGCCAGGTCTCTAACGCCTTCATTCGCGTTGTTAATGACGAAACTAATGAAGAAGTTTGTCGTTATGACTTAACGGAGGACTACAGCGTCGAGACGGCCATGATCTTTGGCGAACTCTACCGTCACAGTGGCGAGTGGAAGTTCCGTGCCGTGGGTTCAGGCTATCAAGGTGGCCTAGGTGCCATGGCACGTGAGTATGGCATTAACGCGGGTTAAGAGCCGCGGGTTAAGAGCCGCGGGTTAAGAGCCGCGGGTTAAGAGCCGCGGGTTAAGAGCCGCGGGTTAAGAAAAAAGCCGCAGGCTAAGAAAAAGAGTCGGTAACAGACCGACTCTTTTTATTTTTTTCACTATCTATTAGGATGCTACCAATGCCGTTTGTAACGCAGTCTGTTACACCGACGAATGGAGGGCTTTACGCAATAGAAGCGGGACTATTAACGATCAGCATCGTTAACGCCAGGCACCCTCTCTTCGAGCTTCTTGCTTTTGCGAGCCGTAAGAATCCTAAACGCGGCTACCTTTTTGTCTCTAAAGTACTAGGCAAACACCTACCTGTTCGTCCTGCAAAAATGCGTGAAACCTATAATGAATTGGCGACATTAATTGATACAGGGCCAGCGACCTATGTCGTGGGTATGGCTGAAACGGCCACAGGCTTAGCAGCGGGCGTTGCAGATAGTCTTAGTAAGCTTCAGATCGAACCCGTTATCTACCAGCATACGACGCGTCATGAGATAGATAGCCCTCAGTGGTTAACACTCGATGAAGCCCATAGTCATGCAGTCGATCATATTCTTTATGAGCCTTTTCCGGGCATAAAAAATGAGATAGCAGCAGCCGAGCGTCTGGTCTTGGTCGACGATGAAATCTCGACAGGGCGAACTCTCCGGTTGCTGGCGGAAAAACTCAGTCCAAGATTAGCAAAGCTCAAAGAAATTGTTATCGTAAGCCTCGTAAGTTGGTTGGACGATGAAAAACGTAAACAGTTCGAACAACTGGGCGTCCCCGTTCGCTATATTAGCTTACTCGAAGGCACTTTTTCGTTCGCTCCTGATCCTGAATATAAAGTGCAACTACCTGGCTGCGTAGACAAAGATAGTTGCGGATACGGTAGCGATAAGTTGGGCCGTCGAGCCATGAGGATGCCCTATAAAGAGGCCCTCCCTGCAGAACAGGGAGAGGAACCGCTCACTGTGGTAGGGAATGGAGAACACCTATACATTCCATTCTTAGTCGCAGAGTATGAGGAATTGAAAGGTCGAGATGTGCTCTTTCAATCAACGACTCGCTCACCCATCCAGCCTGGGGGACCGATTATCAGTTCAGATTCATTTAGTGTGGATGAGCGTCCTGTCCGCCATTTTGTATACAACCTGGCGAATCAAAACAGACGTGTTAGGGTGTTGCTTGAAGATGATCTGGAATACGCACATCACGAGCTTGCCAGGCGTTATTCAGATCAACGAACCCAAGAGAAGCTGCTCGATGAGTCTTGATTCTCGTACCTTTATATTCACTGACTTGGATGACACTCTGATTCAGACAAGCAAAAAGATTCCTGCGGGTGTAGAGGTTAAGGTGGGCGCGCTCTGCAAAGAAGGCCGGCCACTTTCGTATGCAGGGGCGCATCAGTTACAGTTGCTCAAGCTTTTCGATGCTGGCGGGGCCATTATTATTCCGGTGACCGGGCGTAATACAGCGGCTACCGGACGCGTTCTCTTACCCTTCTTCAACAGTTATCGAATTGTATCCCACGGGGCCCTTGTTTTAAAAGAAGATAATACCCCTTGCCCGGATTGGCTTGATCATCTCCATGCAAACCATGACCTGGAAGAGGCACTTAGGGTCCTCCATGAGATCGATGAGTACGCGCATGAGGTTATTTCTAAACAACAGCTCAATGCACGTTGCCGGATAATTATTGATTTTGGTGTGCCTGCTTACTTGAGTATTAAGTGCGAGGAGGATGTCACTCCCTTGGTTGCCCTGAAAAGCGCACTGGATCCTATGATTCCCCAGGGTGCAAAATGGCATCAAAACGGGCGTAACATGGCTCTGATGATGCCTTATACCTCAAAACTGGGGGCTGTTCAGTTTGTGATGCGCTCCCTGGGTGTAAAGACTAACGACTTATTGATTGGCCTCGGTGACAGTATTTCCGATATTCCTTTTATGCGTGAAACTCAATTCGTAATGCTCCCCAGGGGAAGCCAGATTGATGAGCAGCTGGGACAATGATGATGCCCACTATGACCGATTTTCCAAGACCTATTCAAGGTAGCTACAGTTCAGAGGATTGCCTGTTCCTTCTAAAGCCTATAGAGGCTAACTACCGGACTATCGAAGACAAAGAAAAATTAATCCAAGAAGGGCGTTTGCATTATTCGGAATTGATCCATAAAGAACTGCCACCCACTGAACAGTACACCCGGCTGTTTTTGGAGATGACTGAGTTCTATCAGTTCCGACTGGCAAAGGAAATTATGGCATTAGCGAAGTTAATTGCCGAACAAAGAAAGGGTGAGATTTGCCTTGTCTCTCTTGCCCGGGCGGGAACCCCTATAGGGGTTTTAGTAAGACGTGCCCTTAGCGTGCACCTGGAACGCCCCTGCCATCACTTTAGCATCAGCATCATAAGAGATAGGGGCATCGACGAAACAGCCCTGGACTACCTGTTACAGGTGCAGCGAGTCGATCCTGAATCCATCGTCTTTATTGACGGTTGGACAGCTAAAGGAACGATCACTCGTGAGCTTAAACAATCCATTGCTCTTTACAATGCTCGCCGCCAAACGACCATTCCCGATGAGTTATTCGTGGTGTCAGATATTGGAGGAAGTGCAGACTTTTCAGCCACATATTCTGACTACACTATCCCTAGTTCACTGATGAACTCAACGGTCTCAGGCCTGATTTCTCGCTCTATTCTTAACAGTGAAATTGGCCCGCGAGATTTTCATGGATGTGTGAGCTATGAACACCTGTTCGAATATGACTATTCAGACTGGTTTATAGAAAAGATAGCTCGGCACCTCCATAGAAATAACTGCGCACCGATAAATCCTATCTCAAGGTTAGACCGACAAGCTATCACCAGAACGTTTATCGAATATATACAGGCGGAGTATGGTATTGGCGATATCAATAGGATTAAACCGGGCATCGCAGAATCGACACGCGTCATGCTTCGCCGCGTCCCAGACCTGCTGCTTGTAAAAGATAGCCGCAGTGCGGATGTGGCTCATCTGATTCAGCTATGTACTGAAAAAAACATCGCACTGTTGGAGCACCCCGATATGCCCTTTGAGGCGTGCGCAATGATAAAAGACGTCATTAAGGATAGCGGCGCATGAATCACCCCATCTCTTACTTTCAGCTAGGGGCCACCCTCTACACGCCTTGTACGCATCCCAGGTTAAGCCGGGTGATGCAGTATGGGATCCTGGGGGCGCGCTCCATTGTGTTTTGTACGGAAGACGCGATCAATGACTCTGAGTTATGCTCGGCACTGGAAAACCTGAAAGAAGCACTGAAGTCTCTTTCTAGAGATGGCACCGTGCTACGTTTTATCAGGCCCAGAAATCTAGAAGTGCTGGCCGAAATACTGGCTATGGATGGTATAGATAAGATAGATGGATTTGTTATCCCTAAAGCGGATTCGCGATCGTTACCAGGATTCAAGCGTTTACTCTCAGCATCTGACGTTAGCTTTAGCGTTATGCCGACACTCGAATCCGTAGAGGTTCTTGATCCTGCGGCTTTACCACATATTCGAAAACAACTGGCGGGCTTCGACAACGTACTCTGTCTTCGTATCGGCGGTAATGATTTAATGAATTTAATGGGCCTAAAGCGGCTTCCGGGTATGACTGCTTACGAGACACCTTTAAGAACAGTCATCGATCAGCTAGTCATCGCTTTTCGGCCTTATGGATTTGAGCTGAGTGCGCCGGTTTTTGACTTTATTGATGATAGAAGTACTCTGATATCGGAAATAAAGCGTGATATTAGCTATGGGCTTTTAAATAAAACTGCTATACATCCATCGCAAATAAATATAATTCAAAATGAATACGTAAACTACACTGAAGGGCATGTTGAAAAAGCGAGAGAGCTTCTTAAAGACAATGTAAAGGCCGTGTTTAGACTCGATGGGCAAATGCTCGAGCGGACCTGTCATTCAAACTGGGCAAAACGCACTCTTTTGTTAGCAAATAATTTTTATGAAATCGCCTAGTTTCATAGCGGAAAAGTTAAATGTAATAGGTTCGGCTTTTACTGTGTTTGTTGCATTTTATATAGTAAGTAAATCTAAAAGGTGAATAAGATGGCTATCAGTCTAGAGAAAGGACAACGTATATCTCTTAAAAAGGGAAACGGTTCAGATCTACGTAAAATGTGTATAGGGGTTAATTGGGGCGCCATCGAGAAAAAAGGTTTTTTCGGTGGAGTTAAGAAAGTGGCCGTTGATCTAGATGCGTCGGTTGGTGTGTTTGATGGTGACGGAAAGTTGCTTGATGTGATCTATTTCGGCCAGCTAAAATCCAAATGCGGTGGCGTTAACCATTCTGGCGATGATAGAACCGGCGACATGGATGGAGATGATGGCCTGGATAATGAAATTATAACGATCGACCTGGAACGGCTTTCCCCCAAAGCACAGCAGTTAGCGTTTGTGTTAAATAGCTTTCAGGGTCAAGACTTCAAGGCGATTCCGTTTGCCGCAATCAGGATCTATGAAGGAACCCCGACTAACGTAGAAACGGTGTATGCAACCTTCGATATCTCCAATGACGCCTCTTTTTCTGGCTCAGTCTCGATGATCATGGGTAAGCTCTATAAAAAGAACGATGAATGGAAATTCAATTCCATAGGTCAGGCGACTCAAGATAAGAAGTTGGAGGGCACGCTAGACACTTTCATTAAAGAATTCGCATAATCTGCATAAAGGAATTTTGATGGCTACTAAGTTAACAGCTGGTGGAAATGTATCTCTCCCAACCGATGTGCTGTCTGTTACGGTGAGGACGGGAAAGACCGCTGACGTAGCCTCATTCAGAACTTATGAGGATGGAAAAACACGGAGTGATCTTGACTTCGTGTTTTATGGTCAGACGAGTAACGATGACAGCAGTATCTGCTTAACCGCTTCAGATCTTAGTACCTCGTTTGAGGTTGATCTCTTACGTTTGAAAAGTGATGTAAAAAAAATAGCCTTTACAATCACTGCTGACATGGGAGACCTGAGTTCACTCGCACCGGTGTGTATTGAAGTGGCTCAGGGTGCTGAGGTTTTAGTTCGGGCAGACGTTGCTATGTCTGATCGTAATGAAGCCGCACTCATCCTTGGGGAGCTATACCGACGCAACGATGAGTGGAAATTCAGATTCGTTTCTCAAGGTTTTAATGGGGGGTTAAAGCCGCTTGCAGAGCACTTTGGTGTAGATATATCGGATGATAGCTCTGCTCCAGAACCTGCTCCAGAACCGGTTTCAAACCCCGCACCTACACCTACACCTACACCTACTGCACTCCCCCCTGAATCTAAGCCTTTAAGTCTCAATAAGATTAGCCTCTCAAGAGCAAATCCAACGATCAGTCTTCAGAAAAAATCGACTACCTACGGACTCATGAAAGTTAATCTCAATTGGAACCGAAAGAAGCCGCAAGCGGGTTTGATCAGTGGCCTCTTTGGTGGACATAAACCCATAACTCTTGATCTTGGCGCCTTCGTAAAGCTACGTGATGGAATGGGTGTCGTCCAGGCACTAGGTGGGAACTATGGCAGTGTCCAAGATCCTCCTTATCTTCAGCTTCAAGGAGAAGACCGAACAGGCCCCGTAACCGACGGCGAATGGCTGCACATTAACGGAGATAAATGGGCTGAAATCGAAGAGATACTGCTCTTCACCTTTATTTATAAAGGCGTCCCAGATTGGGCAGAGGCGAAGGGCGTTGTCAGCATACAGCTGCCAAACCAACCCGCTGTTGAAACCCTGCTCAATGAAGGCAGTATGGGAAAGACGACCTGTGCTATCGCCCGGCTTATTAATCAAGAGGGTCAATTTAAAATTGAGCGTGTAAACCGGTATTTTAGTGGCCTCACGGCTATGGATGAAGCGCTTGGATGGGGATTTAGTTGGGAGTCTG
Source organism: Motiliproteus sp. (assembly GCA_047622605.1). GTDB lineage: Bacteria > Pseudomonadota > Gammaproteobacteria > Pseudomonadales > Balneatricaceae > Motiliproteus. Next base: position 8,347 of record JBLHND010000015.1, on the reverse strand, counting down.
GGAGTAAAGAATAGCCTTCTACGTTAAAGAGGTCAGTGCTCTTTAACCGTTCAACATAGAGCTCTTGCCCTAAGCAACACCGGGCGGTGGGCAGCGCTCGTGCCAAGAAGACGGCAGCGTCCGGATGCTATGGCTAAGCGTGGAGAGTCGTCAGCGGATTGGCTTTCCTGTGCGGCCGCTGGTCACTTTACAGCGTTGTTTGGGTATCATTTTTTTATAATCAGTAGTCTAATCGATTCAGGGTATAGCCATTCTACCGGGTCGTATTTTATGGCAACAACAGACAAATTTGATCAGGCACTCTTCGAAGGCCTGCAGTCTTTATCCGAATCCGCTTTCCCTAAGCACTGCGGCTATTGCGGTCGTACTTTTGACAGTGCAGCAGCGTTTGTAAAGGAAACCGAAAAACTACCGCGCGGAACTGGCCTTAAAGCCTCCTGGGACGATGACGATCAATCGGTCGTCGAGCTGTACCGCAACTGCGTCTGTGGCTCTACCCTGATGAGCTTTTTCGCAGATCGACGCGGTGCCTGTGAGCGCGGTTTTAAACGCCGCGAGCGTTTCGGCAACCTTATGGCTATGCTCGAAGAGCAGGGCCTGGCTACTGCACAGGCTCGTCGAGAACTCAAAAAACTGCTGCGTGGTGAGCGCAGCGAAGCACTGGAAGCGCTGGGGTTGAGGGCTCGCAGGCTGGGCGTTTCTGCAAAGTAGGCCCTGTGCGCCGTCGTCTAGCTTAATCTCAGCCATTGCAACAGCAGTAGCAGGGCCAGCAGGGCACTGAGGCCCTTCCAGAACAGCAATGGATTTTTCTCTAACAGAGGCTTTTGTCGTTCGCTGTGGATAAACGCCTTGTTGGGGTGCTCCAGATCGTAGAGGAACTCGGACAGGGCACTGTAGCGGCGGGCGGGGTCGGGTGCACAGGCTTTACGCAGCGCGCCATCGATCCACTCCGGCAGCTCCGGTCGGTGCTGCCGGGCCGGAATGTAGCTCAGATCGCTATAGGCCTTGATCTGGTAGTCGTTGCTGCGGCGCTCCTTAAAAGGCACCTGCCCGGTCAGCAGTTCGTAGGCGATTACTCCCAGCGAGAACAGGTCGGAGCGGTGGCTGCCGGGCTGGCCTCGTAGATACTCGGGTGCGACGTAGTTGATCGAACCCTGAGGGATATACCGCTCCAGCGGGCTGCTGATCTCATCCATGCCGGCGATACGCACGGTGCCAAAATCGATCAGTTTGGTGCGCCCCTGAGCATCCACCAGTATATTCTCCGGTTTCAGGTCCTGATGGATCATGTCCAAGCGCTGCAGTGCCCGCAGTCCCTGGGCGATCTGTTTCACCAGCGCGCATACCGGCTCGATGCCGGGCTGGGGGTGCTGTGCGGCCCACTGGCGCAGGTGCTGGTCGGGAAGGTATTCGGCCAGGTAGTAGAGGAACTGTTTCGGCCGCTCGGGACTAAAGGTCTTCATCACGCCGGGATGGTTGATCCGCTTGCCGACCCACTCCTCCTTGATAAAGCCATCCAGATAGAGCGGATCCTCAGAAAAATTTAGCGAGGGGGTCTTAAGGCAGTAGAGCGTCTTGCTCGTCTGATCCCGCACCAGATAGAGATGGCTGCGGGTACCCGAGTAGAGCTCCTCCTGAACTTCATAGCCATCGAGGCGGTTGCCGGGCTTGAGCACCGGCGGTATCGGCAGCTGAGTCAGCTTGAGATGCGCCTCTTCCAGATCCTCCAGCGGCAGGCTGTCGATACGCAGTAGCAGCGCGCTGATGTTGTCATCGCTGCCATTCTTCAGCGCGGTCTCGACCAGGTTTTTGGCCTCCGTTTCCAGATTTGTGCCTAGGGTGGCCAGCCGAGTTTCCAGCGCCTTGTGGCCGATAAACTCATGCAGGCCATCACTGCTGAGCAGGTAGAGATCGCCCGTCTCGGCGCCCAGCTTCTGGTAGTCGACCTCCAGATGGGGATCGACGCCCAGAGCACGAGTCAGGTAGCTCTTGTCGCCGCCGTAGGTGCTGGCATGGTCGCGGGTCAGCTGCTCCAGCTGGCCGCCGCGCAAGCGATAGATGCGTGAATCGCCGACGTGCAGCAGATGGGCGGTGGTCGATTTGATCACCAGCGCCGAGAAGGTGGTGACCAGCGAATTTCTGGCCCGGCTGCCGCTGTTGCCATGCTGGTAGAGCCAGCGGTTGAGTGCATGCAGCACTCGGCCGGCGGAGGTCTTTACGGTCCAGGAATCGGGGGTCGAAAAGTACTGCTGCACAAAATCGGTGACGCTGGTCTGGCTGGCGATATGGGATTCGGCACTACTGCTGACCCCATCGGCCAGGGCGCAGACCGCCCCCTTGAGTTCGCGCAGTGGCGAGTCGGGCTGCAGGGCGGCGAAGGCGTCTTGGTTCTCGGCCTTGATCCCCGCGATCGAGTGGCCGCCGAAGCTGACCTGCAGTGTGGTTGCCATGGTTTTTCCTTGATGCCGCTACTTAAACGCCAGACGCCACGAGGCTGTCGTGGCGTTGGCTAAGAGTCTATAGGATTACTGTACTAGGTCACATCGATCAGTTGGACGCTACCATCCTCCATCACCTCGGCCATCTGCCCTTTGGGTTCCTCCATCAGCAGCAGGGTCGCGAAGCCGAGCACGGCAGTCCCGGCGATCACCATAAAGAAGGTGGAGTAATCGACCAGCGAGAGTACGGTCAGGTAGACCACCGCGCCGACGTTGCCATAGGCCCCGGTCATTCCGGCGATCTGGCCGGTGAGGCGACGCTTGATCAGCGGTACTGCGGCGAAGACCGCGCCTTCACCCGCCTGGACGAAGAAGGAGCAGGCCATCACCCCGACAACAGCCAGCAGCAGCGGCCAGCTGCTGTCGATCATCGCCATTAGCACATAACCTGCGGCAAGACCTGCGGTCAGTACCAGCAGGGTGATCTTGCGTCCGAAGCGATCGCTCAACCAGCCGCCACCGGGACGTGATACCAGGTTCATAAAGGCGTAACCCGACGCCAGCAGGCCGGCATAGACCATATCCAGTTCGAAGACATCGGCGAAGAACAGCGGCAACATAGACACCACCGCCAGTTCGGAGCCGAAGGTGGCAAAATAAAGTACGTTCAGCACCGCGACCTGCCTGAACTTGTAGCGGTGAATCTCGGGGACCGGCTCGACAAACAGGTTCTTGTTGATGTCGTAGGACTTGTAGCAGTCATAGACGTACAGCAGCGCCAGGCCGACGTAGATCAGGGTGGCGACGGTCTGGCTCAGGGTTGAGACCCCTTCGGGGGAGAGCTTCCAGGTCAGCAGCGCCAGGGCCGCATACAGTGGCACTTTCATCGCCAGCAGGAAGAAGAAATCGCCGGTGCTGGTGACTTCAAGGCCGCCGATCTTCTTGGGCTTGAAGTAGGTCGAGCCCTTAGGGGTGTCGGTGACATTGCGGTACCAGATAAAACTGAATACTAGGCTGATCGCGCCCGTCAGGCCGACCGCGTACCGCCAGCCATCAGGGCCGCCGAACACTAGCGCCAGGGTGGGGAGCAGCATCGCCGCCGCGGCAGAACCGAAGTTGCCCCAGCCGCCGTAGATCCCCTCGGCGGTTCCCAGTTCGTTGGCCGGGAACCACTCGCTGACCATGCGGATGCCGACCACGAAGCCGGCACCGACGAAACCGAGCAGAAAGCGTGACAGCGCCGCCTGTTCGAAGGTATCGGCCATCGCGAACATAAAACAGGGGAAAGCGGAAAGAAACAGGATCGCCGCATAGGTGATCCGGGGGCCGTACTTGTCGGTCAGCATGCCGATCAGCACTCGGGCGGGGATGGTCAGGGCGACGTTAAGGATAAGCAGGGTCTTGATCTCGGCGCGGCTCAGCCCCAGCGATTCGGCGATCACCCCCATCAGGGGCGCATGGTTAAACCAGACGAAGAAGGTGATAAAGAAAGCGATCCAGCTCATATGCAGGATCTTCATCTTGCCGCCGAAGGCGAGCAGGTTGAAGCGCTCGGGTTTGGTGTTCATAGGAATTGCCTCGTAGCTTTAAAATGAATTACAGAGGCTCATGCAGAGGTTGTGCCAAAATATGTAAATATATTTTTAGCCTTTATATATCAATAGTTTTTAGATATTTAGGGGAGGTTGGAGTGGTCGGTACGCATGGTTTTGGTGCCGCTGCACGCTCGCAGGCACCGCGTAGACCTGTTTTTGTGCAGGGCAGCACGGGAGGCTATGTTTTAGGTTCGGTTGTGCATGCTGCCGGTGTGGGGTTATTCGGGGAGTGGCGATTCAAGAGATCGACGATTCAGACTCTGTCGGGTGGGGTGTATTTGTAGCGGCTTGATGAGCGACTGCCTGTGCCTCTGCTGTTTGCTCAGCCAGGGACTTTTTATCCAGAGGCTTCTTATCCAGTGGCAAGTTATGCAACACATGAGCCGCAAAGCCGGCGCCGGCTTCGGCATAGAAGTTAAAGGCCGCGCGCACGCCGACCCGTTCCAGCTGCAGGCGTTCGTCCTCGTGTTTGGCGACTGCGGTAATAGGGCCCTTATAGCCGATCGCCCTGATCCGGATGACGGCTTGCAACATATCTCCCAGGGTCGGCAAGGTCAGCATGACTAATCGCAGTCGGGTCGCATCTAGGCCCTCCCAGAAATCGGCATCTTCGGCATCGCCCAGCATCACGTTGCGTCCAGCCTGTTGGTGCCGACTCACCTGGAGCGCATCGGAATCGATACCGCAGACGCGATTGGCATAGACTTCATACATCGCATCTAAAGCTCCGCAGCCCACCCGGCCGATCCCCAACACCAGTACTTCGGCGCCACCCAGATCGATGGGCTGGTCTTTCGCTCGCAATGCCAGGGTCTGGTAGAGGTGTAGATAGCCTTCGACGGAGGCGTACAGGCTATGCGCATTGGTATTGAGAAGGGCGGCAAACACAAAGCTGAGCGCCAGCGCGAGCGCCATAATCATCAGCCACTGCGGGTCGACCCAGCCTGCGGTGACGCCGACGGCGGTAACGATAAGGCCGAATTCACTGTAGTTAGCCAGGCTCAGCGCGCTCAGGAAGGCACTACGGGCCCTGAGTTTAAAACTCGCTAATAACGCATGGTACAGCAGGGTCTTAATCGGTAGTAACAGCACCACCAGACCAACGGCTATCGCCAGATCGGCCAGGCTTGGCAGCGCGTTGATGCCAATAGAGAGGAAAAACCCCAGTAACAGCAGGTCTTTGAAGCTTAGCAGTGAGCGTGCCAGTTCGGTCGACTTGGGATGGCTGCTGAGGAGGGCACCGATGATCAATGCCCCTAGATCTCCTTTCATGCCGACCAGCTCGAACAGGGTGCTGGCACTCACAGCGACCATCAAACCATAGAGCACCTGCACTTCGCCGTGGCCACTGCGCACCAGTAATGAGCCCAGTAACGGCCTGATCAGTGGTAGCGACAGCAGCGCCAAGGCCCAGAGACTGGGGATCTTACCGGTCGCCAGGGTCAGAAATAGGACCGCGAAGATATCCTGAATGATGAGAATGCCGATAGCGATCTGGCCATGAAGACTCTTGAGCTCGGCGCGCTCTTCGAGGATCTTGATGGCGAACACGGTGCTGCTAAAGCTGAGGGCGAAGCCGATCACCGCAGCTGCGTGCCAGTCTAGCAGGGCGAACACGCCCAATCCGGTCATACCTAGGAGCAACAACAGGCCCGCCACCAACGACACGCTGAGCGCCATATGGGCAGCAGCACTGCCCCAGACCTCGACCGCAAGGAGGCTGCTGGGACGCAGCTTGAGCCCGATCGTAAACAGCAGCAGGGTCACGCCAAGGTCGGCGAGTTGCTGGAGCAGAGGGCCGCCTTCTGCGCCTAGGGCATGTAGGGCGAAACCCGCGCCCAGGAAACCCACCAGCGGCGGCAAACGTAGTTGCTGCGCCAGAAATCCCATCCCAAAGGCAGCCAAAATCCACAGCGGATCCATCCGTTAGCGTCCTGTTAATTTAGATATCAGTTTAGGAGACTTAGGCTTGCTCGGCGGTTTTGCGTGCGCACCACCACAGCCAGGCTGTGCCTAGAATACCGGCCAGCAGTGAGGCACTGAGTACGCCGGTCTTGGCCAGTACCTGGAGTTCAGGCTGGTGCAGGTAGGCCAGATCACCGATAAAGATCGCCATCGTGAAGCCTATGCCACCCAGTAAGCCGACTCCAGCAATATGGGCTAAGCGCGTGCCTTCTGGCAAGATGCCGATCCCTAATTTAATCGCCAGCCAGCTAAATCCGAAGATGCCAATCAGCTTGCCCAACAGTAAGCCTGCGATAACGCCCTGAGTCACCGGGTGTTGAAAGGCCTCGGCCAGGGTGTCGATGCCTAGGGGGACGCCGGCATTGGCCAGAGCAAAGATGGGTATCACCAGCAGTGCGACCGGCAGGTGAAGCTGGTCCTCCAGGCGTTGCAGGGGTGCCTGTACCAGGGAGACTCCCTTTTCGAGGGAGGCGGTCAGGCTACGGAGTTCATCATTAGTAAGAATGTTGGCGTCTCTGGCATAGGCCTCATCGAACCGCCCCAGCATCTTGCGCACCGATTGCGAAAACAGCTGCGGATCGTATTTGGGAAAGGCGGGAATGGTAAACGCGGTCAAGACCCCGGCGACGGTGGCATGCACGCCGGAAGTGAGCATTGCCATCCACAACAGTATCCCCACCAGAAAATAGGGTACCGGGTGGCGCACGCCGCCGCGGTTGAAAGCGATCAAGACGCCAAACAAGCCAGCCGCCCAGGCCAGCGCAACCGTATTGATCTGCTCGGTATAGAACAGCGCTATGACCAGCACCGCCCCCAAGTCATCGGCGATAGCCAGGGCGATCAGGAAGGTGATTAGAGCTTTGGGAATACGATCACCCAGCAGCACCAAGACCCCGATGGCGAAGGCGATATCGGTCGCCATGGGAATGCCCCAGCCACGCAGGGACATATCATTGTCACTGAACAGGGTAAATACCAGCGCAGGCGCCAGCATACCGCCGATAGCGGCGACGATGGGTAACGCGGCGTGGCGAAGTTCAGACAGTTCGCCCACCAGTATTTCTCGTTTGAGTTCAAGACCGACAATAAAGAAGAACAGCGCCATCAGGCCATCGTTGATCCAGTGCTGCAGCGATTTCTCTATCGACCAGTCCCCGATACCCACGGAGAGAGGGGTATGAACCAGGTGCTGGTAGCTTTCAGCCCAGGGGCTGTTGGCGATACCTAGGGCGACCAGGGCGCACAGCATCAACAACAGGCCACTGGTGGTCTGGCGATGAATAAACTGATCCAGCGGAGTCAGTACCCGGTCAAAAGAACGTTCCCAGGGGGCATTAAACGCCGCTCCGGCACGCATAGAGCGTCTTTTCTGTTTGCGTGTTTCAGACATCAGGTTCTCAATAGTTAGGGTTGCTGGCACGTATGTATAAGCGTTGCCGCGGGGCAGGGGAGACCGAACCCCGGCCTCCTGAGGCTGCAGATCCGCGTTACTCGTATTCAGGTTCTTCGGCGAGGGGGTGGGCGTCGATCTGTTCTGTGATACGTCCGACCTGGCGCTCGGCCTTAAGACTCTCATCAAAACGCGCAAGATGGTAGAGCGCCTCGCCTTCATTAACAAGCGGGATATTATTCTGGCCGATAATGATGCCGGAGGTTGGGGCGAAGATCTCATGCTCCTGATCCCCGAACGGTGAGGCAACGACGCCCATAAGCTGGTCGCGACTCACCCGCTGTCCCAGCCGCACCCCCGAGCGGAACACGCCATCCGACTCGGCACGGATCCAGGATGAAGAGTTAGCCACCACGGGCGGTAATAGCCGCTTGGGGTGCTTTGAGGAGGGCAGCATGGAGAGGGTGCGCATGACATTGAGAACCCCGCGAATGCCGCCCCGAATGGCGTTGTCGTTGAAACGCAGCGCTTCGCCCGCCTCATACAGGATCAGCGAGATATTCGCCTCATCGGCACATTGGCGTAGCGAGCCATCGCGGAGTTTGGAGTCGACGATGACCGGCGCACCAAAGGCCTGGGCCATCCGTTCGGCGGTCGGGTTATCCAAGTTGGCACGAATTTGTGGCAGATTGCTGCGATGGATGGCACCGGTGTGCATATCGATCACATGGGTACAGTGATTAAGAATTCGGGTGCGAAAAATATAGGCGATCCGTGCTCCCAGCGAACCCTTGTCGCTGCCGGGAAAGCAGCGATTCAGGTCCCGACGATCGGGCAGGTAACGGCTGCGATGGATAAAGCCAAAGATGTTTACCACCGGTACGATAATCAGGGTGCCGTGAATGCGGTTCAGGGTTTTATGTTTGAGCAGCTGCCGGCAGACCTCGACGCCGTTGAGT
>JBLHND010000014.1:0-35389 GCA_047622605.1 Motiliproteus sp. | reverse complement strand
GAAGGTACCCTGGAGCTTATTGGTGGCCAGTGCCTGCGCCGGGGTCAGACCAGCAAACAGCAGCGCCGGCAGCGAGATCAGGCCTCCCCCGCCGGCGATGGCATCGATAAACCCCGCCAGCAGACCGACGCCGAACAACAGCGCCAGCAGTTCATAACTGAGGTTGATTTCCATCTGCATTCTCACCTGCACACCGAGGAGAGCCTTTTGCTCCCCTAAATCCCGGCCAGCATAGCATTATGCTGCCCGTGCTTTACGGCTCAGGCTCTTTAGCGTGCAATTAGTGTTAACATTCAGGGTTCAGAAAAATATCCACGCGGCGAACATCTTATGGCTAAAGGCACGCTTTATATCATCTCGGCACCCTCAGGCGCCGGAAAAACCAGCCTGGTAAAGGCACTGATAGGCCTCGATCCTCTGGTCTGCGTCTCGGTCTCCCACACCACGCGCGCTCCGCGCCCAGGGGAGGTGGATGGCCAAGACTATCACTTTACGGATCACGTCGAATTCGACCGCCGGATCGCCAGCGCCGACTTCCTCGAACACGCCAAGGTGTTTACCAACCAGTACGGGACCTCCAGTAGCTGGGTGGAAACCGCCTTGTCCGCGGGCAAGGATGTGATCCTGGAGATCGACTGGCAGGGTGCCCAGCAGGTCCGTGCGAGGATGCCCGAATCGGTATCGATCTTTATTCTGCCGCCGTCTCGCGAAGCGCTGCAGCAGCGCCTTAACCATCGCGGCCAGGATTCTGCTGCGGTCATCGCTCAGCGCATGGCCGAAGCCGTCACTGAGATGTCGCACTTTGAGGAGTTTGATTACCTGGTCATCAATAATCAGTTTGACCAGTCGCTGACCGAACTCCACGCGATCTTTGTGGCCAGGCGTCAGCTGATCGGACGCCAGCGTCTCCAGCAGCAACAGATGATCGAACTATTACTCGAAGGCTGAGCGGCCCGGCATTGCCCTACCCTCCCGCATCACGCAGTCGTGCGTAATTCTCAGCCGCCGTGGCTTGCCAACAACCGCCTTGCTTCTGTATACTGCACGGCTATTTTTAGCACCTGTAATTAATATCCGAGGTATGTATGGCCCGCGTAACCGTTGAAGATTGCCTAGAACATGTCGAAAACCGTTTCGAGCTGATTATGGTTTCATCCAAGCGCGCCCGTCAGCTGGCCACCGGCGGTAAAGAATCTCTGGTGCCCTGGGAAAACGATAAGTGCACCGTTGTCGCCCTGCGCGAAATCGCAGCGGGACTGATCGATGCCAGCATCCTTGTTGACCGCCCTGCCAGCGTCGAAGAGCTGCTTGCAGACGCTCCCGCCGTTGTCATCGAGAGCTAGCAGCAGGCTGGTTGAAGATTAATACGCGCTAAATCTCCCTCTGCCACCGCAGAGGGTGCAATCCCCTGAGCATTCGGCCTTGATACTGTTATAGTCAGTCTCTATGCCAAGCATCCAAACTCTATCCAAAAACCTCCGCAGTTACCTAGATCCTGAACAGATCGATCGGGTCAGGCGCGCCTACTTTTATGCCGAGCAAGCCCACGATGGTCAGCGCCGCAAGAGCGGCGAGCCCTATGTTACCCATCCGCTAGCCGTCGCCACCATCCTGTCCGAAATGAACATGGACCACCAAAGCCTGATGGCTGCGATGCTGCATGATGTCATCGAGGATACCCAGGTCAATACGGAGGGCCTGCAGAGTCAGTTTGGCGCCACGGTAACCGGCATCGTCGACGGGGTCAGCAAGCTGACTCACCTGAACTTCGAAACCAAGGCCGAAGCCCAGGCCGAGAACTTTCAGAAGATGATGATGGCGATGGCCAAGGATATCAGGGTCATCCTGGTCAAACTTGCCGACCGACTGCACAACATGCGGACTCTGGGGGTCATGCCGCCGGCAAAACAGCGCCGCATCGCCCGTGAAACGCTGGACATCTACGCCCCCATCGCCAGCCGGCTAGGGATGCATGACGTCCATATCGAACTCGAAGATCTGGCCTTCCGCTCTTACTACCCGATGCGCTACAAGATGATCGAAAAGGCAGTCGCGAGAGCCCTCGGCAACCGTCGCGACATGCTGGTACGCATAGAGCAAACGCTCACCGGACTATTGCAGAAGAAGGGCGTCTCATTCAGAGTCATCGGCAGACAGAAACACCTGTACAGCATCTATCAGAAAATGGTGTCGCAGCGGAAATCGTTCAGCGAGATCATGGATGTTTTCGCCTTTCGCATCGTTACCGACAACATCGACAGTTGCTATCGAATCTTAGGCGCCGTTCACAACCGCTACAAGCCTGTTCCTGGTAGATTTAAAGATTATATCGCCATACCCAAAGCGAACGGCTACCAATCACTGCACACCGACCTGTTCGGCGCCAAAGACATCTCCATCGAGATCCAGATCCGCACCGAAGAGATGGACAAGATCGCCAACCAGGGCATCGCCTCTCACAGCAGCTACAAGACCTCTAAAGAGGGCAGCAAACGTATCGAACACAGCTACAGCCGCGCCCGCCAATGGGTTCAGGGACTGCTGGAGATGCAGAAAACCGCCGCCAGCTCGATCGACTTTATTGAAAGCGTCAAGATCGACCTCTTTCCCGACGAAGTCTATATCTTTACCCCCAAGGGGCGCATCTTCGAACTCCCCAAAGGCGCCACACCGATCGATTTCGCGTACGCCGTGCATACCGATGTGGGCAACAGCTGCGTCTCCTGCCGCATCAACCGCCGCCTGGCACCCCTGAGCACACCACTCGAAAGCGGCCAGACGGTAGAGATCATCACCACCCCCAGTGCCCAACCCAACACCACCTGGCTTAGCTTTGTCACCACCGGCAAGGCGCGTTCCAATATCCGCCATTTCCTCAAACACAAACAGCAGGAACAATCGGTCAACTTGGGCACCCGGCTGTTGAACCAGTGCCTGGCGGGGCTGGGCAGTTCGCTCGAAGAGATCAACCCGCTCCAGCTCTCCCAGTATCTGCAGGCGTCCGAATTAAATTCCCTGGACGAACTGCTAATGAAGATTGGCATGGGAGACCGCATGGCTTATCTGGTCGCACAACAGCTCCAGCCTGCAGATATGGATGCGCAGATCGGCAGCAGCGAAGACCACCCGCTATCGATTAGCGGCAGCGAGGGATTAGTACTGTCCTATGCACGCTGCTGCCACCCGATTCCGGGCGATCAGATTCTAGGACACGTCAGCCACGATAGCGGCATCATGGTCCATCGTGATGACTGCCGAAATATTCTCGAATCTCGTAATGACCCTAAAAAATGCTTTCACCTGCATTGGGATAAGCAGGTTGACGAAGACTTCAGCGTCACCTTAAAGATAGAACTGGCAGCGCAGCGCGGCATCATCGCCACCCTGGCAACCAAGATATCGGAGGCCAGCGGCAACATCCAACGGATCGATATCGATGAAAATGAGGCCCAAATCAGCATCGTGCAACTGGATCTTCAGGTACGCAACCGCATCCATCTGGCCCATATCATCAAACGTATCCGCAGTATAAAATCAGTGACGCGCATCATACGTACCTGAGCCCGATCTGCCTGTTTGCAGCAGCATCCATCCAGTCACTCATCCACGAACAACTACACAGAGGCTTGCATGAGCAACCGAGCAATTATCCAGACTAAGAACGCGCCCCAGGCGATCGGCACCTATTCTCAGGCCGTCAAAGTCGGAGGCACCGTCTATCTATCGGGCCAGATTCCACTGGATCCGGCCACGATGGCGCTGGTCGAGGGAGATTTTTCTGCGCAGGTCACCCAGGTATTCGAGAACCTCAGTGCCGTTTGCGTAGCCGCCGGTGGATCACTGCAGCAGATCGTTAAACTCAATATCTTCATGACCGACCTGAGTCACTTCGCCACCGTTAACGAGATCATGGCACGCTATTTCCAACAGCCCTACCCGGCACGTGCCGCCATAGGCGTGGCCCAGCTACCTAAGGGCGCAGCGGTCGAGATGGACGGTATCCTCATCATCGACTGATGTCGAGGATACGTCACCTTAGCACCAGGCAATCATTAGCGCGGCACCTGGCCTGCTGTTCATTGCGAACTTAGAGCAGGCCCTTTGACAGGGCCTTTGACAGGGCCTTTGACAGGGCCTTTAGGCTGTAATCCGTCTGACTTAATGTTTATCGAGACATTCACTATGAGCGAGCCAAGCCTTCGTATCGTTATGCTCAGCGACAACCAGGGACGTGTTCTCGTTATCCTTCCCTACGGGGAACTACTCAACCTAGTCAGCGTCTGGAAATACACTCGCAGACAGCTGCAGCCACTGTCCGCGCATGATTCGGCCGCGTTTTTTCAGCAGCCGGCACTCTATCACAGCAGAGGAATAGCCCAACTACTGAAACTGCCGGTACTGGCCGACTCCGAGTGCTCACTCGACAGCCAATTTAAGGTCTTCGAGCCCAGCAGCGACCGCACCCTCACTCTGACTACCGCCCTGTTTAAAGCGCCTCTGCAGCAGTTCAAGCTCAGCATCACCACCGATACTATAGATGCCAAACAGCTGGCCGGGGATGATGCGACCCAGATCAGCCGATCGGTAGAAAAGTTTACCAGCCTAAGGATCAAGCAAAGACTCGAAGAGACCCTGGACCTGCCGACGCTACCGCTGACCTTGCAGAAGATTATTGCGCTGCGCTCCAATCCGAATTCCGATATCGATGACCTGGTACCCATCATCCAGATGGATCCCAGCCTCTCGGCCCAGGTCATGAGCTGGGCCGCATCACCCTACTACGCAGCACCCGGTGGCATCGATTCGATTCATGATGCGATCCTGCGGGTCCTAGGTTATGACCTGGTGGTCAACCTGGCGCTGGGTTCCGCTATGGGGCACCTGTTGAAACTACCGACAGACACCCCTCGTGGCGCCACCCCCTACTGGCTGCAGGCAATAATCTGCGCCTCCCTGGCTGAACAGCTCTGCCAACAGATGCCCGCAAAACAACGACCGCGCCCCGGCCTGGTCTATCTGACCGGACTGCTGCACAATTTCGGGTATCTCATCCTGTCCCACGTGTTCCCACCGCAATTCTCGCTGGTATCACGTTATATCGAAGCCAATCCACACTTGCATCATGAATACATAGAGAAGCAGATCCTCAACGTAACCCGCGAGCAGATAGGCTGCTGGCTGTCAGAGACCTGGAACCTGCCTGCGGAGGTCAGCAAAGGGATACGCCACCAGAATGATCCGACGTATACGCAGGAGCATTATCGCTATGCGCGCCTGATGGACCTGACACTGAGGGTAATGCGTACTAACGGCGTTGGGGACGGCCCTGTAGGCGATATTCCTGATTCGCTCTACCAGCAGCTGGGGCTGGAGCCGCACCGGGTTCAGGAAACCTTTGCTCAGGTCCACGCCAAGACCGATAACCTTGAAGAGATGGGACCGTTTCTGAAAGCAGGCTAAAACCCGGAGCGCCCTGGAACGCCTGCCTCCCGGCAGGTGTTACTCCTCAACGACCTCTTCACTGAGCAGCTCCAACTCCTCAACATGGGCCAGCCACTGCTCTTCGGTATCGCCACTGAGCTGCTGTAAGGTTGCCTGCTGTTGCAACAGCTGCCTGAGCGCAAGCTTGTTGCCCTCTTCATAGAGACTGGCATCCGCCAACTGCTCATTGATCTGATCCAGATCGCTTGCTTGCTGCTCCAACTGCTGCTCCAGCTTTTCAACCCGCTTACGCAGCGGTGCCAGCTGCTGCCGCCTGGCGGCCTCAAGCCGCTTGCGCTCTTTGCGCTCCTGCGAAGACTCACCTCCCGCCGGCTCACTGCTGACAGGCTCATCAATATCAATTTTATTACCTGCAGATTCCGTCAACCAGCGCGCGTAGTCATTCAGGTCACCATCAAAAGGGGTCACCTTGCCATCGCTGACCAGCAAAAAGTCATCCACACAGTTACGCAGCAGATGGCGGTCGTGCGACACCAGAATCAGCGCCCCTGGAAAGGTCTGCAACGCCATCGTCAACGCATGCCGAACCTCAAGATCGAGATGGTTGGTCGGCTCATCCATCAACAGCAGATTGGGCTCTTGCCAGGCAATCAGCGCCAGCGCCAACCGAGCTTTCTCGCCACCGGAGAACAGCTTGACCGGATCGATGCAGCCGTCTCCTCGGAAACCAAAACCACCCAGATAGTCACGTATCCTCTGCTCGCTGGTTTGCGGTGCCAAGCGCTGCAGATGCAGCAACGGTGAGGCCTCGAGATCAAGCGCCTCGAGCTGATGCTGGGCGAAGTAGCCGATCCGCAGATTTTCTCCGGGTCGGCGCTCACCCGCCAGCAGTTCAATATCGGCCATCAGGGTTTTAATCAGAGTCGACTTACCGGCCCCGTTAGCGCCCAGCAGGCCGATCCGCATCTCCGGCATCAGATGCAGGGTGGTCTGATTGATGATCGGCGTGCCGGCATAGCCCATCACCGCCTTATCCAACACCAGCAGGGGCGTGGACATCTTCTGGGTACATTTAAAGCTGAAGCTGAACGGCGAGTCGACATGCGCGGGGGCGATCCGCTCCATCCGCTCCAGCTCCTTGATCCGGCTCTGTGCCTGCTTGGCCTTGGTAGCCTGGGCCTTAAAACGGTTCACAAAGGCTTCGATCTCACCGATCCGAATCTGCTGTTTCTCGAAGGCCGCCTGCTGATGCGAGAGCTTTTCAGCTCTTAGCTGCTCAAAATCCGAGTAATTGCCCTTATAGAGGGTCAGCTTACACTTATCCAGGTGGACGATATGGCCCACTACCCGATCGAGGAAGTCACGATCATGGGAGATCAGGATCAGAGTACCTTCGTGGGTCTTAAGCCACTGCTCGAGCCACAGCGTGGCATCCAGGTCGAGGTGGTTAGTCGGCTCATCCAGCAGCAACAGATCCGAGCGACTCATCAGCGCCTGAGCCAGATTCAATCGAATCCGCCAACCACCGGAGAAATTCGCCACCGGACGATCTATCTCCGACTGCTTAAAACCCAGGCCATTGAGCAACTGCCGGGCCCGAGCATCGGCGGTGTAGCCGTCGATACCCGCCAGCCTGGCATGCAGCTCACCCACATGCGTGGCATCAACCTGAAGCTCTGCGTCTGCCAGCTCCTGCTGCACCTGGCGCAGCTCGCTATCACCATCGAGCACATAATCGACCGCCAGCCGCTCCAGGGTATGGGATTCCTGGGCCATATGTGCGATACGCCACTGGCGGGGCAGCCGCAAGTCACCGGCGTCGGCCTCCAGCGTACCCAGCAGCATCTTAAACAGGCTCGACTTGCCACTGCCGTTCGCCCCGATCAGGCCGACTCTATAGCCGTCGTGCAGACGCAGATCGACTTGATTGAGCAGCTGATTCTTGCCACGCTGCAGACTTAATTGGATGAGTTCTATCATGGCGCGGAGTGTACCATAGCCAACCGACCTACGTTCAAGGTAGCCTGCCTTTACTTACTACCAGAGCAACCTCTACAGCCACCACTAGAGCCACCACTACAACCACCACTACAACCACCACTACAGCCACTGGTTTTTAATGGAACTTTCACGTTATATTGCGCCTCCAACGATGACGGCTAAGCAGATCTGTAGATTTAGTTAGCGAATTCACAATTCCCGACCCTGAGGATTAATAATGAAGAAACGCGTATTGGCCGCTGCCATGGCATCCGCACTGTTCGCCCTTCCTGCTGTTCAGGCCGCAGAACTACAATCTCCAGAGCAAAAAATAAGCTATATCATGGGCCTGAACGTTGCAGCCCAAGCCTCCACCCAGCTGCAAAGCTTGGGTTACGAGCTCAACCAGGACGCCTTCCTGCAGGGCCTCAAAGAAGCATCCCTGGAAAAAGATCGCAGCCTGAGTGACGAAACGATCCAACAAACCATGCAAGAAGCCCAAGCCCGGTTCCAGGAACTTCAAAATGCAAACGCAACCAAACAAGAGGCCGAGCGGGCTAAGCAGAGCGCAAGCAACCAGAGTGCCGGGGACAGCTTCCTGGCGGCCAATGCGAAAAAAGAGGGCGTAAAGGTCACAGAAAGTGGACTGCAGTACAAGATCATCAACGCAGGTGATGGCTCGCTACCGACAGCCGCCGATACCGTTCAGGTTCACTATCGCGGCACCCTGATCGACGGCACCGAATTCGACAGCTCATACAAACACGGCGGCCCCGCTACCTTCCCTCTTGGCGGTGTCATTCCGGGCTGGACCGAAGGTTTGCAATTGATCAGCAAGGGCGGCAAAGCCGAGCTCTATATCCCTGCAAAACTGGCTTACGGCCCGAAAGGCATGGGTCAGGTGATAGGACCGAACTCCGCACTCGTCTTTGAAGTCGAACTCCTGGATATCAATCCGGCGAAGTAAGACTCTGGCGGGCCTTGTCGGGCTGAAGTCCGGCAAGGAGTGGCGACAGACCTAAATCTATCCCCATTCCTTCTTCAAAGGGGACAGATTTATTTAAGCTCGTTAACGAAGCCGTTCGATGCGATGGCATAATAGACCCCGTCACCAAACCCCAACCCATACAGCGTTGCACTGGTCGGACGAAACATGGACCGCTTATGCATCTGCCAACGCCGGAGCTCGGCACCTCTATTCACATCCCAGAGCTGCACTAATCCGGAACTGGTACCGGTCAGCAGCTGATCAGAGTTGGCTGAAAATCGGGCACTGGTATAACTAATACGCTGCGGCACCAGACTCTCGTCGCTGCTGAGGGTGTGATAAACCTGACCACTGGCAGTGCGCCAGATCAGCGCCTTATCCAGCTGACCCGCGCTGAAAGCATACTGGCCATTGGGCGATAGCGCGACCGTGTTGACGCCATTGCCATGTTCAATACTCAGGGCCAGCTCGCCGGTATTCAGATCCCACAACCGCGCACGATTATCATCTGACCCCGTAAGCGCCCAGTCTCCCTCGACACTCACCGACAGCACCCTTGCGGGATGACGCAGACTGTATTTCAGGCCACCATTCTTGATATCGAAATACAGCGCCTTATTGCTCTCGAGTCCCAACAGCGCGAGCGCACCGTTGGCAGACAGGGCGACATCGAGAATGCCTGCCGGGGCACTCCAGAACCACACCGGCTGACCATCGGAGACCTGCCACAACACCATGTCCTGCCGACTGGCCGTGATCGCATAGTCGCCTTCAGGCGAAAACGCCGCCGCCACCAGGTCACTGTAACCATCCTCGGCATGGTTCCAATTGAACAGCCGCCCCGCTTTCTGCAGGTCCCACAGACTCCCACCATGCTGAATAGAGCCTGCGATGCCATAACGCCCGTCTCTGGAGACCGCGGCGCTATAAAGACCCTGCACCGCCATTTCGCTCTGCTTGGCAGGCTTATCCCCATAACCACAGCCGGCTAACAGGATCACAACCAGAGAACCCAGAGGCACGGCACACCGGAGCAGGTTGCCAACGGGAAGACGCATGCCTGCCTAAACCCTGTCTTTATGGGCGCTATGAAGCGTTTCGATCAGAAGGTCTTCAAGCTCAAAACGCTCAGCCAGCAGTTCTCCCAACGCTGACAGGTCCTGGCATAAACGAGCCATATCCTGAACACTAAGGCTCTTACGGTCGGAATATTTATCACTAAACGTCAGCACCTCATCCGTAGAGGCGCGAATTTTCGGGTCCAGCTCACGTGCGAGATCCAGGCCGCCGTCATTAAACTCGTCTGCCTCCGCCTTCAGGTGCTCATAGACACCAAAATGCCAGGAAGAGGCATAATCGACCATAAGTTGGCTGAAGTTGTGCAAGACCTCTACCAGCTCGGTGCCCAGCTGCTGCTGTGGCAACGCCACGAACAGGCTGAGCAGATCCTGGCGCTCCTGCAGCCAACGATCGATCAGGTTACTGACTCCGCCCCAGCGTTCCTTGGCATCACGGCATTGTTCTAGCATCGTCATATCCTATCTTAAGCGCCTCTAGGGGCGAGTTATAGATCAGCAGTCTCAAATACAAGACCGGAGCGTCCATACTAGCGCCAAGCTGCGAACCATATCAACCGCGACGATAGCTGCTTGACAACAAAACCCCAGAACAGTGCCCAAAGCGGCCCCTGCGCTATATACTGCTACGCTTAATTCGATACTTGGAGAGGCTCTCATGCACGGCAAGCGCACCCTATTCAGCCTGCTGCTGATACTGCTACCCTTTTCCCTGCTGAGCGCAGAAGAGAACGACGGCTATGTCGAATACCTCGAGCTGCAACCCCCCTTTATCACCAACTACGGGGGCGTAGGTCCGCTTAAGTACCTGAAGGCGGAAGTCTCGATCAGAGTCGACAGCGACGAGGCTGCAACCAAGATCAAGCACAACCAGGCCCATATTCGCAACAACCTGGTGATGTTGTTTAGCCGTCAAACCGATGAGACCTTATCCAGCCCCGCTGGACGGGAAAAACTGCGCTTGGAAGCCATTGAGAGCATCCGCCAGATCCTGGTCAGCGAATACGGCGAGGAGGGGTTCAAGATGCTTGGCGACCTACTATTTACCAGCTTCGTCATTCAAAACTAACGGCTATGCACTAGGGCGCGTGTCGTTCTCTGTAGGTTAGGCTTTTTTTGTCGGTTAGGCTTCAGCCTGACGACCACAGCACCATGCTGGCATTGTCGGACTAAAGTCCGACCTACAACGGGGACATAGCCAAAACTAACGCCCGCTAGCGGGCGAAATACTGCGCCAAGAACTCCTCGAAATCCTGCTGCGGCGCGCACTCCTGCGCCTGCTGCTCCGCCAGAGACTCCTGCACCATCAGATCCAACGCCTGCAACTGGGCAGCATCCACCGGCTCGGTCATTAATAGATCCTGATGTTGCCGGGATTGGGCCAACACAAACTCATCATGACCCTGCCCACGCTCGCGCATGAGCCTCAACACCTGTGCCGAAGGCGTCAGCTCAGCATCCATCAGCTTAGCGCGCTGCAACTGCACCGCCTGACTATGAGCGCTATCACCCTGAGCAAGATCTATTAAGGTCGCCACCTGCATGACCTCATCAAGCAGCTGCCCACCCCAGTCCTGCAAGGATCGCGGTCCGTCCGCCGTGATCAGCTGCAGGCCGGGCTTGCGGCCCTGCTCAACCACGGCCGCATGATTGAGCTTAAGCCACTCGCACTCCTGATCAGAGATCTGTTGCGAACTCGACAGGATGCTATGCAGCAGAAAACAGTCGATAAAGCGTGCCTGATCCGTATCTATACCGATCGGCAATAATGGATTGATATCCTGGCTGCGAATCTCAACGTACTCTACCCCACGATCGCGCAACGCCTGCAACGGCTTTTCGTCGGCCTGGACGACGCGTTTAGGGCGGATATCGCTGTAGTACTCATTTTCTATCTGCAGCAGATTGGTATTGAGCTGGCGATAATCACCCGCTGCGGTAGTAACCCCTAGCTCTGCATACGCCGGATAAGGTGTCGCGACCGCATCAGCCAGGGTATGCACATAGTTTTCCAGGGTGTTGTAACAGATATTCAGCGATGCCTGAGCCACATTGGTATAGCCCAGATCACTCATCCGCAAGCTGGTCGCATAGGGGCCATACAGGGTCTGGGCATCGAAGGTCTCGAGCCGATGGGGCTGGGTACCGACGAAAGAGCGGCTCAGCGCCGGTGAGGCACCGAACAGGTAATTTAACAACCAGCCATGGCGACGGAAGTTACGCAGCAGCCCGAAGTAACGTTGCGACTGAAACTGCCCTGACTCAATCGCGGCCTGGCCCTGTGCCGGCGCCTGCTCTTGCATCAGCGACTGCAACACAGGCCAGATCGCGGAGGGTAAAGAGAAATTATAATGGATCCCGGCAATCGACTGCATCACCCGACCATAACGCGTCTCGAGACCGAGGCGGTACACATGCTTCATCTTACCGTTATTGGAACTGCCGTAACGGCCGATCGGAACCTCGTGAGGATCATCGATGCGACAGGGCATGCTCGCCCCCCAGATCGTTTCATCACCTAGGTAGGCGTAAGTGTAACGATGCAGCTCTTCCAGATAGCCGAGCGCCGACTCGACGCTGGGGCACACCGGGGTAATAAACTCCAGCAGCGCCTCAGAATAATCGGTGGTAATCCGCGGATGCGTGAGTGCAGCGCCCAGCTGCCGGGGGTGATCGGTCTGAGCGACCCGCCCCTGGGCATCGACCCTAAGCCCCTCTTTCTCGATACCGTGCTGAAACTTGGTAAGTAACTCGAGCTGGCCGCTGCGAAGCAGACCATCAAGCAGTTGCTGAAGTTGTGCTGACATACGCCCTATCCATAGATCCCGCCGGACCCGACCAGGCCACGGCGGCAATGAGTATCGGTCTGCGCAGGAAATTTTTCACGCGCACAGCCGTCTTAACGTGGAGCTTAACTTGAAGCTTAACTTAGCCCGTACTCGACGCCTAACTACAGAAAGCTGCCCTGCAGGGGTGAAGACGCGCTGGCGTATAGTTTGCGCGGCATCCGTCCGGCCAGATAAGCCTCACGACCGGCCTGAATCGCCTTTTTCATCGCCGAGGCCATCAGCACCGGGTTGCCCGCAGCCGCAATCGCCGTGTTCATCAGCACGCCATCACAGCCCAACTCCATCGCAATAGCGGCATCAGAGGCGGTGCCTACACCCGCATCGACCAGAATCGGTACCCTGGCATTTTCCAGGATCAGTTGGATATTATGAGGGTTACGAATGCCCAGACCCGAGCCGATCAGAGAACCCAGCGGCATCACTGCCACACAGCCCATATCCTCAAGCTCTTTGGCAATGATCGGATCATCGCTGGTATACACCATCACCTTAAAGCCGTCATCGACCAACTCACGCGCCGCAATCAGGGTCTGAGTGACGTTGGGATAGAGTGTTTTCTCATCCCCAAGCACCTCCAGCTTGACCAGATCATGGCCACCCAGCAGCTCGCGAGCCAGCCGGCAGGTGCGCACCGCGTCCTTGGCGCTGTAACAACCGGCGGTATTCGGCAGCAGGGTATATTTGTCAGGAGAGATCACATCCAGCAAGTTGGGTTCGTCAGGATTCTGGCCAATATTAGTCCGCCGCACTGCCACGGTAACTATCTGGGCACCACTGGTCTCGATCGCAGCAGCCGTTTGCTGCATATCCTTGTACTTACCCGTACCGACCAGCAGACGGGAGGTAAAGGTCATACCGGCAAAGCTGAGCGGCGTGTCTTCAAATGGAAGGATCATAAAGTGCGTCTCTGTGATGCATTGGACGGAGAGTACGGCGATACCTGAAACGAGTTAACCACCACCAATCGCATGTACTATCTCGATGCGGTCTCCCACCTTAAGACAAGTACCGGCATGCTGACTCTTGGGCAGGATATCAAGATTATATTCTACTGCAACCCGCTTATCGGCAAGCCCAAGCTGCTGCAGCAACGCCGATACCGGGGTAGCGGCCGCCAACTGATGAGGCGCACCATTAAGTTCTATCTCAATCATCGGTCTCTCCCTGTCGCCACGCGACCCAGGCCAGCAGCAACCAGCCGGCTAATAGCGTCAGGCCTCCCAGCGGAACCAGCCAGGCAAGGCTCGACATTTTTGTGACGCTGAGTATATACAAACCGCTACAAAAAATACTTATTCCCGCGCTAAAGAGTGCGGCCACCTGGGGCAGACCTGAGACAGGTCGCAGCTGGCAGAACAGCCCGAGCACCACTAACACCAGGCTGTAGTACATCAGGTAGTGATTAGCCGTCTGGAGGCGCGCCAAATTGTCCGCACCGACTAGGGGCTTAAGCGCGTGAGCGGAGGACGCCGAGAGCACCAGTGCCACGGCACCGAACAACGCCGCCACTAGGAGGATCCAACGACCGGATCTTCGAGACTTATTCATGGCAGGATTCCAGAAAAAACAACGCCGAGACAAGCCCGGCGCTGATACCTATATGCAGAAGAGCGCGCTAGACGTCCAATACCGCCCGTACTTTCTTCATGGCGTTCTTTTCCAGCTGCCGAATTCGCTCCGCCGATACCTGATACTGCGCTGCCAGCTCATGCAGCGTCGCCTTCTCTTCGCTCAACCAGCGTTGCACCAGAATATTACGACTGCGCTCGTCCAGATCACCCATGGCCGATGCCAGACGGCTATTGGCATCCTCTGTCGATTGCGCCTCTTCGACCAGACGGGCCGGATCGTTACGCTTGTCTTCGAGGTAGTAGGCCGGTGATTTGTAGGCGCTCTCATCGCTATCATCAGCGCCCATATCGAAGGCGGTATCGTTGGAGCTCATGCGCCGCTCCATCTCCCGTACCACCTTAGACTCGACGCCAAGATCTGTCGCCATGGCGTCGACCTCATCATTGGTCAGCCAGGAGAGGGTTTTCTTTAATGACCGCAAATTAAAGAACAGCTTACGCTGCGCCTTAGTCGTCGCGACCTTTACAATACGCCAGTTACGCAGGATAAACTCATGCATCTCGGCCTTGATCCAATGCACCGCAAAGGAGACCAGACGTACACCGACCCTGGGATCGAAGCGCTTGACGGCCTTCATCAGGCCCACGTTGCCCTCTTGAATCAGATCTGCCTGGTTGAGCCCATAGCCCGAATAGCTCCTGGCGATATGCACCACAAAGCGCAGGTGCGCCATGACCAGCTTACGCGCCGCTTCAAGATCTTCTTGGTAGAAAAGTCTTTCCGTAAGCGCCCGTTCCTCCTCGATGGTCAAGATAGGAATAGCACTGACCGTATGAACATAAGCCTCAGGATTTCCCCCGGGACTCATCAGATCCATCGGTTGCAGACTGGTACCCATATTTTCTCCGTTAACCTTAAAACCGATTAGCACGTCTCTTTTGACCTTATTGCCAGCTGACCTCTAATGGACTCTATAGCCAGATCAAAGTTCCTGCCATGCCGCGACACAGCAGACTGCACAACAAAACAGTTTAACGACCGATCAAAAAACCTGCAAGGGGTGATCATCCTCGCACAGATGCAACCCCAGCAACGATTAGTGTGGCTCTATCGCCTTCAGATGTTGCAGCACGGCCAGCCAGGCCCCGCCGCTGCCCAGAATTATGGCCAACAGCAAGAGCACCGCAGAGGGCCCCAAGCCCAGGCCCTGCAGCTGAAAGTCAGACTGATACAGCTGAATCAGCTGATCGACGACCGAGCCCAGATACCAGAGGCTCAGCTGCACCAACAACCAGGCCAACAGCCCGGCACCCATGCCATACCATAACCCGGTGTAGAGAAAGGGGCGGCGCACAAAACCATCGGTGCCACCCACCAGCTTCACCACCAGAATCTCTTCACGACGGCTTTGAATCTCCAGGCGGATGGTATTGCCGACGACCAGCAACACCCCCAATGCCAGCAGTGCCCCGAGCACCAGCACCACACGCTGGCCAAATTTAACGATCGCCTGTAACCGCTGCACCCAGGCCAGATCCAGCTGGGCATCATCCACGCCATCGATCGATGCCAGCTGCTGACTCAGCGCCAGCAAGGACTCGGGCTCTACATAATCCTGTGTCGGAATCACCAGGATCACTGCGGGTAGCGGATTATGCGACAGTTGTTCCAGCGCCCGGCCAAAGCCGGCGTACTGCTTGAAATCGGCTAGGGATTCCGCTTTAGACAGATAGTTAAGCTGGGCGATCTGAGAGTTTGATTGTAGCTGAACGGCCAGGTCGCGCCCCTGCTCTTCACTCAACTCCTCGGAGAGAAATAGCGAAATTTGGGTCGAGCCCTGCCAGTGCTCACTCAGCTGAGCGCCATTTTGAAGTCCGACATAGAGCACCCCGGGCAGGCTCAGCGCTATCGCGATCACGGCCAACGTCATCAGGGTCGAGAGCGGTGCAGCCAGCAACCGCCGCAGGCTCACCCGGGCCATCTGCAGATGATGGTAAAGATAACTCTGGCCGCGCGTTTTCAAGTGCGGTTGCTGGCTGCTGGCGCCCTGCTGGGCCGGAGCGGGACGTCTAGTGGCCGACATTGGACAGACGCCCCTGATCCAGGGTTAAACGGCGATGTGGCATCCGCGAGATCAGATCCAGATCGTGACTGGCGACCAGAACGGTCACCCCCACCTGATTAAATTGATGAAACAACCCCATCACCTCGGCGGACAGCTCCGGATCGAGATTACCGGTAGGCTCATCGGCGAGCAGCAGCTGCGGCTTATTAACAATCGCCCGCGCCAGCCCGACCCGCTGCTGCTCACCCGAGGACAGTACAATCGGATTAAGCTTCTCTTGTTTCAACAGGCCCACCTTATCCAGGGCGGCACGGACCCGCTGACCGACTCTGTTGTGCTCGTAGCCTGATATTTGCAATGGCAGGGCCACATTGTCGAACACGGACCGGTCAAACAGTAGTTGGTGGTTCTGAAATACCACGCCAATCTTGCGGCGCAAGAAGGGAATCTGCGCCACCGGCATTCGATTAAGGTTTTGCTCGTCCACAAATACTTGCCCCTGCGAACAACGCTCCATCAGCATGATCAGCTTGAGCAGGGTGCTCTTACCCGCGCCGGAGTGGCCGGTCAAGAACGCCATCTCGCCACGCTTGAGTTCAAAGCTCAGCCGACTGAG
This sequence comes from Motiliproteus sp., assembly GCA_047622605.1. Classification (GTDB taxonomy): domain Bacteria; phylum Pseudomonadota; class Gammaproteobacteria; order Pseudomonadales; family Balneatricaceae; genus Motiliproteus. The sequence goes on along the minus strand of JBLHND010000014.1, from coordinate 18,801 downwards.
AGCATCATGACCACTAGGGTAACGCATACTGACATTATCGAAACGTATCATCGCAAGCGCTCCAGATTACGTTTTAACTCGACGCTAAGGGCATCATTATTACAGGCCGAGTGCCGCATAGAGTGCCGCATAGAGTGCCGCATAGAGAACCGCATACTGACATTATCGAAACGTATCATCGCGGCAGTGTTCCGGATCAGTCTTTAGCGAACAGTGCTTGCACGAATTCCTGAGCCACAAATGGGCGCAGGTCATCGATCTGCTCACCGACGCCGATAAAGCGGATCGGAATATCCAGCTGCTTGGCGATCGCAAAAATCACCCCGCCTTTAGCGGTACCGTCGAGCTTGGTCAGGGTAATGCCGGTGACGCCTACCGATTCGGTAAACAGCGTCGCCTGACTGATCGCATTCTGGCCGGTGCCCGCATCCAGCACCAGCATCACCTCATGCGGGGCACTGTCATCGAGTTTGCGCATCACCCGCACCACCTTCTCCAACTCGCCCATCAGGTGTGCCTTGTTCTGCAGGCGTCCGGCCGTATCGGCAATCACCACATCGACACCCTTGGCCTTGGCCGATTGCACCGCATCGAAAATAACCGAGGCACTGTCAGCGCCGGTATGCTGAGCTATGACCTGGACATTATTACGCTCACCCCAGACCTGAAGCTGCTCGACGGCTGCCGCACGAAAGGTGTCACCGGCCGCCAGCAGTACCGATTTACCCTCGGCCTGAAACCGCTTGGCCAGCTTGCCAATGGTGGTGGTCTTGCCGACGCCGTTGACGCCCACCATCAGGATCACATAGGGTTGCTTGCCGGTGTCGATCTGGAGTGCCCCGCTATCCTTGGACAGCAACCCGGCCAGCTCCTCCTGCAACGCCTGATAGAGCGCATCGGCATCGCCCAGCTGCTTACGCTCGACCCTTGCGGTCAGGTTATTGATAATTTCGGTGGTTGCCGCGACCCCGACATCGGCCATCAGCAACTGCGTCTCTATCTCTTCGAGCAGCTCATCATCGATCTCTTTGGCCAGCCTGAACAGATCCGCCAGACCACCGGCAAGATTCGCCTTAGTGCGCCCCAAGCCCTGCTTGATCCGCTGAAACAGTCGGGCCTTGCGCTGCTCGGGTGCCTCTACGTCCACGACTGACGCTGGCGCAGATTCGGGCTCACATTCTGGGGCAGTTGCAGGCGCTGGCTCTGAGGCAGGCTCTGGCTCTGGAGCAGGCGCGGGCTGAACTAGGTTGTCGAACGACTGCTCTGTAAAAAGCTCGGGGGCTTCGGCTACCGGTTCAACGACCCTGTTGAGCTCTGCATCAGCCGCCTTAGCCGGCTCGACGAGCCCAGATTCAGCCGCGCGCTCAACCCTGGAGGTCCCTTCTTCGGCACCCTCAACAATCGATTCGGGAGGCACAGGGCCCGTTTTTCCAGAACGGGTCAGCCAATAGCTGCCCGCCAGGGCGACAACCAGCGCCAAGCCGCCCATCGCATAGGGCAAGATTTGGGGATCAGTCAACGTCTGTATCAACTCACTCATCGAACTTACCTACTCCGAATAGCAACCAGCACCTGCGCCATGCACCTTAAACGCGGCACCCACACAGGCTAAAAATAGTCACGGATCTTAACATAGTTGGCTGACGAATAGCCTCTCCGAAGGGTAAACTCATCCGCTCAACCCAAGGAGAGCCTATGGCGCCCCGCCCCTCGATGTTCAGCCGCCGCCAGCTCAATATTCTAATCTTCGTCATCGCGGCGGTTATCGCCCTGTTATCGATCCCGGCCGAGCCCTGGCCACAGATCCAGCGCAGCGCACTACCGCTGACGTCGCTCAGCTACATCCGCGACGACGACCTCCCCTCGGAGCTGCGTCTAAGCTTTGCATTACCCCTGCCAGCACTCCTGCCATCAGCGCCACAGCGGATCCTGCTGCAGCTGCTCGAACAACGATTAGCCCAGAACGGGGCCGCCTTCAACATCCGCCTGTATAGCGACCGGATCACCACGACGGTCATGGCAACCTCAGCCTCGGCGCTGCGTCTGCCGCTGCAACAGTTGCCGAACCTTCTGACCCGGCCGTTTACGCGAGAGGCCATCGTCCATGCCATCAACCTGGCGCGCGCACAACAGCACCTCCAACGCCATCAACCCGCACCGCTACAGCAGGCCGATGCCTGGTTACGCCAGCAGCCCCAGGGCAACAACCCGAAGGCGCTTAACCCAGAGATGATCAGCCTGCTGCAACAACAGCTGTTCAGCCGATCGCTGCCCAGCCTCAGCCTCACCGGACCCTCGCCGGAGCCGATGATTGCGACGCTCAACAGCGCGCTCGAACAGCTCGGCTCTGTCCCTGAAGGATCGGAGCCGCTCGACCCTGAGCAAGCCGGTGCGGACCCGCTCGCCTCTGCTTACACCTCTGCTTACACCTCTGCTTACACCTCTGCTAATACCTCTGCTATAGCGCCTGCGCCTTCCGACCTGAGCCCCGTCGCCGCGCTGCAGCCCCTACCGGGGCGGGCGTCACTGGGATTTCCGCAGGCGTTGCTGCTGAGTCGCATGCTGGAGACGCTCATCCCTGAGGCCAGGATTCAATTCTATCCTGGCCGTGAGACCAGCTGGCTGATCTGGCTAACGCCCCAGGCCTCGACGCCCTGGCTCATCGTTCAGATTCAGCAGTTGAAGCAGCGTCTTGCCGCGATGAAAGACTGGGAGCTTGAGCGTGCTGCCGACGACCTGCGCGCACAGCTTGAGCGGCGGATGCAGGAACCTGCCGCCATCGCCGAGCAGCTGGAGGTGATCGCCTTTTACCAGCTTCCCGTGGATTATCTGCCGCAGTTTGAGGCTACAATAGCCTCACTGACACGGACCCAGATCCGCCAGCAGCTGCTAAATCTGCTCGAGCCCGGGCGTTTTAGCTACCCGGTTACCCTTAGCGAACTCTAAACGTAGACAGCCCCCCTATTATGGCCCGACGAGCATCACCCCCGCGTTCAGGATCTAAGCCTAGCGCCCCCAGCACGGCAAACAACAAGCTGCGCATCATCGGCGGCCGCTGGCGCAGCCGTAAACTTGAATTTGCCAGTCTGCCGGGGCTGCGCCCGACCACCGACCGGGTGCGCGAAACCCTGTTCAACTGGCTGCAACAGCAGGTTCCCGGCGCCCGCTGTCTGGACCTGTTCGCCGGCAGCGGCGCTCTGGGATTAGAAGCGCTATCGCGCGGCGCCAAACAGGTCACCCTCGTCGACAGCGCCGCCGTGGTAGTGCAACAGCTGCGCCAGAATCTTGCACTGCTCGGGGCCGAACAGGACGCGAGCGTCATTCATAGCCAGGCGATCCGCTGGCTTCAGGACGCACCAACAGAGCAGACCTTTGATCTGGTGTTTCTCGACCCTCCCTTTGCTCAGGGAATGCTCGCGGGCTGCTGCGAGGCACTGGAGCAGCAGGCGCTCCTCAGCCCCCAGAGCTGGATCTATATCGAAGCAGAAAAGACCCTCCAGCCGCTACCCGTACCCGCTAACTGGCGCCTAGAGCGCAGCCTCAACGCCGGCCAGGTCAGCTGCTACCTGTTTCAGAGGGACGCCGAGGAGTAACCGCTTAGAGGGTGCAGGCAGACTCTTGTGATCGCAGGGTTTTGTGGGAGCCGAGCTCTCGGCGATGTTTTCAATCTGCTCAAAAGATCGCCTGCAGGCAGGCAGTTGAAGGCTCCTGCAACAGCTGCACGCCCCACGTCCCTGTGGGTTGGCTCCCACGGTGTTACATGCTGAGTTTCGTCAGTGAGGCAGGCTGGGATGCAATCCAAGCGATCATCAGACTGCTGCGATCACCGAGATTTCGACCAGCAGCTCGGGGCTGGCCATGCGCGCCTCGACACAGGCACGCGCCGGTGCATGCCCCTCGCCCACCCAAGCCTCCCAGACCAGATTCATCGCCGCGAAATCGGCCATATCCTTGAGATATAGGGTCGCGGAGAGCAGCTTGTCATGGCCGCTGCCCACCGATTCCAGCAAGGTATCAACCTTGGCCAGCATGCTGCGGGTCTGTTCGCTGATAGCGGCAGTGCGATCTTCGGCCACCTGGCCGCAGAGATAAACAGTCTGATTGTGCACCACGATCTTGCTCATCCGGGCGCTGGTTTGATGACGGGTAATAGACATACAAAGACTCTCTTGTGGATTAGAAGGGGGGGGCTGTGGATCGGCGGATCCCGCGTTTAAGCCGGAGGCACGGCATCAGGCTCAGACGCCATCGTTGCCAGCTCACCCAGACTCAGGGGTTTGATCGGAAAGCGGATATTATAATACCCCACATCCGCCACCGGCACCTCGCGCACCTCGGCGATCAGCTGTGCCACCGTCAGTCCGCACTGGCGCCCCTGACAGGGTCCCATCCCGGCGCGACTAAAGGCCTTGGCCTGATTAGGGCCCGCGCAGCCCTGACTGGCTACACCTCGGATATCGCCTGCCGTGACCTCCTCGCAGCGACACACCAGGGTGCTATCGGCGGGACGCAGGAATTCCATCGCGGGTCGGTAAAGCCGATCCAAAAAGGGGCGAATGGCCAACTGCTGATCGATAGACGTGCGCAACGACCTGGCACGCTGGTCCCGCGCCTCAATGCTCAGCCGATCCAGCTGCGCAGCTATCTCCAACACGGTCAGCCGGCCCTGCAGCTCCGCCACCAGCGCACCGCCGATGCCGCCACTGTCACCGGCGACAAAGATCCCTTTAACCGATATTTCACCCCAGCCATTCAGGCGCGGCCGCCAACACTCCTGCAACGCATTCCAGTCATGCTCCGCCTGCAACGCCCGGGTCAGCTGGACATTGGGCACCACCCCCTGATGCACCAGTAAGGTGACGCAAGACAACTGCTGCGCGCGGTTACGCTGGCGAAAGTGCAGCCGGGTCAGCGTACCATCGGCACCCGCCTCGGCTCGCAACTGCCGCACCCCGCTAAAGCGTTGCACTCCCGCAGCCCGCAGCTCGGCCAGCAAGCGGGCGCCTTTAAGCAGATAGCGCCAGCCCCGCAATGCACCCGGCAGTTCTCGCAGCGCCTCCAGATAGTGGCGCGCGGGGGTGGTATCGAGCACGGCCGCGATGGGCACCCCGGCGCGAACCAGCTGACAGGCGATCAGCAACAGCAGCGGACCACTGCCGGCCAGCACCAGTGGCGCTGCGGGAACCAGGCCGCTGCTCTTAAGCAGGATCTGCGCCGCACCGCAGCCCATCACCCCCGGCAGGGTCCAGCCAGGAAAGGGCACCGGACGCTCCTGCGCCCCGGTCGTTAACAGCAATCGGGAAAACCCCAGCCGCCGGCTTATCCCAGCCACAGACACACACAGATGGCGATCGCCGACCTCCCACACCGAGGCGCTATGAAGATACTCGATAGCCGCGTCCGCAAAGTCGCGCACCAGCCGGGCCCCATAGTCATAGTCAGGCCCAAGAATATGCGGATCCGCTAGTACCGGATCCCCGGCCTGGCGGTAGATCTGCCCACCGGGACGGGGCTGCTCGTCGAGCACCAGCACCCGTAAGCCCAGTTCTGCGGCTTCGGTGGCCGCGGCCATACCGGCAGGACCCGCACCCACAATAGCCAAGTCGTAAAAATCAACGCTCATAGCCCCGCCTCTGTTGGGTTCTTAGGGGGTTGTTCCGAGTCAGAGCCAGGGTCGCGAGCGCCCTGCTGAAAGCCGACCCGCATCCCCTCCGCAACGGCGGTCATGCAGCCCTGGGTATTGGGCCGGCCATCGATCACCAACAGGCATTCGAAGCAGACTCCCATCATGCAGTAGGCTGCGCGCGGGCTCAATGATACCGGCGTCGTGCGGGTCGGCCCCAGGCCAGCCGCGAACAGAGCCGCGGCGACGCTCTCGCCACTCAGGGCACTGATCTGCTGCCCCTCGACCCAGAGACTGACCGTGGTACCGGGGTTAAGCGCCAGGCGCTTAAAGGCTGAATCGTTGGGCATGGAACGCCTCCAGAGATAGATCGGGATCGGCATGACCGCTGCCGATCCAGGCGGCGATCGGACCGGCATGCACAGCCGCCAGGGTGACACCGCTGTGGCAGGAGACCAGGAAGGCCCCCGGATACTGGGCAGACTGCTGATAGATCGGGTAGCCATCGGGTGTCATCACCCGCAACGCCCCCCAGGAACGGATCAGGCGCACGTTTTCCAGCAGCGGAAACAGGGCCACCGCGCGCCGGGCGATGGTTGCCAGCACCTCGGTGCTGGTGCCGCAATCGAAGCCGACATCCTCCTTGGAATCACCACACTGGATGCTGCCCTCCGATGTCTGGCGCACATGCCCGGTCGGGTAATCGAGAAAGTGATCCAGCCGTTCGGTAATCAGCACCTGACCGCGATTGGGTGTCAGCGGCGCCGCCAACCCCAGCGGCGGTGCCAGCTCACGATTACCCAGCCCTGCGGCCAGCACCACCCGACCCGCATCAACAACCTCCGTCCCGCTATAAACCAGGAAGCGGCCGAGCGTCGGGGTAATTTTTGTTACCGGACCGTCGGTCAGCAACTCGCCGCCTGCCGCGATAAAACAGTGCACCATGGCTCGCAGCAACAACAGCGGATTGACGTGACCATCCTCCGGCCCCCACGTCGCACCCGCCACCGTCGGCCCGATTTCCGGCACCCTGGCCTTGAGCTGTTCGTGATTGAGCACCTCGAACGGATAATCACCGCCCTGAGCCTCGCGGATCGACTCCAGCATCTGGCCGCGCTGCTCCAACTCCTGCTCGGTCAGGCAGAAATACAGGCCGCCGATCTGCGATAGCTGGACATCTATACCGCTGGACTCGGTCAACCGGGCGGCAAAATCCCCCCAGAGCCTCGCGGACCAACGCGTCAGCCGAGTGTAAGCCGGGCAGGTATCACCCTTGCCCTGCACCCACACCAGCCCGAAGTTACCACGCGATGCCCGCAGGGCGATGTCTCCCTCGTCGATGACCACGACCGACAGCCCCTGCTGCTGCAGACCGATCGCGACCGAAAGGCCCACCAGGCCGCCGCCAACCACCGCAACATCGGCGCGGCGGGGACCTGAGTTCTTCGCTGTGGTCATTAGTAAATCTCCAAGTATTCGAGTAACAGCCAGACCTGTTGGTTAGTGCGCAACCGGCCAGCCTGCGCCGACCGGGATTGAAAACGGCTTAGTAAACCCCTGCCGCTTTCAGTACGCCCTCGCTCCACTCTTTGCCCATGTCGTTAATGATTTCGGGCCAGACGTTGGCACGAATCTTCTTCGCGGCAGCAGAGATCTGTTCGGGGGTAACCGTCACGATGCTGGCACCCGCATCGGCCAGACGCTGCTCATTGGCAGCCTGGTCGGCCTTAGCGGTGACCCAACGACGCTTTTCAAACCCCAGTGCGGCCTCGCTCAGTGCCTGCTGCTGATCGGCCTCAAGATCGTCAAAGCGCTCGGCATTGATCAGCAGGTACCAGACCTCGAAGTGGGTATTGATCGGTACGTAATGCTTAGTCACCTCGCGGAAGGAGGCGTAGTAACCTTCGGCGCCCGAGCCGATCACCCCGTCAACGACACCCGTCTGCACCGCGGTGAAGGCTTCCGAGAACGGTAGCGGCGAGCCGATATAACCGAGTTCATTGGCCAGCAACTGGAACACCTTGATCGGCGGTACCCGCACCTTGGCAGATTTGCTCACGCCGCTATCGGCCGCGCCATCCACCTGGGTGTTGAGGGCAATCCCGCCGAAGTAGACCGGCCAGGCAGCCAGCACCTTAATATCCTGCTGCTGGTACAGGTCTGATACGGTCTCGCGCATCACCGAACCGGGACCGAAGGTCTGTTGGGCATCGCTCCAGCCTTCGACGGTGTAGGGCAAGGAGGCGATCTGGAAGCGCTTATCGATACCCGAGGCGATCGGTTGCACCGCCATATCGACCGCGCCCAGACTCACTCGCTCCTGCACCAGGGTGTAATCACCCAGGGCATTGGCGGGATAGAGTTTGACCTTGAGCGCACCGTCGGTCGCGGCCTTCACCGCCTCCGCAAATTCGGACGCGTCCTTATCGATCGCCGTGCCCTGGGGGCGGACGTGCGATAGTTTTAGCGTTGCCGCCTGGGCAACCCCCAGCGTGGCCAGCGACAGGGACAGCGCCAGGACGATCTTTTTAGTCAGTGATCTATGCATGTTGTACTCCGTTTTATTTTTAGGTGCCCTGAGGGCCTGGTCGTAAAGCGTTAGTTAGTAACCCAGCATCGCGGGGATATATTCAGACAGATCCGGCCATACCAGCACCAGTACCACCACCGGCAGATAGCCGAACAGCAGCAGGATCATGGCGGGCTTGATCACTTCGGTAAATTTGACGTTGCCGATCCGCGCACCCAGATAGAGGATGCTGGCGTAGGGCGGTGTCACGCCGCCCATGGCGGTGGTTACGCCCATGATGGCGGCAAACTGGATCGGACTGACCCCCAGCGCGCCCATCAACGGCAGCAACAGCGGCGCGGTCAGGATGATGGCGGTGATATCGTTGACCACCATGCCGATGGCAAACAGGAACAGCGTCACCAGGATCAGCAGCAGGGTCTTGTCGGTGGTGATCTCGAAGATCTGCTCCACCAGCGCCTGGGGGATATCCTCCATCACAAACATCTGGCTCAGCATCAGGCTGAACAGGATCATGATCAGGATCGCGCCGACGGCGGTGGCGGACTCCTTGCTGGATTCCAGGAAGGTCTTCCAGGTCAGGCCCCTGTAGATCATAAAACCGACCGGCAGGGCGTAGATCACAGCGACGGCAGCCGCCTCGGTGGGGGTCATGATGCCGCCATAGATACCGCCGAGAATGATCACCGGCATCAGCAGCGCCGGGATCGCATGCACGGTGCGGTTGCTAGCTTCCTTAAGCATCACTCCGAAAGCGACCGGCTCATCGAGCACCAGCGGAAACTTACGTGACATCACCAAATTGACGACTGAAAGCGCCAGCATAATCAGCAGCCCCGGCCCCAGGGTGGCCAGGAAACTGGCCAGGATCGAGGTCTCCGTCACCCAGCCGTAGACGATCATGGTGACGCTGGGCGGAATCAACAGCCCCAGAATAGAGGAGTTGGCGACCAGCGCGGTGGCATAGGCACGAGGGTAGCCCTTGCGTTCCATCTCCGGAATCAACAGCGGCCCTATAGCCGCCACCCCGGTCAGTCCACTGCCGGAGATCGCCCCGATAATGGCGCAGCTGATACAGGCCACGACACCCAATCCGCCCCGAACCCGGCCGACAAAGATATTCACGAACTTAAGCAGACTGGCGGCAATGCCGCTGACACTCATCAGGGTACCGGCGAACACGAATAACGGGATCGCCAGCAGAATCGGATTGGTCAGTTGGCTGAAGCCCCAGAGCATCATGCCCTTCATGCTGGCATCACCCACCAGCACCATGACCATAAGGCCGGCGCCGAAACAGTAGGGCAGCGCGACCCCCAGACTCAAGAGAATGACTAGCACCAGGAAGGCAAGTAAGGCGATATCAACCATGATTTTTATCCTCGCGCTGCCCCAGAATCTGGAACTCGTCGGTCTCGTTAGTGTGGGGATGCGGGTGATCAAGCGGAGTCGCGAGCTTCGCGCCACCCCGGATCAGGGTGCAGATATGACCGTAGAGGTGCCAGGCACCGTACAGCGTCATCAGCGACAGCCCCGCGAACAGCGACGATTCGTAGATCAGGGTCGGCAGATAGAGGGTCGGCGTCTCTTTACCGACCCGCAGGGCGTAACTGAAATAGTCCCAGGCCCACCAGGTCAGCCAGACGGAGATCACCAGACTGCAGGACTCGGACACCACCAGCAGGATATGCCGGGCGCGTTCAGTACCGAGAAAGATCTCCAGGACATTGGCGCGGATCTGAGTGTCCTCGCGGGAAGCGTTGACGGCACCCAGCACATAGAGCCAGAGGGTCGGGATAACCGCCACCTCTTCGAGCCCCATCACCGGTGTTTCAAACACGTAGCGGGTGACCACCTGGATGAACTGAAACAGCGCCACGGTGCTGATCAGCAGCGCTAGGCTATAGCGGAAAAATCGCTCCATATTGTTTACTCTTTTTTGTTGGAGGTCAGCGGAGGGTTAGAACAGGCCGCGTTACTGAGCGTTATAGTGGCTAAGACTACAAATAACATCAAATCGTTTGTTTTTAGGACTTGATAACCTCATGCTATAAACTTTAACTCTATCGACTAACCACCCCCCCTAAGCAGGAGTACCTTTTTTGGCCCGACTCAGCTTCCGCCAGGTAGAGGCATTCCGTGCCGTGATGATCGCCGGCACGACCACCGGGGCCGCCACTATTCTCTGCATCTCGCAGCCCGCCGTCAGCCGCCTGCTCAGTGATTTCGAAACCAGTGTCGGGGTGCGGCTGTTCGAGCGTCACAAGAAACGCCTGGTACCGACACCCGAGGCCCTGATCCTGTTCGAAGAGGTGGAGAAATCCTTTGTCGGCATCGAGAAACTGGCCCGCACCGCCGAGGAGCTGCGGGACTTTCACCGCGGCACCCTGCGCATCGTCTGCATGCCGGCGCTGGCACAGGACTTTATGCCGCAGGTAGTGCACGACTTTATGGCCAGTCATAGCGGCGTCGCCGTCACTCTGCAGGTAAGGAGTTCACAACAGGTCGCCGACTGGATCTCGACCCAGCATTTTGATATCGGCATCTCGGCGATCAAGGTCTCAGATCCGGCGATCGAGGTGCAGCGTCTGGCAGACAGCCAGCTACTGTGCGTGCTGCCACCCAAGCACCGTTTAGCGACTAAAGCGCTGATAGTACCGGCCGATCTGGAAGGTGAGATGTTTGTGTCGCTGGGCACCGAGCAGAGCGTGCGCTACAAGGTCGACGATACCTTCGAGCAGGCCGGCGTGAAACGCCAGCTGCTGTTCGACACGCAGGTCTCGCATGTCGCCTGCGCCTTCGTACTGGCGGGCAGCGGCGTCTCCCTGGTAGATCCGGTCACAGCGCTCAACTACGCAAGGCAAGGCCTGGTGGTCAAACCCTTCAAACCCGAGATCGAATTCAACTACAACATCATCTATCCGGCGACCCGCCTGAAATCACGCCTGGCAGCCGATTTTGCAGAGTTACTGCAGCAGCGCCTGCAGCAACTGGCGGCAGATTCTAACGGACTCTTTGTCTGTTAAAGGGGTTGTTAAAGGGGTCTGTTAAAGGGGTCGGAGTGTTATTTTAAGAGAAACAAATCACTCCGACCCGAATGGTAACCACGAAATCTGTAACCAATGGGGTCTAACCAATTAACCAATGGGGTCTAACCAATGGGGTCAGAGACGTTGAACTCGAAATTTGTAAGTTGAGGCCGCCAAAAAAAACACTCAAATCAACATGAGTGGGGAGAATGTCAGAACCATTGGATAATACAGAACACCGTCTCTGACCCGAATGGCACTTACTTAAGAGGCCGCTGCCTGCAGAGAAGACTTTCGAGACCGTATGCCAGCTGGGACGCGGCATCCGAGCCCCCAGGGATGGGTTCACGGCGTGTCTCGGAATTTTCTCTGTAAGGAGCGGACGGGTTAGTTCGCACTCAAATCGCTTAAGTAAGTGCCATTCCACTCCGCCCCCTTTTTGGAATACAGAGCAGTCCGACAAGGCTAGTCAGAAGTGATCTATGTCGGACTGAAGTCCGACCTACAGCAACCCACAAAACAAAAAAACGCCCCGCCGTGGTACCAACCACGGCGGGGCGTTTTTATCCAAGTCTTAAAAGTCAGAGCTTAGATATCTTCGAAGAACTTCTTCAGTCCATCGAAGAATGTGGTCTTCTTGGGTGAATGCTTGGCGTATTTTTCATCCAGAGTAGTCTGGAACTCGCGCAGCAGCTCCTTCTGCTTAGTGCTCAGATGCACCGGCGTTTCGACCAGAATCTTGCACATCAGATCGCCGGGGGTGCCTCCGCGTACCGGGGGGACGCCGCGGCCACGCAGTCGAAACATCTTGCCAGTCTGCGACTCTTCAGGCACTTTCAGCTTGACCCGACCATCGAGCGTCGGCACATCGATCTCGCCTCCGAGCGCTGCATCGACGAAACTGATCGGCACCTCGCAATAAAGGCTCTTGCCCTCGCGCTCGAAGATCGCATGGCGACGCACCGAGACCTGAACAAACAGATCGCCCGTGGGTCCACCATGAGAGCCCGCCTCACCTTCTCCGGCCAGACGGATTCGATCGCCGGTGTCGACTCCCGGTGGAATCTTGACCGACAGAGTCTTGGTATTCTCGATCCGCCCCTGACCACGACAATCCGTACAGGGATCGGAAACCGTTGAACCCTCGCCGTGACAGGCAGGACAGGTCTGCTGCACCGAGAAGAATCCCTGCTGCATCCGCACCTGACCTATGCCACCACAGGTACCACAACTGGTCGGCCGAGTGCCGGCCTTGGCGCCCGAGCCACTACAGGTCTTACAACCGACCAGGGTAGGAATACGGATCTTTTTCTCGACGCCGCGCACGGCCTCTTCCAGATCGAGCTCCATGTTGTAGCGTAAATCGGCACCCCGCTGAACCCGTGAACGACCACGACCGCCACCACCACCGCCACCGCCGAAGATATCACCGAAGACATCGCCGAAGACATCACCAAAGCCGCCCTGCCCCTGACCTCCGCCGCCGCGCATATTCGGATCGACGCCGGCATGGCCGTACTGATCGTAGGCGGCTTTTTTCTGGGCGTCGGAAAGCATCTCGTAGGCCTCATTGGCCTCCTTGAAACTCTCTTCCGATGCTTTATCACCCGGGTTGCGATCCGGGTGAAACTTCATCGCCAGGCGGCGATACGCCTTCTTGATATCCCGATCTGAGGTATCCCGGGAGACCCCCAGTACTTCATAGTAATCACGCTTGGACATAAAAAAACCGCTTGATAAACCGCTTGATAAACCGCTTGATAAACAACAGTGCTAGTGCGAAATCCAGATACAAGAACGCGGAAGAGAGACTCCCGCGCTACTTGTTACCGTCAAAAAAGACTCAACGACCTACTTTTTGTCGTCTTTAACTTCTTCAAATTCTGCATCAACGGCATCATCAGAACGTGAAGTTTCCGCTTGCGCTTCAGCACCCTCGGCCTGCTCGGCGGTAGCATCGGCGTGCATCTTCTGTGCTACCCCTGAAACGGCCTCGGTCAAGGCTGCGGTCTTGGCGTCGATCTCGTCTTGCTCATCGCCCTTCATCGCTTCATCCAGTGCTGCGATCGCCGCTTCTATAGCCGCTTTCTCTTCATCACTGGCCTTGTCGCCTGCTTCTTCGAGCGTCTTCTTGGCAGTATGGATCATGCCATCGGCCGCGTTACGGGCACCGACCAGGGCCGCAAACTTCTCATCTTCAGCCGAATGGGCTTCGGCATCGGCGACCATCTTCTCGATCTCTTCGTCCGACAGACCAGAAGAGGCCTTGATTACGATCGACTGCTCTTTACCGGTGGCCTTATCTTTGGCCGACACGTTAAGAATACCGTTGGCATCCAGGTCAAAGCTGACTTCGATCTGTGGCATACCGCGCGGAGCGGGCGGAATATCGGCCAGATCGAAACGTCCCAGTGATTTGTTCTGGCTCGATTGCTTACGCTCGCCCTGAACCACGTGAATCGTCACCGCGCTCTGGTTGTCATCGGCGGTGGAGAACACCTGAGACTTCTTGGTGGGGATAGTGGTGTTCTTCTCGATCACCGCCGTCGCAACACCGCCCATAGTCTCGATACCCAGCGTCAGCGGGGTCACGTCCAACAGCAGCACGTCTTTGACTTCGCCAGAAAGTACGGCAGCCTGGATCGCAGCGCCCATAGCAACCGCTTCATCCGGGTTAACATCCTTACGCGGATCTTTGCCGAAGAAGGCTTTAACTTTTTCCTGCACCATCGGCATGCGGCTCTGGCCACCGACCAGGATCACATCATCGATCTCAGACGCACTCAGACCCGCATCTTTCAATGCCTGAGCACAGGGAGCAATAGTACGCTGGACCAGCGCCTCGACCAGGGATTCCAGCTTAGCGCGGGTAACCTTGACGTTAAGGTGCTTGGGACCACTGGCATCGGCCGTGATGTAAGGCAGGTTAACATCAGTCTGTTGGCTGCTAGACAGCTCAACCTTGGCTTTCTCGGCCGCTTCCTTCAGACGCTGCAGCGCCAGAGGATCGTTGTGCAGATCGATGCCGGTGTCTTTCTTGAATGACTCGGCAAGGTATTCGATCAAACGTAAATCAAAATCTTCACCACCCAGGAAGGTATCGCCGTTGGTAGAAAGCACTTCAAACTGGTGCTCGCCATCGACTTCGGCGATCTCGATGATAGAGATATCGAAGGTACCGCCACCCAGGTCATAAACCGCGATGGTGCTGTCGCCACGCTTCTTGTCCATGCCGTAGGCCAGGGCTGCAGCAGTCGGCTCGTTGATGATCCGCAACACATTCAGACCCGCGATCTTACCGGCATCTTTAGTTGCCTGACGCTGGGAATCGTTGAAGTAGGCCGGTACGGTCACAACCGCATCGGTCACCGCCTCGCCCAGGAAGTCTTCGGCGGTCTTCTTCATCTTCTTCAGAATTTCGGCACTGATCTGGGGCGGCGCCTGCTTGGTACCATTAACATCTACCCAGGCATCGCCGTTATCGGCTTCACAGATCTTATAGGGGACCATCTTGATATCTTTCTGAACCACGTCGTCCTTAAAGCGACGACCGATCAGACGCTTGATCGCAAACAGCGTATTGGTCGGATTGGTCACGGCCTGGCGCTTGGCGGACTGACCGACCAGAATCTCGCCATCGCCGGTGTAGGCGATGATGGAGGGTGTTGTACGATCTCCCTCGGAATTTTCGATGACTTTAGGCTTGCCGCCCTCGAGCACAGACACACATGAATTGGTGGTGCCCAGGTCGATACCTATTACTTTACCCATGATTCGCTCCAAACTTGCTGACCCAGCCCGGGAGGGAGCCCGGCGCTGGTTGATTCTTGGTTAACTATCTATATTGGTCTGCTTAAGCGGGTTTCAAGCCTGCTCGTCGATTTTCGGCGTGTCGGGTTTAGCTGTTCCCGCCTTAGACACCATCACCATCGCCGGACGCACTAGGCGGCCGTTAAGCTGATAACCTTTCTGCATCACGTGCAATACGGTGTTGGGCTCGACGCTGTCATTTTCAACCATCGTCATCGCCTGATGCACCTGGGGGTCGAAAGGCTCACCCTGGGGATCGATGCTTTCGACGTTGAATTTTTTCAGCGCGCTCAAAAATGAACTCAATGTCAGCTCGAGCCCTTCACGGACCACTTTGACATCGGTGTCATCATTTTGAGCCAGGTCCAGCCCGCGCTCGAGGTTATCCACCACGGGCAGCAACTCTTCTGCAAAGCGCTCCAGGGCAAATTTGCGCGCCTTGGAGACATCCTGCTCGGCACGACGCCGCACATTTTGCACATCTGCCTGAGCCCGCAGCACCTGATCCTGAGCGTCTTTAAGCGCCAACTGCGCTTGTTCTAGCTCGAGATCTAAATCCTTCTGCAGCGCGTCACTGGACGGCTCGACCGAGCCATCGGCCTGCGCATCGTTGTCAACCTGAGCGTCGGCGGTAGTCGCCGCCGACTCAGCGTTAATACTCTCTTCGGCGGGCGACGCCTGCGCCTTACCTTCGTTTGCCATCAATGACTCCATAACTCAGCTGGATGGGAACCAATTCTTTTATCTGAGTCCCCTATATGGGGATGACACTGCAGGATTCAAGGCTATAAGACACTCAATCCAAAAGGCACTGGAATCACCCTCAGGACTACTGTATAAATAAACATACTTATTATATTTTATCTGCAGGAGCCGTGATGCTGACCCACCTGAGTATTCGTGACTTTACCCTGATCGACCAACTCGATCTGGAGCTGGAACTGGGCATGACGGTCATTAGCGGCGAAACCGGCGCCGGCAAGTCGATCCTGCTGGATGCCCTGGGCCTCGCGCTGGGTGATCGCGGCGACGCGGGCATGGTTCGCCATGACCGCGAGCGTGCTGATATCAGCGCCAGCTTTGACCTGAGCAAGCTGCCGCTGGCACAGCAATGGTTAAGCGACAATGAACTCAACCAGGACGATGACTGCATCCTGCGCCGCGTCCTGGGGCGCAACGGCCGCTCACGTGCCTACATCAACGGCCAGCCCGCACCCCTGCAGAGCCTGCGCGCACTTGGCGAATTGCTGATCGAGATCCATGGTCAGCATGAGCATCAGAAACTCCTCAAAAAAGAACATCACCGCGCCCTCCTCGACAGCTTCGGCACCCTGGATGCGCACGGCAGCCAAACCCGACAGCAGTTCCGCCAGTGGCAACAGCTGCAACAACGCCTGGACAGCCTGCGCAGTCGCAGCGATCAGCAGGACGCTCGCGAGCAGCTGCTGCGCTATCAGGTCGAAGAGCTCGACCAGATCGCCCCTCAAGTGGGCGAGTTGCATGACCTGGAACAGGAGCAGCAGCAACTGGCTCACGCCGAAACCCTGCTGGAGACCTGCGCCTCGATTCGCCAGCTCACCACCGAAGCAGACTCGGGCAACTGCGCCAGCCTGCTGAACAGCTGCCTGCTGCAACTCGGCAGCATCCATATCGACAATGATGCCCTCAACAGCAGCCGGGAGATGCTCAACTCCGCGCTGATACAGATCGAAGAGGCCTCGTTAGAACTGGGTCACTTCATCGATCGCACCGAGGTCAACCCACAGCGCCTGGAACAGGTGGAAGAACGGCTCAGCCTGCTGTTTCAGCTCGCCCGTAAACATCAGGTCGATGCCGACGGCCTGCCGGAGCTACACCAGCAACTCGCGCAAGAGCTGGCAGAGCTCAGCCTCAGCGACAGCGCCCTGGAACAGCTGACGACGGAGTGTCAGGACGCGGAACAGGCGTATGTACAGCAGGCCGAACAACTCAGCAAAAAACGCCGCTCCACCGCCAAACGCCTGGACAAGCAGGTCAATGCCCAGCTAGCCCTGCTGGGGATGCCGTCCAGTCATTTTGAAGTCAGCATGACGCCCTGCAGCGCCAAGGCCTATGGACTGGAAGATATCGAGTTCCTGATCAGCACCAACCCCGGCCAACCCGCCAAACCCCTGGCAAAGATCGCCTCCGGAGGCGAACTTTCACGAATCAGTCTGGCGATCCAGGTGGTTACCGCGCAGATCAGCGCCACACCGGTGCTGGCATTTGACGAAGTCGATGTCGGCATCGGCGGTGCGATCGCAGAAGTCGTAGGACGCTTACTACGCGAACTAGGCAATCACAGCCAGGTGCTCTGCGTCACCCACCAACCGCAAGTCGCCTCACGCGGACAACAGCACTTATATGTCAGCAAACGACAGAGTAAGGGACTTAGCAGCACTCAAATCCAGCGCCTGGATAAGGACCAGCGGGTACAGGAGATAGCGCGCATGCTCGGTGGCATCGATATCACCCAGCGCTCCATCGACCACGCCGCAGAGATGCTGGCGCTGAAGTAGCAAAGAGGGAGTGTGGGTTGGCGTTTTTTGGGCAGAAGGTAGTCCGACAAGGCTAGCATTGTGCAGCGATCGTCAGGCTGAAGCCCGAGCTACAGGGACGTAGTAAGTGCCGCCCATGCAGGAGCATTTGACGGCGAACCCACAAAAGAAGGACTGTAGGCTGGAATGCAATCCCAGCAACACTCCAGCAGTTCCTCTCCAGCAGCTCCTCTCCAGGTACGCCTGCATCTGTACACGTCCGCATAGACCAATGAAAGCTGGGATTGCATTCCAGCCTACCTCGCCAACCCACAAAAAAACGCTAATGCGGCTCCTGGCACCCACCCTGACAGACACCATATAGATAGACGGTGCGATCCGAGATACTGAAACCCAGGCCCTCGGCTATTTGCTGCTGGCGCTGATTGAGTTCGGGATCGCTAAATTCTTTAACCCGGCCGCATTTCACGCACACGATATGGTCGTGTTTTTCGTCAGAGGCGAGCTCAAATACCGAATGCCCACCCTCGAAACGGTGCCGCACCACCAGGCCTGCAGCCTCAAACTGGGTCAAGACCCGGTAGACTGTGGCCAGCCCGACATCGTCGCCAGTCTCCATCAGAATCTTGTAGATATTCTCCGCGCTCCAGTGATCGCCCTCACCGGCACGCTCCAAAATTTGATAGATTTTGATTCTCGGAAGGGTCACTTTTAGACCCGCCTTTCGAAGCTCTTGGTTTTCTGAACTCATAGTCTTCACTGTATAGTCGACTGGGGGTTGCGCTATCCTTAGCTGAAGCTGAAGAATGATGTATCATCAGGGTTCAAGTCTGATTGAAGCTATTCCCAAATGCAAAGAATTATTATTAGCGTTACCATCCTTTTTAGCGTACTGACCGGTCTCCAGGGCTGTACCTTCTTTCCGGGTGTACACAAGATCGACATTCAACAGGGTAATCGTATTACTCAGGAAGACGTCGATAAACTCGAGCTCGGAATGAGCCATAACCAGGTGAAATACATCCTAGGGACACCCATGATCACCGATACCTTTAACCAAACACGCTGGGATTACTTATACAGCCTCAGAACCGGAGGAGACCACACGACCCAAAAACGGCTAACGTTGTTTTTTAAAGACGAGCTCCTCACAGAGATCACCGGGGATTATGCAAAAATACTGGCAAACCGGCGCTACAATGCTGAATATTTTTTGAACGAGGCCGCCAAAGTTGCAAGCACGACGCTACGCGACCTAAACCAACAAGAACTAAGCAAACTGGCGACCAAAAC
>JBLHND010000013.1:0-35749 GCA_047622605.1 Motiliproteus sp. | reverse complement strand
GCTCGGGCCACCAGGGCGGGGTGCTAAGTGCTGATTTTGCGGCTGAGATGCTGTACCGCACCCCCCTGCAGCCGTCGTTGGATGGCAATACCGTCGATGTCCAGCAGGAGCAGGCTGAGTATGCCAAAAATGCCCTGGCGTACCAGGCGAGCTACACGTTTCTGAACAAGAAGATGACCGGATTAATGGCCGCCATTAAAGGCGATTAGGTTTGTTAACTAAGGACAAGGAATTTCCAGATGTCTCTGACCAATATATTTAACATCGCCGGCAGCGGTATGACGGCCCAGAGTATTCGGCTCAATACAGTGGCCTCAAATATAGCCAACGCCGAGAGTGTCAGCAGCAGTATGGATACCACCTACCGTGCCCGGCAGCCGCTGTTTGCGATGATGCAAGAGCAGGTGATGGCCGGCATGCCGGGCGCGGGCAGTGCGGTCACAGGAGCGGGTGCCGGGGTCGGTGTCCAGGTCACAGGCATTGTTGAGAGTGATGCGCCGCTGCGCAAGCAGTTTGAGCCCAACCATCCTATGGCTAATGACGAGGGCTATGTCTTCTACCCCAACGTCAATGTTGTGGAAGAGATGACCAACATGATCTCGGCCTCGCGCTCCTTTCAGACCAATGCCGACCTGATGGGGACGGCCAAAGATATGATGAAGCGGGTGCTGCAGCTGGGGCAGGGTTAATGGCTGATGATCACTTGGATATAAAAACTTGGATATAAAAACCTGGATAAAAAACCCAGATACAAACAGCAGCAGGCTAAGCGTGTTTCAGGAGATGGACGATGAGTGATGTTAACGGCGTAAACAGCCCGGGCAATGTGTTTCTGGAGATGAATAACAAGACCGAGGCCAGCACGTCAGCGGCCGAAGATCAGAGTGATATGTTCATGAAACTGCTGATGGCGCAGATGCAGAATCAGGATCCGAGCAGTCCTGCGGATACGGCAGACTATATGAATCAGATCTCGCAGATGAGCATGGTCGAGAGTATTAACAACATGAACGTCTCGATGCAGAATCTCTCGTCGGGCCTGTTGTCGAGCCAGACGGCCCTGCAGGCCTCTTCGATGGTGGGCAAGACCGTGTATGTGCCGACCCAGACCGCGGAGGTGGGTGCCGATGGCGAGGTCAAAGGCGTCCTGGCGCTTGAGACCAGTCATGCGGACGTCCGTGTCCGTGTCTATGACAGCGCGGGTAAATTGATCAGTAATCTGTCGTTGGGAGCACAGGCGGCCGGGGATGGTCAATTCTCATTGCAGTTACCGCCCGAGCAGGGGGCCGGACAGTACCGATTCGACGTTGAGGCGCTCGAAGATGGCGAATACGTCCCGGTGCAGGCCTATCTGGGCCGTAACGTCGATAGCGTCAGCCTGGGTCAGAACGGTGTAGGGATGAAAATAAACATCGCCGGGGGCTCTGTAACCCTCGACCAGATTAAGCAGATTGGAGTCTAACCATGGCCTTTAGTACAGCAATTACGGGGCTCAAGGCCTCTACGACAGAGTTGGATGTTACCGGGAACAATATTGCCAACGCCAGCACCGTAGGCTTTAAGTCGGGTCGCACCGAGTTCGCCGATATCTTCTCCACGGTGGCGGTAGGTTCAGGCAGTGCCAACAGTGCAGGCTCCGGCGTTATCGTCTCGGATATTGCCCAGGACTTTACCGCCGGAACCATTCAGTTCACCAACAGCAACCTGGACCTTGCGATCGATGGCGGTGGTTTCTTCCAGCTCAACGACGGTCAGGGAGGTATTAGTTACACCCGTGCCGGTGGTTTCGAGCTGGATAAAGACGGTTATGTGGTCGCAAAGAACGGTAATTTCCTGCAGGGCTTTGGGCTGGATTCCTCGGGTAATGCCCAGCCTGTCGGTAATCTAGCGGTGTCGGAGAAAGAGAGTCCGCCCCAAGCCACAGAGCTTATGAACCTGTCGTTTAATATCGATGCGGCGGAAGAGCCAACCAACCTGGCCTATGATCCGAGCGACTCGTCGACCTTCTCTTTTAGTACGACCAGCCGCTCCTTCGATAGCCTGGGTAATGAAAATACCATCAAGTTCGATTTTATCGAGCAGGGTCCCTGGCGCGAGCGGCAGACCGTTGGTTTTGCTGATTTTGGCCCTACCAGTGCAGGAGACAGTATTAATGTCGGGGGTGCCAGTTTTACGCCTCCTGCTCCTGACGCTGCCGCTATTCCGGCGGTGGTAGGGGTTGATCAAGACACGGCGGCGGCGGCCATTGTGGCTGAGTTTGATGCCAAGACCTTACAGGCGCAGTCCGGTTGGGATGTCAATATCGCCACTATGGCTGCGGTGGGCGGCGAGCTGGTCGTGACCTATAAGGCCAGTGCCGCCGATACCCGGCCGATACTGATCTCGTTGGATGAAGGGACCAGTACCACGGATCTGGTCTCGACCAATACAGAGAACCCCTTCTTTGCTGCTAATAAGATTGAGAGTCATGCCTTTGGTGGCGAGGTAGAGGGTAGTAATAAGTTTGTTACCGTCGGTGATGTGCAGATCGGGGTAGAAGACGGGATGAGTAGTGCTCAGGTTGTGGCTGAGATTATCAAGAGTACCAATGCCATCCTCAATGCTCATCCCGAGATAGAAACTCTGGATAAGAACGAGGACGGCGAGCTTATCATCACCTATAAGCCGGAACTGGGTGATGAGCCCCAGGTAGCGGTGACTAACGGAACGGCTGCCGGCTTGACTGAAAGTACTTCCGGAAGCGGTGTCCCGCCAGGGGGGAGTATTGCAGAGGTTGGCGATAGGACCTATGAAGGGGTGTATCAGATGCACGCGCTCTTTAATAGCGATACGCCGCTGGATATTGGTCGCGCTCCGCAGCCGGGTTCAGGCCTTACCACGACCGCAGAGGGGCCGATATTGGTCGCCTTTGATACCAGTAATGGTTTGCTCAGTAGCGTCAATGGTCAGTTGGTCAGTGCGGATGGAACCGCGCCGTCGCTGACGGTGGTCGGCGCTGATCCCACCAACCCGATTAATGAAATTGATCTGGATCTCTCTGGAGCCAGTCAGTTCGCCTCGGACTCTATCGTCAAGGCATCCACTCAGGATGGCTATACCAAGGGCGATCTGATCGGGGTGAGCTTTGGTTCTGACGGCACCATGGAGGCCAGCTTCAGCAACGGCCAGAAGTCCAACCTGGGTATAGTGGCGCTGGCGACCTTTGAAAACCAGAATGGTCTGCAGCCGATCGGTGATACCGCCTGGACCTCCACCCTGGATTCTGGGCAGGCAATCCTGAACCCGCCTGGCACGGGTCTTAACGGTCAGCTGCGGTCGGCGGCGCTGGAGCAATCCAATGTCGACCTGTCGGAGCAGCTGGTGAAGCTGATCGAGGCGCAGCGGAACTTCCAGGCCAACTCCAAGACGCTGCAGACCGAGAACTCTATCACCCAGACGATCCTGCAGATCAGCTAGGCATTCTTTCTTAGCGCTCTACTCTATCGTTAATACAGCACGCCCAGACGCGACTCTGGGCGTGCTTTTTTACAGTTGTCACAAAGTGGCATCGAAATTGCTATAGGTTAGTTAGAGCGTTGCTAGAGAGTCGTTAGGTAGTCATGAAATACTGTTGTCGCACGTTGAGGGTTGACCTCCGCGCATCAGCTAGCCAGGAGTTACCCATTGGATAAGTTACTGTATCTGTCGATGACAGGAGCCACCCAGACCATGCTGGCGCAGACGGCGCATGCGAACAATCTGGCTAACGTCAATACGACCGCTTTCAAGTCCGATCTGGCCCAAGCCCGCGCCATGCCAGTGCTTGGCGCCGGCTTCCAGTCACGGGTTTACGCCATGACCGAGCGTCCTGCGACCGATCTGTCTGGCGGAGTGAACAACTCCACGGGGCGTGATCTGGATGTCGCCATTCAGGGATCGGGCTGGATCGCGGTCCAGGCCACCGATGGACGTGAAGCCTACACCCGTGCCGGTGAGCTGCAGGTTGATGCCGCCGGTCAGCTGCGCACAGGCAGTGGCTTGCCGGTGCTCGGTGATGGGGGGCCTATCCAGTTGCCGCCGAGCTCTAAAATAGAGATCGGCAGCGATGGCACAATCTCCGTGCGGGTGCAGGGCAGTGAGGCGAGGGAGCTGGCCGTCGTTGATCGGATCAAGCTGGTTAATCCCGAATCTCAGACCCTCAATAAGGGCCAGGATGGCTTGCTACGGGTCATGGGTGGTGCCTTAGCGGTCGCAGATCCGTTGGTGCGGCTTAAATCGGGCTATATCGAAACCAGTAACGTCAATGCGGTCAGTGAACTGACGGCGATGATCGATCTGTCACGCCGCTTCGAGATGAATATCAAGATGATGAAAAATGCGGAAGAGAATGCCGCTGCTGCCGCCCGAGTGTTACAGGATGTCGGCTAGGAGCCTGGTGCGAATAAGACCTGAAACGCGAGCTACCCAGACAGCTAACCCTATCCAGACAGAGGAATAATACGATGAACGGTGCTTTATTTGTCGCTAAGACCGGCCTGAGTGCGCAGGACACCGCCTTGCGGGTCGTATCTAACAACCTGGCTAACCTCAGTACCGATGGCTTTAAGCGTGATCGCGCGGTGTTTGAAGATCTGGTTTATCAGATCAAACGCCAGCCCGGTGCTCAGTCTGCCGAGGGGACCGAGCTGCCCTCGGGGCTGCAGCTGGGCACCGGTGTGCGTACCGCAGGTACGGTAAAACAGTTTACTCAGGGAACGCTCAATATCACCGATCAGAACCTGGATGTCGCCGTCGAGGGTCGCGGGTTCTTCCAGATTGCCATGCCCAATGGTGAGACGGCCTACACCCGCAGCGGCCGCTTCCAGCTCAACTCATCGGGTCAGGTAGTGACGTCACAGGGGTATTTGCTGGACCCGCAGATCTCGATTCCAGAGGATGCGACGACGATCTCTATCGGCAACGATGGCACGGTCTCTGTGACTCAGGGGGGGAGCTCGGTGGCGACTCAGGTCGGGCAGCTGACCCTGGCCGGCTTTACCAACCCCGCAGGCTTGCAGGCGATGGGGGGCAATATGTTTCAGGAGACGGTGTCCAGCGGCGCACCCACCACCGGCAATCCGGATTCGACTTCGTTTGGCCGCAGTATTCAGGGGGCGCTGGAGAACTCCAACGTCAACTCGGTGGAGGAGCTGGTCAATATGATCTCGACCCAGCGCGCCTTTGAGATGAACTCCAAGGTGATCTCGACCGTCGATCAGATGCTGTCGTTTGTGACTCAGCAGCTATAGAGCGAGGCCTGGTCGTGCTGGAACTAGCTAAAATAAGCAGGATAATACGAATGAACTATCTCGTTACCGGGATTGTCGGGTTGGCGATGTTGGGACTGGCAGGCTGTGCTACCCAAGTCCCCCCTAAGCCGGACAACCCCTATTTCGCTCCGGTTCCTCCGGCCGCCATGGCGACGCCTAAACCCGTCGATGGTGCCATCTTTCATGCCGGCACCAGCCTGTCGCTGTATGAAGATTCCAAGGCGCGCCGGGTCGGAGATATCCTGACCATCACCCTGACCGAGCGTACCCAGTCCAGTAAATCTAGCGAAACGGATGTTGGCAAGAACAGTAATATTCAGATCGCCGCGCCGACAGTCTTTGGCTCACCGCTGTCGATCGGTGGCAATCCGTTGAGTGCCAGCCTGGCGGGTGGTACACGCACGTTTTCGGGTACCGGCGATACCGACCAGAGCAACAGCCTGAGCGGTAGCATCACGGTGACCGTGGTTGCGGTCCTGCCCAACGGGGTGATGCGGGTTCGGGGTGAGAAGTGGATGACCCTGACCAGTGGTGACGAATATATTCGGGTCAGCGGGCTGGTGCGGCCGCAAGATGTCAGCCCTGAGAATACCCTGGATTCGGTCAAGTTGGCCGATGCGCGGATTACCTACAGCGGTACGGGCCAGGTACATGACAGCAATCACATGGGCTGGCTCTCCCGCTTCTTCTTC
Source organism: Motiliproteus sp. (assembly GCA_047622605.1). Classification (GTDB taxonomy): domain Bacteria; phylum Pseudomonadota; class Gammaproteobacteria; order Pseudomonadales; family Balneatricaceae; genus Motiliproteus. The sequence goes on along the minus strand of JBLHND010000013.1, from coordinate 29,769 downwards.
AGTCCCCTTTGGCCCTTTTGATGATGTTGTACATCAAGCGCGCGACCGGGCAGGTGCAGGATAGTCGTCGCATAGGCTGGATCTCCCGCTTCTTCAGCCCCCCCTTTGGCCCTTGTGATGGCCCTTGTGATGGCTCTTTTTAAGCCCTTCTGATTAAGGTGAACAATATGTTAAGTATTAAACAGCTACGATCGGATCTATGGCCTGCAATGCTATTAATGGGGCTGAGTGTCCTGGGTATGAGTGGTCCTGTCCAGGCGGAACGCCTCAAGGACATTACCGATGTCGAAGGCGTGCGGACCAACCAGTTGGTGGGGTATGGCCTGGTGGTGGGGTTGAGCGGCAGCGGGGATAAGGGTGGTTTCACCTCTCAGACCTTTAAAAACATGCTGACCCAGTTCGGGCTCACCCTGCCGGCGGGACAGAATCCGCAATCAAAAAATATCGCCGCGGTGTCGATTCATGCCGAGTTGCGAGCCTTTGCCAAGCCCGGTCAGACCCTGGATATTACCGTTTCCTCGATCGGCGATGCCTCCAGCCTGCGTGGCGGCAGCCTACTGATGGCGCCGCTCAAGGGGGCCGATGGGCAGATCTATGCCATGGCGCAGGGAAATCTGGTGGTCGGTGGTCTGGGGCTGCAGGGGGCTGATGGGTCGAAAATCACCATCAATATTCCGAGTGTCGGGCGGATTCCGGGGGGGGCCACGGTGGAGCGTTCGGTGCCATCCCCCTTCTCTCGTGGCGATCATCTGGTGCTTAATCTGCATCACCCCGACTTTACGACCTCCAGGCGCGTGGCCGAGCGGATCAATGCCCTGCTGGGGCCGGATGTCGCCACCTCGGTGGATGCGATCTCGATCCGGGTACGGGCCCCGCGCGATGCGGGTCAGCGGGTGACCTATCTGTCGGTATTGGAGAATCTGGAAGTGGAGCCGGCTGCCGAGGTGGCCAAGGTGATTATCAATTCCCGTACCGGCACTATTATCATCGGCGAGAACGTACGTGTTTCTGCCGTGGCGATCACGCATGGCGGCTTGACCGTGTCCATCCTGGAGGATTCCGCCGTGAGTCAACCCGATGCCCTTGCCGGTGGCAATACGGTGGTAACGCCGCGCTCCGGGATCCAGGTCGATCAGAACAGTGGGCATATGTTTAGCTTCAAGCCCGGCGCCTCGCTCAACGATATCGTACAGGCGGTGAATCAGGTAGGTGCCGCACCCGGAGACCTGATGGCGATCCTGGAAGCATTGAAACAGTCCGGCGCACTGCGGGCTGAGCTGATCGTTATTTAAAGGCTATGTAGCTGTTAGTTGTTGCGAAGATGCCTACGCCTTCACTTCGTCAGGCTAAAGCCTAACCTACAAAACACACCCCTGTGGGTTGGCGTTTTGTGGGTGGAATGTATTCCGACAACTCGCGCTCAGCTGCAAATAAGCGGTCAGGCTAAAGCCTAATTCACATAGTCTTAATATTGGCACTCCTTGTGCATAGTCTTTGCTAAGCGGACTTTTTTTGCCGCTTAACGGAGAGTAGCGAGATGAGCAACGACCTCAGTATCAAGTCCTATACCGATCTTAATGAGCTGAATAAGCTCAAGAAGGCGGGCCGTGATGATGCGCCTGATGCCCTGGCGGCGGTGGCTGAGCAGTTCGAATCGTTGTTTCTCAATATGCTCCTCAAAAATATGCGTAAGGCGAATGAAGGTCTGTCTGAAGGCGGCCTGTTCGATAGCAGTGAGAGCAAGTTTTATCAGGACATGATGGATCAGCAGCTGAGCCTGACGCTCTCCTCCGGTAGCGGCATCGGCTTGCGCGATGTGCTGATACGGCAGTTGTCGCAGGGCTCTGAGCCGCAACAGGTGGATGCTGAGCAGGCAATACAGCGACAGCCGCTCGATCAGGCCAGCGCGGGTCTGACTCAGCTTCTAGAGCAGAGCGCCGCGTTAGCGGTGCAGGCCTCGATAAAAAAGGCCGCTGAAGCTCAAACCCAGACCCAGGCCCAGACCCCCGTTACAGCAAGCGGCAACCCGGTTGCCGCCCTGATGACCGAGGGCTTCGACACCCCCGAGGCGTTTATACAGCAGTTGCTACCCGTTGCCGAACGGATCGCGGTACGGGCCGGAGTGGCGCCGGAGATGCTGGTAGCGCAAGCGGCATTGGAAACCGGTTGGGGCAAACATCTGCCGCGTCACGGCGATGGCGGCAGCAGTCATAACCTCTTCGGCATCAAAGCCGATCAGCGCTGGGAGGGTGAGCGCGTCACCACCAGTACCCTGGAGTTTCGTGATGGTCTGGCACAGCGTGAAAAAGCCACCTTCCGTGCCTATGGCTCTTATGAGCAGAGTATGCAGGACTATGTCGAATTTTTGAGTCAGAGCCCACGCTACCAGGGCGCGCTGGAGCAGGCCCATGATGCCCGGAGTTACACCCAGCAACTGCAACTGGCGGGTTACGCCACGGATCCGGACTACAGCAACAAGATAATGGGCATTCTTGACGGCGACCTGCTGCAAAACGCCCTTGGCAACCTATCAGGACGTTAAGTGGCGGTTAAGTAGAATCTGATTTTATGGATGCCTGCGCCGCTTAACGCATGAACCGCTCTAGGAGATTCACATGGCTGGATCAATAAGTGTTGCCCTGCAGGGCCTCAATGTCGCGATGCGCGGCTTTGAGACCTCAAGCAGCAACATCAGTAACGTCAATACCCCCGGCTATTCGCGGCAGCAGATCGAGATCTCGTCCCGGTCGGCGCCTGATCAGGGCGTGCAGATCCTCAGTGTCAATCGCATCGCCGATGACTTTGCGACCCGGCAGCTCTGGTCCAGTACCTCCAGCTTCTCCTCTACCGAGATGTATTCATTTTTTGCCGGTCAGACCGACGATTTGCTAGCCAACACCAATACCAATATCTCCTCGGTAACCGATCAGTTTTTTTCTGCCGTGCAAGCCGGCGTAGATGATCCCGCCTCTATTCCCAATCGTGAGCTGATTCTGGCGCAGTCCGAAGCACTGGCGCTGCGCTTTGTCGAGGTTGACCGGCAATTACAGACTCAAAACGAGGCCATTAATGCCAAGCTGCAAGCCACTGTCAGCGAAGCGAATCAGATGGCGGGACTAGTGGCTAAGCTCAATGACCAAATTGGACTGGCGGACGCCCGTGGCGAATCGGCCAATGAGTTGAAAGATCATCGTGACGAACTGATCCAATCGTTAGGCACCAAGATTGGCGTATCGGTGCATACCGCGACGGGTAGTAACGACATCAACCTGTTTGTGGGTAATGGCCAGCCCCTAGTGATCGGAGGGGCGGCAAGCACCCTGACCGCCAAGCAGGGTGACCCTGATATTAACAATGTCAGTATCTTTGTTGAGGTGAGCAGTAAATCGATCAGCGTCGGTGATGAGATCCGCTCCGGAGAGATTGGCGGTATGCTCGATTATAGGAACGAGGTGTTGGTTCCGAGCTGGAACGAGTTAGGACGTTTAGCGATCGTGTTCGCGGATACCGTCAATCAACAGCAGACCCTGGGGGTCGATCTGGACGGTAATATGGCGAGTAACTGGTTCAAAGATCCGGCGAATGCCGGCGATGTCCGGGCATACGGCAGCAATGCGGTGCCTCTGTCGACCAGCTCGGCGGTGGTGATCCGTGACAGTGGTCAGCTGCAAGCGAGCGACTATGAGCTTCGGTTTACTGAGGCGAAAGCTGACGGCAGTGGCATGAATTTTACCCTGACGCGTGCGTCTGATAACAAGGTCTTTACTCAGGATGACTTTAAGCCCCGCACCGCGACCCTGGATTCGACCTATGAGGACGCTACCCTGGATCAAATCGCAGCCGGCGAGCTGAAGTTAAATCTGGATGGCCTGGATATCACCCTCAAATCCGCGAACGGCCAGAAGTTTGCCCAAAATGACAAGATCCTGGTGCAGCCGGTACGCTATGGCGCGGAGCGGATCGAGGTCGCGCTGAGCTCTGGTCGCCAGCTCGCTTTCGCGTCACCCGTGCGCACTGAGACCGCGATAGATAATAGCGGCACCCTCAGTGTCGCCCTGACCACGGTCAATAATATTGCGCCCAGAACCGGGCAGCTGGTCAGCGTCGATCTATCGAATGCCAAGGATGCAGGTACTAATCAGGTATTGGTAGATCCTGCTGCTACCGCATTGGTTTACTTCACCAGCGAGACCGCCTACAGCGTTTATGAAGGCCCGGCCCCAACCCCTGCGTCGGCATTCGATCCGGCGACGGCAACTCTCTATGACTTCAATCAGGGGGGCGTGGCCGGACTCAGTCATCTAGAGGAGCAGACCTACGACCCGAATACCGGTATCGACATCGTCGTGGGCGATAAGACCGCCGGTACGGGGCTTCTCGATGCCGACGACAACGCCTATCGTTTTCAGATCCACAGTTCCGATGTTAAGGCGCAGCTCGCCCGTGCGGTCAATCCGAGTCGTGCCGACGTCGAGAGCTTAAACAGCTACAGCCTGCAGTTGGTTTTTGGTAAAGATAGCAATCAGCAGGCGACCTTTGAGGTTTACCAAGTCGACAACGACGATCCGACGAATCCTCAGCTGTTCTTGGCCGCCCAACCCTATAGTGCGGACGAAACGATTCAGTTGAACGGCTTTGAAATTACCCTCAAAGGTAGCCCGGAACCCGGCGACAAGCTGAACCTGTCATTCAACAGCGAGGCGGTCAGCGACAACCGCAATGCCCTGCAGTTATCGGGGTTGCAGAGGCTGAAACTGGTCGAGGGTAACGCCAGCTACCAGGACAGCTTCGCGCAACTGGTGGAGCAGGTCGGCAGCAAGGCCCAGGTGGCCACTATCAACCTGCAGGCCAATGAGGCGATCATGCAGAGTGCGCAATCCGTCCGCGATAGTATTTCCGGCGTGAACCTGGATGAAGAGGCCGCTAACCTGATCAAATTCCAACAGCAGTATCAAGCGGCCTCGCAGGTGATCAATACCGCCCGCAGCATGTTTGATACACTGCTGTCATCGGTAGGATAGGAGACTCATTATGCGTATTTCAACTCAGCAGATTTATAATAGTGGCGTCAGTAACATGCAAACAGGCCAGACTGCGCTGGCCAAGACGCAGGAACAGATTTCCACCGGTAAAAACCTCAACCGCCCCTCGGATGATCCTGTAGCGGCGGCGCAGATCCTCAAGTTGCGGCGTGAAATTTCAGCAGGTGAGACCTATGCCGATAATATCGCCGTCTCGCAACGGCGTCTGGAGCAGGAAGAGACCGTGGTAGCGCAGGTAAAAGATGCCAGCGACCGGATCAAAGAACTGGCCATTCAGGGGAGTAACGGCACCCTGACGGATCAGAACCGCATCGGCATCGCCGATGAGATCGAACAGGTGCAGCAGTTTATGCTGGGTCTGATGAACACTACGGATGTTCAGGGTGAGTACTTGTTCGGCGGCGCCAGGGGCGGTATCGCCCCCTTTGATCTGGATGACTTTAGTTACGCGGGCGACAACGAGGTCCGTTTTATCCAGACCGGGCCCGCCGCACAGGTCCAGAGTACCGATACGGGGCGGGCGGTATTTCAGGTGGTTCCCGGTAAGGTGGAGATGCAACTGCTTAATAAGCCTGCTGGCGTAGAGGTGAGTATTCAGCCATCAACGGTGGCAGGCGGGGTGACTGATTTTCAGACCTATGTCGAGGACAACGGTAAGCAGGATCTGACGCTGGTCATCACCGGAGCCGTTGCTGCCGATACGGTCGATCCGACGACCTACCCCTACCAGCCAGCAACCTATACCCTGACCAGCGCGGCAGGTGGCAGCTGGACAGGTGCCATAGATCCGCTCAATACCGGCGCAGGCCTAGAGGTCGATTTGGCAGAACTGGGGCTCGATCTTCAGCTGTCGCCGCCGGCGACTCCGGTAGCCTTCGGCACCACTCCAGAATCGACCTCAACCGCCATCCGCCCGGAGCAGTCCAAGCATTCGATCCTGACCAGCGCCCAGACGTTGATCGATGCGCTGCGGACCCCTTTAACCAGTGCGGATTCGCGGTCCGAGGTTACGGCGGCCATGAATGAGGCCATGGATGAGATCATGGTTGCTCAGGACAGGATGATTCAGACCCAGGCGCAACTGGGCGGCAGGATGGTCACGCTGGAAAATCAGGATGCTGTGAACGAGGATTTTAAAATCCAGACCGAGGCGGCGCTATCAGGCCTGGAAGACCTGGATTATGCAGAAGCGATCTCAAGGTTCAGTTTTCAGGAGGTGGCCCTGCAAGCCGCCCAACAGACCTTTTCACGAGTTAATCAGCTATCGCTGTTTAATTATCTGTAGCGGCATCCCAGGAGATCGGCTGCAGGCTTCTGCAGCAGGCGCGCTCCTGCAAATATGCTGTCAGGCTGAAGCCTAACCTACAAAAGAAACATAGCCATAAAAAAACCCGGCCGGAGCCGGGTAGAACAGAAGTACTAGGGGGAATTGTCACTTAAAAAAGACCCTAATCTCGGAAGGGAGATGAAATCAGGGTCGAACACAGGTACTAACAGGTACTAAAGAGAGCCGCAAAGAGGTGACTACAGATAACGAATGAATTAGCTCTCACATACTTGAGACTCTAAGTATGGCCGAAGGTTCGGAAATCGCATAAAATAATCGAATTATTTTACACAGCCACTGTTAATCAATAGGTTATAGCTATTGTCTTGGTCGTATCAGTGCGCTTGCTCCCAATTGTCCCCGACGCCCGTCTCGACCAGGAGCGGCACGTCCAGTGCGGCAGCCATGGCCATTCTCTCGTTGATCTGGGCGAGAAACGCCTCTAAATCAGCCTCTAGTACCTCAAACACCAGTTCATCGTGAACCTGCATGATCATCCGGGCGTCTAGGGCGGATTGGTCCAGCCATGCCTGGACGTCGATCATCGCCTGCTTGATGATATCGGCAGCGGTACCCTGCATAGGGGCGTTGATGGCGGTGCGTTCGGCGGCTTGGCGGCGCATGCCGTTACGGGCATTAATTTCCGGCAGGTAGAGACGGCGACCTCTGAGAGTCTCGACGTAGCCCTGTTCCGCGGCGCTGGCCCGGGTCTGGTCCATGTAGCGTTCGACACCGGGGTACGTCTGGAAATAGTGTTTGATGTAAAGGGCCGCATCATTGCGTCCGATCCCCAGTTGCTTGGCTAATCCAAATGCAGACATCCCGTAGATCAGGCCGAAGTTGATGGCCTTGGCGCTGCGGCGTTGATCTGAACTGACCTGGTCGAGTTCCACGCCGAACACCTCGGCGGCGGTGGTCTTGTGGATATCCTCCCCTTTTTTAAAGGCGTTCAGCAGCCCGGCATCCTGCGACAAGTGGGCCATGATTCTGAGCTCAATCTGGGAATAATCCGCCGCGACCAGTTTGTAACCCGCAGTCGGTACGAACGCCTGGCGGATGCGCCGGCCTTCGCTGCTGCGCACCGGAATGTTCTGCAGGTTAGGCTCGGTGGAGGAGAGCCGGCCGGTGGCGGTGACCGCCTGGTGGTAGGAGGTGTGCAGCCGTCCTGTGCTGGGTTGAATCATCAACGGTAGCTTGTCGGTGTAGGTCGACTTGAGCTTGCTCAGGCTGCGATGCTCGAGAATCAGCTTGGGCAGCGGGTAATCGAGCGCCAGTTCAGCCAGCACCTCCTCGGCGGTGGAAGCCGCTCCCTTGGGGGTTTTTTTAAGCACCGGTAGCTTGAGTTTCTCGTATAGGATCTCCTGCAGCTGCTTGGGCGAGGCGAGGTTGAACGGCTGTTCGGCGAGCGTATAGGCCTGCTGTTCCAGTTCGAGTAGACGTTTGCCAAGTTCCTGGCTCTGCAGGCCCAGCATGGCGGGATCCACCCGGGCACCGGTGCGCTCGATGGTGGACAGGATCGTGATCAGTGGCTTTTCCAGCTCCTCGAAGATCGCCAGCAGCTTGGGTTCCTGTTCGAGCCTGGCATGCAGCGCCAGGTGCAGGCGCAGGGTAATATCGGCGTCTTCGGCGGCGTAGGGGGCGGCCAGCTCTAGATCGATCTGATTGAAGGTCAGCTGCTTCTTGCCTTTGCCGGCGAGCGTTTCGAATTTAACCGTGCTCACTCCGAGGAAACGCTGGGCCAGCGAATCCATATCGTGGCGCCCGGCGATGGAGTTAAGGACGTAGGATTCGAGCATGGTATCGAACGCCACCCCCTGGAGTCTGATGTCATAACGCGCCAGGACATTCATATCGTATTTGATATGCTGGCCGACCTTGGCCAGTGCCGGGTCTTCGAGCAGGGGTTTAAGCTGGGCCAGCACCGAATCGCGGTCGAGCTGCAAGGGCGCGCCTATATAGTCGTGCGCCAGTGGTACATAGGCGGCTTCCCCGGGGGTGATGGCGAAGGAGACCCCGACCAGTTCGGCGTCCATGTAGTTAAGACTGGTGGTTTCGGTATCGAAGGCAAACAGCGGCGCGGCCTTGAGTCGGGCCAGCCACAGATCCAGCTGGGCCTGGTCGAGAATTGTCTGGTAATCGAGTGTCGCTGGGGGTGTCGGCAGAGCATCGTCGCCGTTTGCGGGCGCAATGGCGGCAGCGTCCGGGCTCAGGTCGCTGATCCAGCTGCGGAATTCAAACTCGGTGAACAGCGCGATCAGGGCCTCGGTATCGGGCTGGGGGGCGCGGAAGTCGTCGATGCTCTGTTCGAGTTCGACATCGGTCTTGATCGTGGCCAGCCGGTAGGAAAGCTCTGCGCTAGCCAGATTGGCTTCGAGTTTTTTGGCCATCGTCTTGGCACCGCGGAAATTAAGGCCTGCGATCTTATCCAAATTGGCATACAGATCGCTGATGCTACCGATGCCCTGCAGCAGCCCCAGCGCGGTCTTCTCACCAACGCCTGGTACGCCTGGAATGTTGTCGACCTTGTCGCCCATCAATGCCAGCAGATCGATGATGAGTTCGGGCGCAATGCCGAACTTTTCGATCACCCCGGCACGATCCATTCGAGTATCGTTCATGGTGTTGATCAGGGTGACGTGATCACTGACCAGCTGTGCGATATCCTTGTCTCCGGTGGAGATCAGGGTGTCGCGCTGGGCGGCACTGGCCTGCACCGCCAGGGTGCCGATTACATCATCGGCCTCGACCCCATCCACCATCAGCAGCGGCAAGCCCAGGGCGCGGACGATCGCGTGTATAGGTTCGATCTGTAGCCGCAGGTCATCGGGCATCGAGGGTCGTTGAGCCTTGTACTCGGGATAGATATCATCGCGGAAGGTCTTGCCCTTGGCATCAAAGATCACCACCACGGGGCTACCGGGATACTCCTTGATGAGCTTGCGGAGCATGCTGGTGACCACGCGTATCGCCCCTGACGGCTTTCCTGCGGAGGTCCGCAGGTCGGCCTGTTGCGAGGCAAAGAAGGCGCGGTACAGGTAGGAAGATCCATCAACGAGGATCAGGGGCTGGGTGCTGGCCAAATCAGGCATGTCGGTGTTCCGGGTTGTTGTTTAGAGGAGTTGTTTACAGGAGTCGTTACAGGAATTGATTACAGAGTCAGAGGGCATCATGATAAAGAATTCACTCAATAACGCCAGTCTGGCTGTTGGGCATTCCACGCAGGGTTTAGAATAGAGTCAGGTTAACTGCTTAAGGAGAGGCTGATGAAAACGATAGTGCGTGTATGTTTGGGGCTGCTGCTGGCGCTGCCACTGATACTTCCCTTGGCACCCCTCCAGGCGGAGGAGGTGCGTTCGAGTGCCGATGACGAGATCACCATCCGTCCCGGGGACAAGGGCGAACTCTATTATGAATACCGGATCAACGGTGCGATTAAGGAGATCAGGGTGGTGCCTGAAATAGGCAAGCCTTACTATCTGGTACCTGCCGACGGCCAGGACGGTTCCTATATCCGGATGGATGGCAGTCAGCTGTTAATCCCCAAATGGGTGCTGTTTCGCTGGTAAGTTCTGGTTCATAAGTTCTGGTTCATAAGTTCTGGCCCATAAAGGCCGACCAATACATGCTGACTCCAGGGTCGGCTCAGATTAACAGAGGTCGTTAGACCTCGTCTGGATTCACACCATGGCTGTATATACACAACTCAGTAGCGCCGACCTGGAAGGCTTGCTAGCCGATTTTGATCTGGGCACTCTGAGTGCTTTCCAGGGGATCGATGGCGGTATTGAAAATACCAACTATTTTGTCGAGACCCGGTACCAGGGGTCGTCCCAGCACTTCGTGCTAACCCTGTTCGAAGAGTTGTCGCAGGATGAGCTGCCGTTCTTTGTCGAGCTGACGGGTTATCTGTCCGAACGCGGCGTGCCGGTGCCGGCACCCTATAAGGATCGTAACGGCATCGCCTTAAAGACCCTGGCGCGTCGTCCCGCGCTCTTACTGCCGCGCTTTAGCGGCCGGCATGTTGCCGCGCTAACGCCGGATCACTGCCGGCAGCTGGGGACGGCCCTGGCACGGCTGCATCTGGCCGGGCAGGATTTTTTTATGACCCGTCAGGCGCACCGGGGTGTGTTCTGGTGGCGGCGTGAGTCCAAACGGGTGGCCGGGCTGCTGAATGCAGACGATGCAGCATTATTACAGCAGGAGGTGGCGCTCTTCGATGCGCTGCGTGAGCAACCTCTGGAACTACCCACCGGGATTATTCACGGCGATCTGTTCCACGACAATGCGCTTTTCGAGTCGACTGTGGCGGGGGATGGGTTGAGTGGCATTATTGATCTCTATAATGCCTGTAATGGCTACCTGCTCTATGATCTGGCGATCGTTGCCAATGACTGGTGTGTTAACGCCCAGGGGCAGTTCGATACGGTGCGTCTCGACGCGCTCCTGAGCGCCTATGCTCAGGTGCGACCCTTCCAGCCGGGTGAGTACCTTGCCTGGCCGGCGTTGATCCGCACGGCGGCGATGCGTTTCTGGTTGTCGCGGCTGATCAGCCTGCACGGGTTGGAAAACAATCAATATGAAGGGGCGCAGCTAATCAAGGATCCCGAGCCGCTCAAAGCCATTTTACTCAATCATATCGCCCATCCCGGCGAGTTGCCGCGGGGCTAGCATTGTGTTTTTGTGGGTTAGCCGTCAAGCGCTCCTGCATGGACGGCACTAACTACGTCTATGTAGCTCGGGCTTCAGCCTGACGATGGCCACTCCTTGCTAGCATTGTCGGAATGCTTCTACCCACAAAAAAAGGGCCCTGCGGATCTCTCCGCAGGGCCCTTTCACCGGAAGAGCGTGTCCGCTATTTCATCGAGGCGATCAGGCTGGCATTACCGCCAGCCGCCGTCGTATCGACACATAGATGCCGTTCGATCACAAAGCGCTCGGGCGCATCCCATTCACTGAGCAGCGGTAGCAAGGCGCCTTCACGCGTTGCTAGCGCGATGCGGTAGTTCCTGAGTGTCTGTGGATCCGCGCCGCTGGTGATCGCCTCAAAGCCGTCGCAGTGCTGCAGCGCTTCAGGCTGCAGCAGACCGTCGATGATGATCAGTGGCACGCCTGCCGCTGCCGCATCCAAATCCGTCAACTGCAGGCCAGGTGCGATGGCCACCACGCCGTTGCCCTGCGCCAGCGCCATATTGGCCTGCGCCAGCGCCTGCTCCCGGTCCGGTCCCAGACAGAGCACGACGCCTCGCGGCACCCTGCTGAACTGGTTGGTTTCCCCGGTAGGGCCAGGCATCAGTATGGGTGCCGAAGTGCTGCCCAGGGGCTGATAGTCGTTACCCAGGAGCCGTTTGAGCGGCGTTTGGCGATCGGCCAAGGCGCGCCATAGGCTGGGGTTCAGCTGATCGAGCGCCTGTTGTAGCTGGGCCCTGGTCACGCTGACGGGGCCTGAGGCAGTGTGGCTGGGGGGCTGCGGCAGACGCATAAAGCGACGCACATAGTGCGGTCCGCCGGCCTTAGGGCCGGTGCCCGAGAGCCCCTCTCCGCCGAAGGGCTGGGAGCCGACAATGGCACCGATCTGGTTGCGGTTGACATAGAGGTTACCCGCCTGGACCCTGCGGGTGATACGTTCGACGCGCGAATCGATCCGCGTATGCAGTCCGAACGTCAGGCCGTAGCCCTTGGCGTTGATCGCATCGACCACCTGGTCGATCTGATCCGCTTCGAAGGTTGCGACATGCAGTATAGGGCCGAAAATCTCCTCATCCAGTTCTTCGATCCCTTCGAGTTTAATTACCGTCGGCGGGATGAAAAATCCGGACTGGGGGGCCGGTATGCACTTAAGTACCTGGCCGAGGGCTTGATGGTGGGCGCAGTGAGTCTCTATTTTTAGCTGGGCAGCGCGATCTATCACCGGCCCTATATCTGTGGATAGCTGCCAGGGATTACCCAGTGACAGTTCATCCATAGCGCCAAATAACATCTCCAACAGAGGTTCGGCAATATCCTTTTGCACGTAGAGCATCCGCAGTGCCGAACAGCGTTGCCCGGCGCTTTGGAAGGCGGAGGCCAGTACATCACGCACTACCTGCTCGGGCAGGGCGCTGGAGTCGACAATCATCGCATTCAGGCCGCCGGTTTCGGCGACCAGCGGGGCATCGGGCGCCAGGTTCTCGGCCATCACGCGATTAATACGCTGAGCCGTGGGGGTCGAGCCGGTAAAACAGACGCCCGCGATGCGCGGATCAGAGGTCAGTGCGGTGCCGACGCTGGCACCGCTGCCGGGCAGCAGCTGTAGGGCCGCTCTGGGAATGCCCGCCTGATGCATCAGCTGTACCGCGCGGGTTGCCAGCAGTACCGTCGGTTCTGCGGGTTTAGCGATCACCGCATTGCCCGCCGCCAGCGCCGCCAGTACCTGGCCGGAAAAGATCGCCAACGGGAAGTTCCAGGGCGAGATGCAGACCATCACGCCACGCCCGGTGCCGTCAGCTTCATTGCGAATCGCCTCATCGGCATAGTAGCGTGCGAAATCGATCGCCTCGCGGATCTCGCCCACCGCATCGAGCAGGGTCTTACCCGCCTCCCGGGTCGCCAGTGCAAAGAGCTCCGGCGCATGCTGTTCGAACAGATCGGCCACGCGGCGGACCTTCTCTCCCCGTGCTTGCGCCGTGAGTGCAGACCAGGCCTGGAATCCCGCCTGAGAGGCGTGGATGGCCTGCTCTATATCGGCGCTTGAGGCGTCTGTGACGGTCCCCACCTGCTCATCGGGAGCGGCCGGGTTATAGATCTCGGTGATGTCCGCGCCCTGAGTCTCGCCGGCGAGGATCGGAGCTCCGCTCCAGAGGTGATTCTTGAAGAGGTCCCGGCCGGCGTCGATCTCGGCGATCACCATAGGATCGGTGATATCCCAGCCTTTGGCGTTGCGCCTGGTGCTGCCGAACAGCTCTGCCGGACGGGCAATCTGCTCGCTGGCAACCTGCTCGCCCAGTGCCATAACGACGGCAAAGGGATCGCGCGCGATCTGTTCGGGGGTGATCGTGGTGTCGACGATCTGGTTGACGAAGGAGCTGTTGGCGCCGTTTTCCAGCAATCTGCGCACCAGATAGGCCAGCAGATCGCGATGTGCGCCGACGGGTGCATAGATCCGGCAGCGGGTCTGATGAGTGTTGGCGACCTCTTCGTGCAGCGATTCGCCCATGCCGTGCAGGCGCTGAAACTCAAAATTATCCTGTCCCTGGGCGAGGTGCAGAATGGCCGCGACCGAATGGGCGTTATGGGTCGCAAACTGTGGGTAGATACGGTCGGTCATCGCCAGCAGCTGCTTGGCGCAGGCGATGTAGCTCAGGTCGCTGTTGACCTTGCGGGTAAACACCGGGTAGCCGTCCAGTCCCAGCTCTTGGGCGCGTTTGATCTCGGCATCCCAGTACGCGCCTTTTACCAGCCGTACCATGATGTTGCGATCCAGTTGCTGCGCCAGCGCATAGAGCCAGTCCAGCACATAAGAAGCGCGGGGGCCGAAGGCCTGGACCACAACACCGAAGCCCTGCCAGCCTGCCAGTTCGGGATCTGCCAGCACCGCCTCGATCACATCCAACGATATATCCAGCCGGTCGGCCTCTTCGGCATCAATATTGAAACTCATATTGGCGGCCTTGGCCTGGCGCGCGAGTTCCAACACCCGGGGCACCAGTTCCTGCATCAGCCGTTGCTGCTGGCTGAATTCGTAACGCGAGTGCAGTGCCGATAGCTTTACCGAGATACCGGGGTTAAGGCGTATATCGGTGTGGTGACAGGATTCGGCCAGTTCGGCGATGGCCGAAGAATAGGCCGCATGGTAGCGGCGTGCATCGGCATCGGTATGGGCGGCTTCACCGAGCATATCGTAGGAGTAGGTATAGCCCTTGGCTTGCTGCTTCTGGGCACGCTTGGTCGCCTCGGTGATGCTGCGTCCGAACACGAACTGGCGTCCCAGCTCTTTCATCGCCTGGGCGACGGCACCGCGAACCACCGGCTCGCCTAAGCGCTTGACCAGGCCGCGCAGGGTTTCGCCGAGACCCTTGCGCTCAACCGGTGCGATCAGTTTGCCGGTAATCAGCAGCGCCCAGGTCGAGGAGTTGATCAGCGATGAGTTGGACTGGCCGCGATGCAGCGCCCAGTTGCCGGAACCCACCTTATCCTCGATCAGATCGTCGAGGGTAATCTTGTCCGGTACCCGTAGCAGGGCTTCGGCCAGACACATCAGCGCGATACCCTCCTTGGTGCTCAGGCCATACTGGGCCAGAAATTTTTCGATAATGGTGTACTTGGCGCTGGTGCGAACACTTTGGACCAGCGCGGCGGCTGACGTGGAGATGGCCTCGCGATCGTCTTCGGTTAGCTGGGCCTTGTGGATCAGCTCGCCGATCACCTTGGATTCGTCGGCCAGATAATGGCGGCGAACCTGCAGCCGGCATTGTGCGGTAGTAACAGTGAGATCCTGAACCTGTCCCATAACTGCTCCTGAGTATATTAATATGATGGAGGGTGTTTAACGCTTAATACCCTATAAGTTATCAGAATGCGTTGCCAATAGACCTATTTTTAGTGTAGAGGCAGCGGTTAGTCGCGTTACGCTTGATTTTAAAGAGTACTTATTTATAAGGGTGCCGTTCTCCGGTCCTGTCGAAACACAGTCCGCCCTCCCTGACAGCCAGGGAGGTGCGGACGGTTCGAGTATCAGGTGTTGGCGGGGACCGGCACGGGCGCCTCGTCCTTGATGATCGCATCCACCTCGTCAAAGGTAGCGACCACCGAGTGCGCGGGTGCGGCCGTCATCAGGCTCGCCAGGATGATCGCCACCGTGGCGAGTACCATGCCGGGGATGATCTCGTAAAGATCGAACCAGCCGCCTTCGAGTTGCTTCCAGAGCACTACGGTGACGCCGCCGACGATGATGCCGGCCAGTGCGCCCGACGTGTTCATTCGCTTCCAGTACAGCGCCAGAATCAGCGCCGGTCCGAAGGCCGCACCAAAGCCGGCCCAGGCATAGGAGACCAGTTCCAGGACCTTGGAGTCTTTATCCATGGCCAGAGAGGTGGCGATCAGAGCGATAACGACCACCGCGATCCGGCCGACCTTCACCAGTTGCTTCTGACTGGCGTCCTTGTTGAACAGGGTCTTATAAAAGTCTTCGGCCAGAGCGGACGATGACACCAGCAGCTGGGAGTCGGCGGTGCTCATGACCGCAGCCAGGATAGCGGCCAGCAGGATGCCGGCGATCACAGGATGAAACAGGGCATCTACCAGCACCATAAACACCGTCTCGCTGTCGCCCAGCGGGTTGTCCAGATAGCCAATCGCC
Source organism: Motiliproteus sp. (assembly GCA_047622605.1). Classification (GTDB taxonomy): domain Bacteria; phylum Pseudomonadota; class Gammaproteobacteria; order Pseudomonadales; family Balneatricaceae; genus Motiliproteus. Next base: position 14,066 of record JBLHND010000013.1, on the reverse strand, counting down.
GCGAAACCCACAAAGCAGGCCCCGAGCATGCTCAGGCCGCTCCAGAACACCGCGATACGACGGGCCGTAGGCACGTCGTTCTTGCTCCTGATGCCCTTGAAACGGGCCAGGATATGCGGCTGGCCGAAGTAACCCAGTCCCCAGCCGAGCAGTGACAGCGTGCCGATCAGGGTGACAGTGGTGCCATCGGTATTGGTAAAGGCGTTCAGGAGCTCAGGGTTTTTAGCATCCATCGCGGCCCAGGTCGCATCGAGTCCACCAATTTCGCCGATGGCGATCAGGGGCACCACGAGCAGCGCGGCGGCCATCAGCAGACCCTGAACCACATCGGTCCAGGAGACTGCCAGGAAACCGCCGAACAGGGTGTAGGAGATTACCGCGACAGCGCCGATGATGACCGCCAGCTGATAGTCGAAGCCGAACACGGTTTCAAAGAGTTTGCCGCCCGCGACGAGTCCCGAGCTGGTGTAAAACAGGAAAAACACCAGCACGAAGATGGCCGAGACCACCCGCAGGCTGTGGCTATGGTCTTCGAAGCGTTTCTCAAAGAAGGCGGGCAGGGTCAGGGCGTCATCCGCGTGGTGGGAATAGACCCGCAGCCGCTGGGCAACCAGCAGCCAGTTTAGCCAGGTGCCGATCAGCAGGGCACCCGCGAGCCAGAAGACGCCGTAACCGTCGGATAGGGCATAGCCGGGTAAGCCCAGCAGCAGCCAGCCGCTCATATCAGACGCACCGGCCGACAGAGCGCTGGGCAGCGGTCCCAGGTTGCGTCCGCCTAGCACGTAGTCTGACAGGTCCTTAGTGCGGCGATAGGCGACGATGCCGATCCCTAGCATCAGAGCGAGATAGATTAAAAAAGTCAGTGTAATCAAGGATTTTTCCTTTTTATGTGCATATTTTTTTTATGGTTAGAAACTTGGTTGACAGCCATAGAATCTGATAACCAAATCAGCAACCAGTTTATCGAATAATAAATAGTCGTTTTACCTATAATTAGCGTGTCTGTGGCCTTAGTGGTATTATTTTGAGCCTGACAACAGGCATTAAAGACATAAAAGGGGATGTTATGGACGAACTGGATGGTCTCGATCGCTCGATTCTTGCTGAGCTGCAGCGCAACGCACGCATCACCGTTACCGATCTGGCAGCCAGAGTCGGTCTCTCCAAGACCCCCTGCCAGATACGCATGCGCCGACTGGAGGGGCGGGGTTACATTCTTGGCTACGTAGCGCTGGTCGATAGCACCAAGCTGGGGCTCAGTCATATCGCCTTTGTCCAGGTCACCCTGAGTGACACCAGCAGCAAGGCGCTGAGTGCCTTTAATGAGGGGGTCAGGGCTATTGTCGAAGTCGAGCAGTGCCATATGATTGCCGGCGCCTTCGACTATCTGCTGAAGATACGAACTGCGGATATGCCCGCTTACCGCAGCGTACTGGGAGAGAAGGTGTCTACCTTGCCGCATGTGCTGCAGACCAGCACCTTCGCGGTGATGGAGAATGTTAAAGATGTGGAGACCCAGCTCAAGAACGCGCCCTAGGAGGCGGCCGTGCAGCGGGGGCAATGGGCTGAGCCGCGACTATCACTAACCGCAGCGGTTAATCTCTGCTTTTAATCCCTGCTCTTTAATCCCTGCTCTTTAATCCCTGCTCTTTAATCCCTGCTCTTTAATCCCTAAACAAGACCTCAATCAGGTGATAGCCGAACGGGGTCTTGACCGGTCCGTGCACCTGATTGGGCGGCTTCTTGAAGACCACCTGATCGAACGCCTTGACCATTTGCCCGGGGCGCACCTCGCCCAGGCTGCCACCGCGTTTTTTGGAGGGGCAGAGCGAGTGCTTTTTGGCCAACAGGGCAAAGTCGGCGCCCTTGGACAATTTTGTTTTAAGCTGTTCGGCCTCATCCCGGGTCTTGACCAGAATGTGGCGCGCCATCGCCATTGGCATAAGCGGCTCCTTGGAAGGGTTGCTGAGAGGGTGGTTAGGAGTTGTTGAAAAATTAGCGGCAATGATTTTAGCGCCTTTGGCCGCCGTTGCCGAATCAAACTGCTATCTGCTATCTGCTATCTGCTATCTGCTATCTGCTATCTGATATAGCTATCCACTTTGTAAGTGACGCAGGTCGGTGATACGGAGTGGACCGCCGGATGATATTAACGCCTTTGGCTGTTGTTGCCGAATCAGTCTGCTATCTAATACCTGGTACCTGGTACCTGATATAATCATCCCCTTTGTAAGTGACACAGGCCTGCCACGATGGATGATTCTACCATTCTCGACCCCCTTAATGATGCCCAGCGCGAAGCCGTGGCGGCACCTCCGGTCAATTTGCTGGTACTGGCCGGTGCCGGATCTGGCAAGACCCGGGTGCTGGTGCATCGGATCGCCCGGCTGATGCAGACCGAGAAGGTGTCGCCGCATGCCATCCTGGCCGTTACCTTTACCAACAAGGCGGCCAAGGAGATGCGGGGGCGGATCACCGAGATGCTCGGCTTTAATCCGCAGGGGATGTGGGTCGGTACCTTTCACGGTCTGGCACACCGACTGCTGCGGATGCACTGGGCCGATGCCGGGTTGCAGGAAAGCTTCCAAATTCTCGATTCCGATGATCAGTTGCGGCTGGTAAAACGGTTGATGAAAGAGATGAATCTGGATGACACTCGCTTTCCACCCAAGCAGCTGCAGTGGTTTATCAACGGCCAGAAAGATGAAGGCCTGAGGGCCGCGCATATCGATCCGGGTGGCGATCCCTTTAAGCGGATCCAGGTCGAGTTTTACCGCCTCTACGAGCAGGCGTGCCAGCGCAGCTCGCTGGTCGATTTCGGCGAGATCCTGCTGCGCTCCCACGAGTTGTGGCTGACCAAACCCGATATCCTCAAGCACTACCAACAGCGTTTCGCACATATCCTGGTGGACGAGTTTCAGGACACCAACACGATTCAATACGCCTGGTTGCGGGTGCTGGCCGGTCAGCACGGCAAACTGATGGTGGTGGGCGATGATGATCAGTCGATCTATGGCTGGCGCGGTGCCAAGATCGAAAATATCCAGCAGTTCAGCCGTGACTACCCCGATACTCAGGTGGTGCGGCTGGAGCAGAACTACCGCTCTACCGCCAATATTCTCGATGCCGCCAACGCCCTGATCGCCAACAATCAGGGGCGTCTGGGTAAGAAGCTCTGGACTGACGGCAGCGAGGGCGAGCTGATCTCCCTCTACGCCGGATTTAACGAGCAGGACGAGGCGCGCTTTATTGTCGATACCCTCCAGAACTGGGTCGGCAAGGGTAACGCGCGCTCCAGCAGCGCCATCCTGTACCGCTCCAATGCCCAGTCGCGGGTGCTGGAAGAAGCCCTGATTCGTGCCGGCATGCCCTACCGTATTTACGGGGGGCAGCGCTTCTATGATCGGCTTGAGATCAAGAATGCGCTCTCCTATCTGCGTCTGGTCGGCAACCGGCTCGACGATACCGCCTTTGAACGGGTCAACAATATTCCTACCCGTGCCATCGGTCCCAAGACCGTCGAGCTGGTGCGCCAGCGCGCGCGCGACGAGGGGGTCAGCCTGTGGCAGGCGGCCCACGAGGTGATCGAGCTGAAACTGCTGCCAGCGCGGGCCAATAACGCCTTGCAGGGCTTTATCGAGCTGATCGACCGGCTCGACAGCGAGACCAACGGGGTGCCGCTGCACGAGCAGGCCGAGCACGTGATCGCCCAGAGTGGCTTGATCGAGCACCACCTCAAGGAGAAGGGCGAGAAGGCACAGTCGCGGATCGAAAACCTCCAGGAGCTGGTCAGTGCCACCCGCCAGTTCGATCAGGAGTGGCAGCGCGATGAGCCGGAGCAGGAACTGCCGGTCTTAGCGGCTTTCCTAGATAAGGCGGCGCTGGATGCCGGCGATGGCCAGGCCGACGAGTTCGAGGACAGTGTGCAGCTGATGACCCTGCATTCGGCCAAGGGGCTGGAGTTCCCGCTGGTGTTCCTGGCAGGGGTCGAGGAGGGGCTGTTCCCGCATAAGATGTCGATGGAAGATCCGGGCAGGCTGGAGGAGGAGCGGCGGCTCTGTTATGTCGGCATCACCCGGGCGATGAAGAAGCTCTACTTCACCTACGCCGAATCGCGGCGCCTGCATGGTCAGGACAACAACAACCGTTTATCAAGGTTTGTGCAGGAAATTCCGACCGAGCTGATGCAAGAGGTCCGGCTTAAGACTCAGTTCTCGCGTCCGGTCAGTTTCACCAAGTCCTCCCCCCCGATGTCCAGCAGCTTTGCCGGAACCGATATTCCTGACACCGGCCTGATGCTGGGGCAGCGGGTGTCGCATTCGATCTTCGGCGAGGGGGTGATCACCAACTACGAGGGCCAGGGAGGTAATGCCCGGGTTCAGGTCAACTTTGATACCCAGGGTAGCAAGTGGTTGGTGGTCAGTTATGCCAAGCTGCAGCCGGTATAAAAAGACGTTAAACAATCCAGACTTATGCAGGGTGACTAAAGTAGTATAAACTGGCGTTTCCCAAAATTTATGCTACGGAGTGGCTTTTTGGCATACATCACCCTGACCAGCAACCGGTTTTATTATGCTTGATATCTCTGCAGTAACGATGAGAAATCAATCGAAGTCGACCGGAGTTGAGTATCTGTCGCTGCTGATCTGGGTGGTTGATTCCCAGGGTATTATCATCCAGGTAGAGGGTGACGGACTGGAAGCGCTCGGCATCGCTCAGGGGCAGTGGGTCGGGCTTTCGGTGCTCGAGCTGTTTCGTGGTAACCCGTCTGAGTTGGATGGACTGCACCGTGCCCAGCAGGGCGAAACATCCCGCTCCAAGTCGCAATTTAAAGGCCGTTGGTTTGAAACGCGTTACTCGCCGTTAGTCGATGCCAGCGGCCAGATTCATGCGGTCCGTGGTATCTCCGTGGATGTCACCGATAGACAACACCAGGAGCAGCAGCTAGCGGATGTGGCCAGTGGCGTTTCGGCTCAGACCGGAGAGCCGTTTTTTAAGGCGTTCACTCAGCACGTGGCGAGAGTGCTGGGCGCAGATTTTGCTTTTGTTGGGGTCTTAAATGCCGACACGGGCCGGATCGATACCAGGGAAGTCTGTGCTGGCGGTATCAGCGTCGATAACTTCAGTTATGAACTCTCTCATACACCCTGTGAAAATCTGCTCCGTGATGATCTTTGTTGCTACCCAAATGACGTTCAGCGGGCCTACCCCGATGATCTGATGCTTAAACAGCGGGGGGTTCGGGGCTACTTGGGTGCAGTGCTGAAAGATTATCAGGGCCAGTCCTTGGGTGTTCTGGTGGTGCTCTATAAACAGCCGATGACCGAGATTCCGATGGCGGAGAGTCTGCTGCGGATTTTTTCGGTACGGGCAGCGGCAGAGTTGGAACATCAGGCTGCCAGCGAGCAGTTCAGGGTGCTCTCGGCGGTCGTGGAGCAAAGCCAGGCCAGTATTATGATCACGGATGCCTCAGGGCTGATCAGTTACGTCAATCCGGCGTTTACCGCCATCATGGGGTACAGTTCGGCAGAGGTTGTCGGCCAGACACCCCGATTTATACAGGGCGACGATACTCCGCTGCAAACCTATCAGCAGCTGTGGCGAACCATCAGTTCTGGGGGTGTTTGGCGTGGTGAGCTGGTTAATAAAACCAAAAGCGGCGAGCAGGTGTACGAATCCCAGGTCATTACGCCGATCAAGGATGCGGCGCAACGCATCAGCCATTACGTCGCCATTAAGGCAGACGTATCACCGTTAAAAGCCTCCGAGCAGCAGTTGAGGCGCGCGAACCGGACGCTCCGGCTGCTGTCAGAATGCAACCAGGCCCTGATCCGCTCCACCGATGAGCAGCAGCAGCTGCAGAGGGTTTGTGACATTCTGGTGGATCATGGCGGCTATCGCTTTGCCTGGGTGGGTACCGCGGACTCGGCGCAAGCCGGCCTGGTGAGGCCCCAGGTGCATGCCGGCGATGCCGGCAGCTACCTCACCGATATCGATGAACATCTTCGAGGAGAACGTCTCTCGGGGGACTGTATTCGTCAAAACAGGGCGCAGATATTTCATCAGCTCGACTCGCAGTCGACGCCCCTCAGCCACCTGCCCGAAGGGGTGCGGAGTGCGATAGCGCTGCCGATGGTCCGTCCTGAACATAATATTTACTCGGTATTATGGCTGCTTTCCGACCAGCTTGATGCCTTCGATGCGACCGAATCCGGACTGCTCGATGAGCTGGTCGAGGATATGACCTTTGGATTGGTGACTCACCGCACCCGCCAGGCGCTGAACGATAGCGAGGCTAAGTTGCGGATCTGGGCCGAGGATTCGATGGTCGGGGTCTATATGATCCAGGACGGACGGTATACCTACGCCAACCCGTATATGACCAGGCTCTTTGGTTCTGACCTCAACGGCGTCCCTGTCAGTAAGATGGTTGCGCCGGAGAGTCAGGCGCTGGTCGCTGAAAAAATAAGGCAGCGCTTCAAGGACAAGGTTGCGGGTCTGGGTTACGAGTTTACCGGACTCTGTGCCGATGGGCGTCGTATTCAGGTGGAGGTGTTTGGCAGCGCAACGACCTACGATGCTAAACCCTGCATTGTGGGTACCATGGTCGATATCACCGCACGGCGGTCGCTGGAACAACAGCTGCAGTTGATGCTGCGGGCGATAGAGTCCGCCAATAATGGCATCGCTATCTCCGATCTGAGTCAGGACGATAAGCCCTACGTGTATGTCAATCCCGCCTTCGAGCAGATCACCGGTTATAGCAGCGAGGAAGCGGTGGGCCATAATGGGCGATTCTTGCTGGGAGATGACAAGCAGCAGCTGGGGATTGAAAAGTTAAAGCTGGCGCTGCATGAGCAGAGCAATGTCGGGGTGGTGCTGCGTAATTACCATCGCAACGGCAGCATGTTTTGGAATGAGCTGTCGATGGCCCCGGTGCGTGATGACCAGGGGTCGGCAACGCATTACGTGAGCATTATAAACGACATAACCCAAAGCAAGAGTTATCAGGAACAGTTGGAGAAGCTCTCTAACTACGATGCGCTGACGGGGCTTGCGAATAAGAACTTGCTGCGTGATCGTCTGGAGCAATCGTTGATCCACGCCGGTCGCAGTGAGCGGCATACGGCGCTACTGATGCTCGATCTGGACCGTTTTAAGATGCTCAACCAGAGTATCGGCATCAGTGCCACCGATACGGTGTTGCAGGCGCTGGCAACTCGTCTCCGTCAGACGGTACGCCAAGGCGATACGCTGGCCCGGCTGGGCTCGGACGTTTTTGCTATCGTGCTGCATGATATCAGCGATCTGGAAGATATAGCGCCTGTCGTTCGGCAGTTGATGATGCAGGTATCAGAGCCCCTGGATGCGGGTCCGCAGGGGATGGCGTTGACCTGCTCGATCGGCATCGCGGTCTATCCTCAGGACGGCGTGGCTGCCAGTGAGTTGCTCTGTAATGCCGAGGCTGCGCTGTCTAAAGCTAAGGAGCGGCGCAACAGCTTCCATTTTTATACGCGACAGCTCAATGAGCGTGCTACGGAGCAGCTGGCGCTGGAAGTGGATCTAGGTGCTGCGGTCGAACGCAACGAGTTCGTGCTTTATTACCAGGCTAAGGTCGATCTGCGCAGTGGCGAGATTACCGGCTCTGAGGCCCTGATTCGCTGGATTCATCCCGTACGCGGACTCGTATCGCCAACCGATTTTATTCCTGCCGCCGAGGATACCGGGCTGATCATTGCTATCGGTGCCTGGGCTATACAGCAGGCCTGTCTGACCACCCGTGAGATCAATGATCGCTGTGGCACCGAGCTGAGTATTGCGGTCAACCTGTCGGCTAAGCAGTTTGCCAATGAGCAGTTGGCGAGGGTGATCACCCAGGCGCTCAAAAGCGCAGGGCTTGCGCCGCAGTTGCTGGAGTGTGAGCTGACCGAATCGATGCTGATGGCTGATCCGGATAAGGCGCTGGCGGTTATCCAAGAGCTGAAACAGTTGGGGATTCGGGTAGCCTTGGACGACTTTGGTACCGGTTACTCGTCACTGTCCTACCTTAAGCTGTTTCCGATAGATACGCTCAAGATCGATCGCTCCTTCGTCAAGGACCTCCCCGGTGACCAACAGGACAGGGCTATATCGCGTGCCATCATCGCCCTGGCGGAAGCCTTGGAACTTTATGTGGTGGCGGAAGGGGTAGAGACTCCGGAGCAGCGTCAATTTTTGAAGGCCGAGCACTGTAACGCCATGCAGGGTTTTCTGTTCAGTAAACCCATCCCCGCCAAGGAGTTCGAGGCGTTGGTCGTTTTGCATCAGTCGGCTGCTGAGGCATAAGTACCAAGGGGTAGACGATCTCCCCTTGCGCTTTTAACCGTTAACGAAACAGTAGCTGTGCGAGCAGTGGCCACTGGTCATCCCAGCCCTGGGTCGGTGGCTGCTTAAATTCTGTGCGTACAAATTGACGAATTCGGCCCTCGGCACAGGCCATCAGCAGATTAGCGCTGACCGTTGGCGATGCCTGGGTGCGCAGCCCCTCGGTGAGTTCCGCTTCACGCAGGATCTGCTTGAGCTGCAGCTCCAGGCGGTTAAATAGCTGGCTCACCTGCTGGCGTAGCCGGTCGCTCTCCCCCGAGAGCGCCTCGCCCGTCATGATCCTTGCCATGCCCGGGTTGCGTTCGACGAAGGCCAGCACCAGGGTCAGAATCTGTTCACACTGCTTGAGGCTGTTACCATCGCTCTGGGTGATCATCTTTACCCGTGAGAACAGGGTCTCCTCGATAAAGCCGATCAGCCCCTCAAACATCTTTGCCTTACTAGGGAAGTGCCGGTACAGCGCCGCCTCGGAGACCCCGACTTCGCGGGCTAATCCAGCGGTGGTGACGCGTGCGCCCGCATTGGCCTCGAGCATATGAGCCAGAGACTGTAGGATCTGCTCGCGACGGGACAGTTTATCGGCCACTGCAGGCAACGGTGAGGCCTTAATCATCGTTGCTGGTGCGAAGGTCGGACTTGGTATTTGAGATCAGCGTACCAACCCCGGCATCGTCACTGAAGATCTCCAGCAGCGTGGCGTGAGGGACTCGGCCGTCGATGATATGGGCGCTGGTAACGCCATTATTAACCGCCGATAGGGCGCAGCCGATCTTGGGTAGCATGCCGCCGTGGATCGTACCGTCTTCGATGAGCGCATCCACCTGTTCGGTAGTCAGGCCGGTCAGGACGTCGCCCTGCTTGTCCAGCAGCCCTTCGATATTGGTCAGCAGGATCAGCTTTTCGGCCTTAAGGACCTCGGCGATTTTCCCCGCCACTAGGTCCGCATTGATATTGTAGGAGCGGCCGGAGTTCTGGCCGACACCTATAGGTGCGATCACGGGGATGAAGTGGCTGTTGCCCAGCAGGGTCAGTAGCTCGGTATCGATGCTGGAGACTTCGCCAACATGGCCGATGTCGATGATCTCAGGGACGGTCATTTCGGGGGTCTTGTGCTTCACTCTGAGTTTTTTTGCCTTGATCAGCCTGCCGTCCTTGCCGGTTAGTCCCACGGCCTTGCCACCATTATTGTTGATCAGGCCTACGATGTCCTTGTTGACCAGCCCACCCAATACCATCTCCACCACATCCATAGTCGCGTTATCGGTGACCCGCATGCCATTGACGAAGCGCGATTCTATATTGAGTTTCTTCAGCAGATCGCCGATCTGCGGGCCACCGCCGTGAACCACGATCGGGTTAATTCCCACCGTTTTCATCAGTACTATATCGCGGGCAAAGCTGTTCTTGAGCTCGTCGTCGATCATGGCGTTGCCGCCGTATTTGATCACCAGAGTCTTGCCAACAAAACGCTGTATATAGGGCAGCGCTTCGGTCAGTACATTGGCCACATTCATGGCTGAATCACGCTTGAGTGTCATGCTGTTCTCGGTATAGGTGGGTTGCTGAATGTCGTTAGCCGGCTCAGTGCGTCGGAATCATCAGGCTGCTATCGATCGCCTGAAGATTACGCTGGAACTGCTCGCGAATGCGCTCGAGCGCCTGCTGGGTCTCGGCCTCAAAGCGCAGCACCAGGACCGGCGTGGTGTTGGACGCCCTTACCAGCCCCCAGCCATCGGGATAGTCGACTCGAATGCCGTCGATGGTGTGGGCGTTGCCGCCGGGGTACTGGGCCTGTTGCATCTGTTCGATGATGGCGAATTTGGATGCGTCGCTGACGTCGATATTGAGCTCCGGGGTACTGATATCCTCGGGAAAGGCCGCGAAGATCTCATCGCAGCTGCGGGTCTCGTTGGCGAGGATTTCCAGCAAGCGTGCCGCGCCATAGAGACCATCATCGAAGCCGAACCAGCGCTCTTTAAAGAAGATATGGCCGCTCATCTCGCCCGCGAGCAATGCCCCGGTTTCTTTCATTCGAGCCTTGATCAACGAGTGACCGGTTTTCCACATCTGTGGCTTGCCGCCCGCTTGCTCAAGCACTTGATGCAGCAAGCGCGAGCATTTCACATCGTAGATGATATCGGCACCCGGATTGCGGCTCAGCACATCCAGCGCAAACAGCATCATCAGGCGGTCTGGGTAGACGATATGGCCACTATTGGTCACTACGCCGAGCCGATCACCGTCGCCGTCAAAGGCCAGTCCGACATCGGCATTTTGAACCCGGACTTCGGCTATCAGATCCTGGAGGTTGGCGGGCTTGCCTGGATCGGGATGATGATTGGGAAAGGTGCCGTCGATGTCGCAATACAGCTCGGTCAGCTCGCAGCCCATGGCTCGGAGTAGTCGCGGTGCCAGTTCACCCGCCACGCCGTTACCGCAATCGACGACCACTTTTAGCGGCCGTGAGATCTTAACGTCGCCGGTGATACGCTGCAGATACTCGTTGGAGACGCTGATTTTGTTGAGCGTACCCTGGCCGGTGCAGTAATCCTGCTGCTTGATGCGGGTCAGCAGCGCCTGGATAGCGTCGCCAGAAAGCGTCTTGCCCTGAATCACGATCTTAAAACCGTTGTAGTCAGCGGGGTTATGACTACCGGTGACCATCACGCAGGAGCGGCTGTCGAGGGTATGGGTGGCGTAGTAGGTGACAGGTGTCGGTACCATGCCGACATCCAGCACATTACGGCCACTGGCGCGCAGTCCGGCAATCAGTGCGGCGCTCATGTCGGGGCTAGAGAGTCGGCCGTCCGCACCCACAACTACAGACTGTTCATCAAGGGCTGCGGCTTCGGCGCCGACTGCGCGACCGATATGGTAAACCAACGCCGGAGTTAGCGTATCGCCGACCACTCCGCGGATGTCGTACGCGCGGAAGATCGATTCGGGAACGGTGTGCGGTAGGCTATAATCCATTGAGAGAGAGTCCTTAAAGTTCTTAAATAAGGCGTGGATAACGCCTAAGAAGCCATTACTGTTGGCCAGCGTGTCAGAAACCGGCTGCGCCGCGATCGGAATAATGAAGCTCGGTAACGCGCTCAACGTTAGCCAGACGACTGGCACTCATCCCCGCTGAGAGCGTCTACACTGGCGCATCAATAACCCCGGTATGGAACTGTTCTGAGGCAGTGCGTGCACCCTGTTCAGGGCGCTTGGTCGGCTCAAGGATTCGCCTCATTCCAGGTAGTCCAGTTTCTATTCTACGTAAATAGACACTAACCCTGCAAGGCCGATGCGTTATAGGCTGACGAACTTTTAATAGCAATATGTATATTAGTTGTTGCGACTAGAAGGCTGTCAGGTTTAGTATTGTCCTCGTCGGCAACCCTCTGCTTCCTGCCCCTGTGCGGTCGTACGAAATCCGATGCTCCTAAGGAGATTAGGGGACGTTTCTAGTCTGTTTTTCTGTAATAAACAGACCCTGTATTCACAAGCTGCATCCCCGCAGTGTGCTCTGCAGGCAGCGGTACCCGTGTAAGTCGGCTGTCCTGCTGATTTGCAGTCTCAAAATTGTTCTAAGCGCGTCTCCGGTTGGTCTTTCTCCTCACGACGACCTATTAATTCGGGTCGCCTTCTAGATATCCATATCAGATATTGATGCGCATAAGGGCTAGGCAACTCTCTCTCCGAGTGACGAGCGAAATCAACCTGTCAGTAAGTTTTACAATGCCGTCTTTTTTAAAGGCGCTAGTTAGTTAACTGCTTGAATTTAAAAAGGCGGTCTTGTTTTTGCATACATGTACATATCGTTAGGTGTTAATGGTTTTATTACACGCAGGGTATCGTTAGCAGTTTTTCAAATTTCTGGGTGTTTGTGGTGTTTTTCGTTAGTAAATTAATGCAAAGGACGCGTTAATATATATCCATCAGAGCGGCGGCTAATAGAGTTACCGCTTCATGATGACGTTTGTGATGTTTGGTCTAGGGACGCGTGGCGTAGTTGATATCAATGTCTTGCTTGGGCTACCGTGCATTATTTATTAATACTGTTGAATTTAACCCTGATTAGACCTGCTATATTTTTTGTTAACAGCCATTAAACACATGCCGTTTCATCGATGAAGCAGATATGGGTAAGCATGATTTTAGCGACTAAAAATAATTCCCGATCACGATATTTTTCTTGCTGTCGAATTGCAGTTAGCGTTCTAGGGTTGGCTCATAAGAAAGCCTGTTTTCAGGTAATAATGATAAATATCAAAATATTATGAAATCATCCTCCAGTAAAAAACGTTATCCTAGGTGTCTTCGGCCGCCTGAATGATCAGCGACTGGAGCAGACAATTACTCATCCATTAATGTTGGACGGAGAGCTGAATGAAAAAAGAACAGGGGAATGATAAAAATCGTCTACTACATGATTGCGATTACCTCCTTAAAAATGCTGAGAAGTTAAAGAAGCAGTACCCCGCAGTGGACGTGAAATGGGTTGATGAAATCCGGACTATTCAAGAACAGCTTGCTGCTAGCGACGAAACCTTCGACGGCAATGAAAAGATCAAAAATAAAGACCTGATGATGAACGCGCTAACGGGTATTACTGCTGACGAAGAGCGAAAGCTTGATCAGGCGATGCGACAGAGCTTCTTTCGGTCCCATAAGAAAATAATCCATTTGGATCCTGAGGCTTACGAAAAGTTATTAAAAATACAAGAGGATAAGTCACACAAGAGCATCAGCCAAGCCATTAGCTATCTGCTCAAAAAACATGAGAAGAAAGCAAAGTCTCACGCAAATAAAAATGACTAATATCCATTGTCAGAAAATCTACCAATTATAATAATGGGTAGATTAGGTGTCGCATCTAACCCAGATTCCAGCTTAAGGAAGGCGGGCATTCCGCAGGGCTTTAGGGATGCAGAGCGTTGTCGAGCAGTTCAGTCTGAGGTCTGTAAATTTCTTGCCATCAGTGCCGGCCAGAGTGGCCAAACCCACCCTCGCCACGATCGGAAGCTCCGAACTCGGTGACGATCTCAAAGTCAGCCTGAACTATAGGGACCAACACCAGCTGCGCGATGCGCTCGCCAGGCTCGATGGTGAAGGTTTTATCCCCGCGGTTCCAGCAGGAGACCATCAGCGGACCCTGGTAATCGGAATCGATCAGTCCGACGAGATTGCCCAAGACGATGCCGTGCTTGTGTCCTAGCCCTGAGCGCGGCAGTAGCATCGCGCAGAGACTCGGATCTTCAATATGAATCGACAGCCCTGTGGGCAGCAGCTGGGTTTGTCCCGGCTCCAATTGCAGGGGTTGCTCCAGCATTGCGCGCAGGTCCATACCGGCGGAGCCTGGAGTGGCGTAAGCGGGTAGAGGGAATTCGGTGCCTATACGAGGATCGAGGATCTTGACCTGTAGCTGTTTCATCATGCGGGTACTTCTCTGTCGATGCTGCGGTTAATTAAGCGACGGCTAATGACTGTATGAGGCGACTCGGTGGCTGACCTGTTACCGAGGATCGAGGATCTTGACCTGTAGCTGTTTCATCATGCGGGTACTTCTCTGTCGATGCTGCGGTTAATTAAGCGACGGCTAATGACTGTATGAGGCGACTCGGTGGCTGACCTGTTACCGAGGATCGAGGATCTTGATCTGTAGCTGTTTCATCATGCGGGTACTTCTCTGTCGATGCTGCGGTTAATTAAGCGAC
>JBLHND010000012.1:0-36149 GCA_047622605.1 Motiliproteus sp. | reverse complement strand
GAGCCACCCTGCCCCCTATATGCTGCCAATCATTTTAGGCGGCAAGCAGATGGTCGCGGTTAATCTGGACGGCGGCACTTAAACCCTGCGCGCACTAAAGCAGGTTCCCTGACCGTCAGCGGCAGGGTAAACCGGCTCGCCAGCAGACCTCATCAATCAAGCGAGGCAGAAATTGAGTCTCAGGCACGGAGGGTATAGGGGCATGGCTCAGACAGGCTCGTTAGGATAATGAAGGCGACTAGGCTAGCGACGGTACGCTAATATTTTGTGAGCGGGTAGACGTGAAAACGCCCATTTCCCCCAGAGGAGACATGGGCGTGAGCCTTACAACAGCTGTTTTAGAATGCCCAGCGCGCCTCGGCCGAGGCAGTCTGGTTAAGGTAGTTGGTGCGCTGCTCAACGTCGTAGCGCACTGCCAGTTGAACCTGGCCGCTGACCTTATAGTTCAACGCCGTGCCGCCGCGAACCAGCCAACGTTGAGGTTCGCCACCAACAGTGGTGAAGGCCGTACCGGGCGCTCCTGCGAAGCTGGCGACGATCGAATCCCTGTCCGCCAAAAAGTCATAACCCACACCCAGGTTCCCACTCAGGCTCAGCTGCTCGGTAACGTCATGGGCCAATGTGCTGTCCACGCCGAGAATGAACTGCTCGGTGCTGCGGCTCTTGACTTGCAGGCTCAGCGCACCAGCGCCGGTCTCGTTGTAGGCCTCGTCCTTGATCCAGGTGTAGTCGGCCCGCACGGAAGGAGTAAAGCGGGTGGCGGTGGTCAGGCTGAACGTCCGATCCAGTGCGACTCCGGCGTGGGCTGTCCAGGAGTCGTAGTCGGATTTGGCTTGCAACACGGCGAAGTCGATATCTCGCGTGCCATCGTTACGGTTCTGACCGCCATCGATCTGCAAGGTCAGATCGGTATTACCGTCCAGGTGATAACTGCCGTAGCCTACCAGCTGGTAGGTGTCGGTGCTGAGTTGCTGACGAGCGGTGTCACCGCTGTTACGGGTGTCCGCGTTGGCAAATACGAAGGCTGTACCGAGGGTCCAGCTGTCATTCCGGCTACCATCCAGACCGAGCGCTATTCCTCCAACACTGGATTTCATCCCCGCTGCGCTGTCACTGCTGTCAAGATCAGCCCAGGAGCCGAATGGCTTGATCCAGAAATGCTGGTCACTCAGGACGCTGTCACCGGAGGACGCCCCGCGGATTGAGTCGGACCGCGCCTGGACCACCCGGTTGATGCTGGTAAGCGAGGTCTTGGCTGCAACCGTGGAACCGCCAGCCATCGGCAAGGTTTCGCTCGCCGCCTGGGACACTTCGCTCTGGCTGCTCAATGGCACAAAGTAGCTGGCCAACTGGCCGTTGGGATTACTGGCGATGACGTGATCCAGGGCTACGGCAGCTCCCTTGGCCGGCGCATTACCCAGAGCCTGGGCACTGTCCTGAACCGTGCTGCCCGTGTCGCCCGTGATTAGACTCAAGTCGACACTGCTGAGGCTGTAGGTAGGCGTGAAGTCGAACAACAGGCTGTTATCGGTGACCTGGGCGAACTCTCCGCTGATCGCGCCATTGGTGTTGATCACATTGGCGAGCTGATCACCAATGGCCAGAGTGTTACCGTTTTTGACATCAACGGCCAAGGTACCGTCCAGCTGGACGTTGCCGTTGACGCTGAGTGTGCTGTACTGCGATGAACTGTAGGCGCTGACCTGCAAGGTGCTGTCACTGCCTTGACTGTAGTCGCCGCCGACAGCTAGGGTCGCGTAAGGCGAGTCGGTCGTTCCGATTATCAGGGTGCCGGAGTTGTTCACACCAGCCTCGATAGAGGCGCTGCCCGTGTTGAGCGTTGCGCCGCTGCTGACATTCACTGTGCCCAGTAGGCTTGAGCCGCTGGCCATGGCCAGGGTGCCGGCGCTTACCGTCCAATTCTGTGTATCGCTGTCAGTGCCGGTGAGGATCCAGGTACTGGAGCCTTGTTTTTCAAAGCCACCAAATCCCTGGTATTGCCCAATACTGCCAACCGAGCCAAGCTCGAAAGTATTGGAAAGAGAATTTTCATCGCCTCCCAGGGCCAGCACATCGCTACCCCCGCTAGTACTCACTACGTTGCCGTTGATCACGGAGCCCGCTTCGAGTACCAGCGTGTTGCCGCCGCCAGACAGCTCAATCGCGTTAGCCTGAGTACCGTTGCCAGCATCGGCATAGCCGCCGGAAATAGTCCCCGAGTTGCGGATATCAGAAGCGCCCGTCGCCACGATACCTGCGCCACCGGCACCCGCGCCGCCTGAGACGCCCGCTGTTCCGGCAGCGCCACCAGAGGCCGAGCCATAAGTATCGCTACCGCCAGTGCCACCAGCACCGGCTATTCCGCCAGCCCCTGCAGTGCCGCCGTTACCGCCTTGAATAGTTCCGCTGTTGACTAGAGTGAGATTCGAACCGTTGACGCCTGCGCCACCATGACCGCCATTGCCGCCATTGCCGCCATTGCCGCCATTGCCGCCATTGCCGCCATACTTATCTGTAGAGTTACCGCCAGCCCCCCCCAGACCTCCAGCGCCACCCGTCGCGCCACTGGAGCCATTGCCACCATAGATGCTGGAGTTATTGGTTACAGAAAAGTAAGTGCCGGAAATCCCCGCACCACCGGTGGAGCCTGCGCCACCACTGCTGCCGCCGCCACCGTTGCCGCCAGCACCAGCGTAGCCAGAGCTAACATCACCCCCTCTACCGCCCGTGCCGCCACTCGGCCCGGCACTAGAGACGCCCAGACCACCGGTTACGACGGCATTATTGGTAATAGAAAAATAACTTCCGCTGATGGCCGAAGAACCATGGGTTGGAGATAAGTACTTGCCGTCACCGCCGTTCCCTCCCGGATTGCCGTTCGACGCATCGCTTCCATTGGCTCCATTGGCTCCATACTTTGCAGCACCAACATTGCCAGTGAAACTACCCGAGATCGCTGTAGTCAGCGCCCCTGCGCCCGCGCCGTTCAATGTTAGAGAACTGCCGCTCCCCACCAGACGGCCCCCGGTAATGGTCAGCGGGGCAGAAGTGTTCAGCGCCGTTAGACCATTGAAAGCCGGCAGGTCGGAGGTGAGCGTAATGGTGCTCACGCCAGGATCGATATACAGGGTGCCACTGGTGAGCAGTTGTTCACGCAAGGAACCTGCTCCCGAATCAGCACCGGTGGTGACATTGTAGCCCACCGCAAAAGCTGAAGAGGCAATCCCCAGCGACAACAGGGTCAGCGGCCAGGCGGCTACCTTACCGCGCGCGCTCGATCTGCGTACTCCTGGGCCGCTGGTCACTACCGAACCACCACAGGATTTTGACTTGGCGACGTCGGAAACGACTTGCAGCGCCCCCAAACGTCTATTCCACACCAGCCGATAAAGGGTCTTGTTCATTTAGATGAGCTCCAGAAATTTTCTGTTTTTTTGACGGAGTTTTCAAAGAATCTTGACCCCTTGGGTGTTGTGTTGGGCGTGTTGCCAGAAAGCGTCATTGCTAAAACGCGCAAACACATCGGGGGGCAGGATTGTCGGCCGACTGCTGGCTTGCACGCTGGGCCTCACCTCGTGCAAGCCTGGCGTACCAGCGCGTTGGTCGAACGCCTGAGCATCGAACTGAATATTGTGCAGGTCGTGGCTGAAGGAGGGCTCATTGATAAAGGCATAGATACCCTCGAGCACCGCTTGCGGGTTGTCGACCAGGCTCTCGTAGCGTACCAACAGCAAGTGGCTGGCGTGCTCACCATAAAAAGCTTCTTTAAGGGCGTTGTAAGGGTAGCCAAGCATGCCTTCGGCACCGGCCACCGCATCGGCGCGACTATAAACCGTGCCGCCGGCCTGAAAATTGAAAATAATTGAGGGGGTAAGCTTGTTGCGCTGGACCAGGCGTTCGATGCTGTCGATGATCCAGGGTACGTCACGCACGCAGGCAATCACTTTGCTGCTCGGGAACAGACTTTGCAGCAATCCCATGCGCGCGCACCAGCCGCGGCTGGTGTCGAAGATCACCGGCGTGGCAAATTCAGTACCGTAGAACTGTTCGAACAGTCCACGCAGGATGCGCTGGCGCTGCTGATCGGAAATAAACAGCGAATATTCATTGCTGCCACTCATACCATTGAGCAGGTCGTTGACCAGGCCGGAAAGAGGACCGCTCATGTTCGCGTGCATGCGCGGATTTTGACACAAAAGGGCCGACAGTAAGGTCGAGCCGGAACGGGGCAGACCCGAAATAAAATGCAGGGTGCGCTCAGCCATAAACAGGGATCCTCACGGAGTAGGCGGCGTTTTTCAACGTAATGACGCCTGGGCTCATGGTCGGAACAACCGATGCCAGACGCTCTGGTCGCGATCATTGCGGCCCAGGTACTGCAAGCCGGCACGCTGGCTCACACGGATTCCGGCAGCGGTCTCCAGCTTCGGATTCTCGGAGATGACCATCATCCCCACAGGCGCCTGAGCGTCATCGACATAGGCCAGGGCCAATTGCTCATAAGTGCAGGAAAATACCCGTGGAGCCAAGCCCACGTCACGGCTGTCCTCTCGGATAAAGGTGCGATAGAACCAGTAGGGCGCTCCGACAGCAGTGCTATAGTCGCAATACACCGAACTGACACCCACAATCCGGTCCTCAGCATTCAAGACTACGCAGGCCACCTCAAAGGTTCTGCGCCAGGCCTCGAAAGGATCCGCTATCGCACCATTGTCACGCCAGAAGGCGATCAACTCAGTACGCTGCGAGGCTGTGGTCCGGTTCCATACCCAGGCAATCTGATGTTGTCTAAATGAACTAATGACTGTCACGTTGGTGTTTCTCTATAGGCGTTAGCTGGGGACCTGAACTGAGTTGCTCAACGTGGCATACGCAAGCGAGCGTCGTTCAGGAACAGTTCGCACCACAGGCGCCAGAGTTTGATCAGCCGTTGCTGACCACCGGGCTGGCGCATTTCCCGAGTGGCACGCGTCAGCACGCTGGCGAAGGACTGGGCGTAGAGGCGACAACTGCTGCAGTCGATATTCGGGGTGCAGCACTTACCGCTGCTCTGGCTCAAATCGGTGTTGTAGTGACGCAGGGAAGGGGTCAGCAGCACACCACAGTCTCGAGTCACAGCGCCTGAAGCCTGGGCGTCGGGGTAGAGGCCTGCCGGGTCATGTATAAGGTTGTTAAAATCTTCGTCGTAAAGAATCCGCTGTCCCGGCTGCTGCAGTAGCAGGGCGATACTGTCCCGTGCGCGCCGCAAATCGTCGTCGCTCAGGATCAGGTTATCGGTGGCCGTACTGGTGATGTGATAGGGGTCCGCACCGGCGCCGCTGCCGATAAAATCCATGTATTTGGCGGTAGGGCTGTAGTGGTTAAAAGTCAGCGCCAAGCTGTTGTCAGCACAGACTTGAGCGATATACGGAATATCGTCGAGGTTACGCGCGGTAAGGGTGAGTACAAACACCGCCCGAGGGTCATTGCGGTAGTTCTTGACCTGTTTGGTCATGATGTCGGCGCCGCGTAGTTCGCGGCTACGCTCTGGATTGCCCCAAAGCGAGACATGCACTCGATAATCAATTTCGGCGCTCAGACGCTTAATACCGTTGGTAAAAACTGTGCCATACGGAATGTGTCGGCTGGCAATGACCAACTTGTTTTCGGCTAGCGAAGGTTCTGCTCCGCCAAAATAACCGTAGCGCACGCCCCGAGCGCCCTCGCCGGCAAAGAACGCCTCTATGACTTGCAGGTCTTTGCTGTCCTTATGCCCGAGGTAATCGTCGCCTGAAAAGAACAGGCAGCCCTCGCAGGCAAGGTTGCATACCGAGGTGATGTCGTACTGACTTGGGCGAAGAGGCAGCAGTTCTTGACGCAACAGCTTCCAAAATTCGGTGTCATTGAGCATCGAAGAACCCTGTAGTTGTCCACGAACCACGTCAAAAACGCGCATTCATATGATTCCGGCAAGCAGCTAAAATTGCTTTAAGCAACTTAAGAGTCTGTGATCAATAATGCCCCATAGCGCTTGGGCCATGGGGATTTGGCTAGTGGCTTATATTGGTAAGCATAGTGCCAAGTTATTTCAAAAAACACTAGTCAATCGGGGATTCAGATAATAAGTGCGACAGTCTGCCAGGTAAAACCCATCATCTTGTTGCGCAAAAAAGCAGGCATTAGAGTTGTTATCTCGCTGCACCACATCGGCAGGCACATTTGAAAGGTACATTTGAAAGGTACATTTGAAAGGTACATTTGAAAGGTACATTTGAAAGGTACATCCGCGATTTGCGTGGCATGGCAACTCCCTTTGCCAATAAAATGATTTAACGTATTACAGGCGTCGACTACTGGTTAAAAAATCACTCCGACCCCTTTTTTTCCCCCTTTTTTTCCCGTTCTAGCTTGCATTGGACAGAGGTAAAAGGAGCAGAGTGCCGTGGCATGGGGTTAAAAATCACTCCGCCCCCCCTTCTCCCCCTTTTTTCTGAATTTAATGCACAGCCTCCTATTGACAGCTGGCTGAGGGTCTTTTATCAAGATAACTGTATTTATACTTTTTCAAAAACCCTGTTGACTAATATAACTCATTGATAATATTTAATATAAATTCAGACAGTACAAAAAACAGCCTATCGCGCCCCGACCCTACAAAACGTCGCTTAAGACCAGTTCTCCAGCACTACCTCACAGACTTATCCACAGAAACTGTGCATAACCTCGGTAGAGGTCCTCGTTTTGAACAACAAAGGGGATGTTACCCATTAAAGGGTAACGTCCCCTTTTCACGTTGGTCACTCTGGTTAAAAAATCACTCCGACCCTTTTTAGACCCCTTTTTTACGATGAGCAACTCAGATGGGACAAGCCACCCACCTCAAAGAGCTCAGACGGTTTCAACCGATAGTATTTCTCCTCCACGTCTTTGGATTGCTCGGCATAAGGCTGGGTCATCACCTCCTGCAGCTCTCGAAGTAGAGCGTAATTTCCCGCGGCGGCTTGCTGATAAGCTGGCGCAACAAACCACTCTCGCAAACTGTACTTTGGATTGACGAGCTTCATCTGCCTGGAGATTTCGTCACTGGATCGGGGCGCAGCCGCCTTAGCATCGCTGGCGCTATTGAGGAGCGTTTTCCACGTAGTGAGCCACTCTGCCCAGCGCTGATCCATCCCTTGGGGGTCTGCAGCATAGGTCGCGCTAGGGTAGAAGCTGTTCTTGAGTGGGCCTATGTCGTCGGGTACCGACGAGAGCTCGCGGAAGAACAGCGTGTAATCGACAGCCGTTCGCCTCATCAGTATTTCTAGCTCACTGAGCAGTGCCTTATAAGGTGCCTGGTGAGCCGCCGTGTCCAACGTGCTAAGACCTAGCTTGGCAGCCCACATCTGGTCCATTTCTGCGGCCATGACTGTTGGAAAGCCCCGTTGCACCTCGTCGAGCGCCAGCAAAGAGTCCTGATGCGACGCCAGCAACGGCCGTAACGCCGAACAAAACATGTCGAAGTTGCGTTGCGCAGCAACGGGTTGATTCATAAACGCGTAGTGCTGACCGCCACCCGTCCAGGGCTGATAATGCGGGTTAAACTGATCGCAGAAACCGAAGGGACCGTAATCCAGAGTAAAGCCTCCGGCTGCGCAGTTGTCGCTGTTGAAATTTCCCTGGCAGAAGCCGACGCGTATCCAGTTCGCCACCAGTGACGTGAGGCGGCTACGAAACTCGTTCGCCAGCCATACCACTTTTTCTGGGGTAGTGAGTGGCTTATCGATGACCTCAGCGTACTCCCGATCCATCAGGTGCAGCACCAGCTTCTCGAGTTCTTCCAGCGCTTTGGAATGTTCATTTTTACGGGCACGGCGAGCGAAAAGTTCGAGCTGGCCGACGCGGATAAACGACGGTGCGACCCGTGTCGAGATGGCGACGGCCTCATAGATAAGAATATCGGGATTCTCCGAACGCGAACCCTTCGAGTACCACGGCCGCTTGACCTGCTCCGTTTTCGACACATACAAACTCAGAGAACGTGATGTGGGTACGCCCAGCGCATGCATGTGCTCCTGAGCCAGGAACTCGCGAATACTCGAACGCAAGACCGCGCGACCGTCCGCGCCGCGACAGTATGGCGTGCGGCCGCCACCCTTGAGCTGCATCTCCCAGCGTCGACCGTTGATAACGGACTCCAGTACGGAGACTGCACGCCCGTCTCCATAGCCGTTGCCGGTTTGGAACGGGCACTGCCGGGTGTATTCAGTGCCGTAGATGGACAGTGCGTAGCCAGTCGCCCAACCGACCTTGCGCATCGGCTTGGGAACCTGCGAGAGGTCGCCGGAGAACATTCGAACGAAGTCGGAGGACTCTGCCAGGCTGTCGGCGAAGCCAAGCTCGGAAAAAAAGTGTTGGCTGTGCGCTACATACTCCGGGTCTTTGATTGGCGTAGGGCTGACGGGGACATAATGGCCACTGAAGACCTGTCGCGGAGCGTGGTCGGCACCGCTTGCTGTCGCATCAGGATCAGCGTTGAGCCTGTCCATCAGGGAGTAGCTTGCCAACTTCGCGAGCTCCTCGAGCGTCGCTATCGTCGAGGAGGTTTTCTGGGGTAGTCGGTTTGTCATCGTTGTGGATACCTGGATCGTAAAAAACAGGGGCAGGTCTTTTTTCTTGCCCTACCCTACTAAGGGGCTTAACGACTAAGGGCTTAACGACTAAGGGCTTAACCACAGAGGCAAAAGACGAGACCCGTTATTTTCAACGCATTGATTTAATCTGCGTATGGAGTGAAGCCTGTCCTTAACAGCCTATCCTTAACAAGCTATCCTTAACAAGCTGTCCTTAACCAGCTGTCCTTGGCCGCTATTGTAACGGTTAAAAGGGGTCGGCGTGATCACCCATCAACAGGGCGCGGTTCTCGGCTGCATGGCTTTTCAAGTGCTGCCAGACCTTAGCGACCCGCGCGAGTTTTTTCTGTTCCGGGTGTACCGCGATCCAGAAGGTTCGCACAGCGCTGATTTGATCGGCTAATACCGGAATCAGCTGCGGATCACGGCGGGCTAAAAAGCAGGGCAGGATGGCCAGCCCCAGTCCTTCTCGGACCGCGATCGACTGGGTGACCACGCTGGTGCTGCGAAAGGTTGGGCGTGAATTGGGGAGTAGGCGCTCAAGGTAGGTAAGCTGTTCGCTGAACACCAAGTCATCGACATAGCCGACCAACGGGTGGGCATAGAGATCCTGGGGGGTATTGATGACCGCGGAACGTGCGAGATAACTCCGCGAGGCGTACAGATTGAGTCGATAGTCACAGAGTTTAGAGACGACCAATGAGGTGTTGGGCGGCTTTTCGATGGTGACCGCAATATCGACCTCCTGATGAGACCAGTTAACGAAACGTTGCAGGGGTAACAGGTCGATGATGATCTGCGGGTACTGCTGGCAGAACCGAGCCAGCTCCGGCGCGATGAAATGGTTGCCGAAGGCCTCGGTAGCGCCCAAACGGACGTTGCCCTGATTCTCAAGGTTTTTGCCTTGCAGGATGTCGCTGGCAGCTTGAGCGCGCTGGTTCATATCATGAGCGGTTTGCAGTAGCAGTTGACCATGTTCGGTCAGGCTGTGGCCTTCAGTGCTGCGGTCAAACAGCTGAGTAGCCAGCTGATCTTCCAGGCGATGCAGGCGGCGAGAGACGGTCGAGGCGTCAATCCCGAGCCGCTTGGCGGCTTCTGACAGCTTCTCTGTTCGGGCTACCTCTAAAAATATTTTCAGGTCATCCCAGTTCATGCCCGTCATACCGCTCCCTGATGTGTGCTTGCATTTATGCAAGGCCGCATTGCTATCTTGTCGGTTGTCCAGAAGATAACCTGCCACTATCCTTGAGATCAATGATCTTTAGCCGTTTGCATAAATGCAGTCTTATGTGCGGCGCAACATAACGATGTGTCAGGAGACAATGATGAGCATTCCCAAGGTACCGATGATTATTAATGGCGAGCACGTTGAGACCCTTAGCAACGTCTGGGTCGATGTCTTGAACCCGGCGACTCAGGATGTCGTTGCGCGGGTGCCCTTTGCCACGCTTGCAGAGGTGGATGCGGCAGTGGCCAGCGCCAAAGAAGCGTTCAAGAGCTGGCGCAAGGTGTCTGTCGCCAAGCGTCAGGCGATCATGCTGCGGTTCCAGCAGTTGGTGCGCGACCATACTCAGGAGCTGGCCGAACTGATCAGCCTGGAGCACGGCAAGACCCTGCCCGACGCCGAAGGTGAAATCGGTCGTGGCCTGGAGGCGATTGAAAATGCCTGTACGATCACCAAGCTGCAACTGGGTGAGATGGCCGATAATGTCGCCGGTGATGTTAATGTTTATACCCTGAACAAGCCGCTGGGGGTGGGTGTCGGTATTACCGCGTTTAACTTCCCGATTATGTTGCCCTGCTTTATGTTTCCGATCGCAATCGCCTGCGGTAACACCTTCGTACTGAAACCTTCCGAGCAGGATCCCTCCTCGACCATGCTATTGGTAGAGCTGGCGATGCGAGCCGGAGTGCCTGCCGGGGTGCTGAACGTGGTTCATGGCGGTGCCGATGTCGCCAACCGTCTGGCCGATCATCCCGATATTAAGGCGCTGTCCTTTATCGGTTCCACCCATGTCGGGACCTCGTTGTACCAACGCGCCAGCAACAGTGGCAAGCGCGCCCAGTGCATGATGGGCGCGAAGAACCACGCGGTGATCATGCCCGATGCCAACAAAGATCAGGCGATCAACCATATGCTAGGCTCCTGCTTTGGCGCGGCCGGTCAACGCTGCATGGCTAACTCGATAGTAATCCTGGTGGGTGAGGCGCGTGAGTGGTTGCCGGAGATGGTCGAACGTGCCAAGAGCATGATCGTGGGACCGGGCAGCAACCGCGAGGCCGACCTAGGCCCTCTGGTTTCTCCGCAGGCACAGGCCCGTGTGGAAGGGTTGATCGAGAGCGGCGTTCAGCAGGGTGCATCCTTGCTGCTTGACGGTCGAGGGGTGTCGGTTGCAGGCTACCCCAACGGTAACTTTGTCGGACCTACGCTGTTTGCCGAGGTAACCACCGAGATGGATATCTACACCCAGGAGGTCTTTGGCCCGGTGATGTGCGTGATGGGTGCCGATGATCTGGAAGCGGCCACCGAGATCATCAATGCCAACGCTAACGGCAATGGCACGGCAATCTTTACCAACTCGGGTTGGAGCGCGCGCTGGTTCGAAAATAACGTCGATGTCGGCCAGGTCGGTATCAATATCCCGATCGCGGTCCCGGTGGCTTACTTCAGCTTTACCGGCTCACGAGCCTCTAAACTGGGTGATCTGGGGCCCAATGGTCAGCAAGCGGTGCAGTTCTGGACCCAGACCAAAACGGTCTCGGCGCGCTGGTTTGCGCCGGGTACGACCTCGGATAAGGTTCACACCAGCATCTCGATGAAGTAACGCACGGCTAACAACACAGACCGCACACCGAGCCGGCTCGGTGTGCGGTCTTAGCTGACTACAAATGCTGGAAAAAAGGGGGTGGTGGATTTATTTCTATAAAATAATTTAACGTCTAGTCAACGTCTACTACTGGTTGCAAATAGATCACTGCAACCCCTTCCCAAACCCCTGTCCACCATCACTAAGATCGGACAGCATGCCCAACAGCTCTTCTGCTTCGTCATTATCCAATACTTCATCAGCCAGCATCTGTTGGATATTCTTGTAAATTATACTGGCTAGCAAGGTATCCGCACCTTGCTGATTATCGAGCTCCCACTGATGTAAACGCTGAGTCTCAGACTGATCAATCGAGCTACCCGCCGTAATCTTTTTACCTAAGCCAACAAGTTCATCAATCACCCTCGCATTCAACTGTGCCATATTACGCTGACTAGTTACCTGCTGAGCGTCGTTATCACGCGTGCTCATGGCTCACCTCCTTTTGTCCATATCCCTTCAACGCATCCATTGCGTCCAGCTTACTAATCCGCCGCCCGGTTCACACTCGCTTTACAAGATCGGCTTGTGTCGTTTGCAGTGCTATAACTTTTTCAACAGCAGACGGGTGTCCAGCCTATAATTTAACCATCATCTGTACGCTAATGATAGATATTAGCCGCCATCATATTAGACACCTTGCCCTGACGCTCAACGCGGCGCTGCCGCTGGTTTCGAGTGCTTGCAACGGTGCGTACACCCAGCAATTCACTGGAGCAGCGCCGGACCTGAGATGCTCAGCCAGCAGCCACAGCACCCACGAGACGCGCATATGAATACAATCGCTGACCGCGACGACTATCTTTAAAAATACCGCCCTAAGCAGCGGCTTCGAACAGCGTCGTAATCTCTGCAAAGCGTTTGGCCTTCTCCCCCTGTAGCTCGCCGCTTGCCGTAACCACGCGGCGAACGGATTCCAGGCTTTCTTTCCTGACTGCGGCATCCTCGGGCAACATCGTCGAAATAGCGGCCAGCGCACCCTCCTGGTCTAGCAACACGGAAAAGAACTGCTTGCGGAAGGTTTGCTTGAACTCCTCCAGGGTCATGCCTTCACCTTTCTCGGCCCTTATCTGCTCTAACACCGTAAACCAACGTTCATCGATCGCCCCCCCTCCCAGGCTAATGTAGGCCAGGGCACGGATCACTGCCTCCCGCGCCCCGCCTTCGGCGATCTGCTCCTTGATTTGAGCGATGCGCTGTTTCATGTAGCCAATCTCTTCCGGCTCGAGGCCCGGATGCCGCCGCGGGGCTTCCGTTGAGGCCAGCAAACCGACCAGCGCCTGCAGCAGCGGATTGCCATATACAGCAAGAAAGAGCTGTTCCTGGCTCTGGTCGCGCAGCTGCTGCCAGCCATCAAGACTGGCGATCACCTGCTTTGAAACCAACTCCTGGAGCTTCACGAAGGGATTATCCGCCGTACTCTGCAGCCGTTGCTCGCGCACCTGTTCGGCGAGGCTTTCAACCTGAGGCATAAACGGATTGCTGGTGGAAAACAGCAGGTAGGGTTCCTCAGCCGAGCGCAGCTTTCTCGCGGCACCATCACCCATCCCCTTAACTAGGGCCTGGACATAGGGCTGCACCAGCGTTCGGTAAAGTCCGAGATTGGTCGCGGACACCCGCTTGACGGTAGCGAAGCGACGCTCATCATCGGCGACGGGCTGGACGACCGCCCGGACATCGGCCAGGGTGCGCCGCTCCAGGCGCACGATCCAGTCACCGCTGGCCAGATCAGCGCCGGTTGTCACCTCCGCCTTGGAGACCATGACCGCCTCGTAGATTCCGGGGGGAAGGATATCGATCAGGTCGATATTGGAGGCGAATTTCTGATGCTCCTTCTTGGCGACGCCTTCGGAAACGAAAATGCCGAGATGGCCGACACTCTGGTGGATCGAGTAGACGATGGTCTGTTCATGCGCCAGAATATCGTCATCATCCTCGTAGAGATCGACGATCCAGCCGAGTGACTGCTGCGGTGGGGTAATATTGTCCATTTCGGACGAGAAGCACAGGATCGGCGAACGGATATTGCGCAGGTCGACCCGCACCCCGTCACGGGTGGTAATCTCGGCCGTCGCCAGGCGGTTACCGATAAACAGCTGGTCGACAATCCACTGAATCTCCTCGCCATTCAGGGTGACGTGCCCACCCCACCAACGCTCGAAGTTAAGAAAACGCTGCGCCTCGGTATCGATCGCGGACCAGAGGTTGTAGTTTTTGCCCCAGTAGGTGTTGGCCGGGTTGAGGCTTTCAAAATTATCCACTAGGTTTTTGCCATTAAAGGTTCCCTGTCCCAGGTCGCTGGTGAAGGCAGTGAGCCAGCTTCCGCCGAGCAGTCCGCCGGCGTAGCGCATCATATTCTGCCCTTTCACGCCGGCCCAGTAAGACAGCGGCGCCCCCGGAACGATGATCGGCCCGAACAGATCCGGACGTACCGCGGCGAGCATCATGACCGCCCAGCCGGCCTGGCAGTTACCGATCACACAGGGCTTGCCCTCGGCCTCCGGATGCAGTTCGATAACTTTCTCCAGGAACCGCTCTTCCACGCGCATGATGTCTTCTATGGTCTGGCCGACAACCGGATCGGGGGTAAAACCAACGAAGTAACAGGCGTGGCCGGCCCGCGCCGCAACCCCGATCTCACTTTCGGACTTGAATCCACCGATTCCTGGGCCGTGCCCGGCGCGCGGGTCGATCACCATGAAGGGGCGCTTTTGCGGATCGACCTCGGTTCCCTGCAGCGGTTTAACGCGCTCCAGAAAGTAATTGGCCGGGGGGGCCAGCAGTCGGCCGTCCAGGATCAGCTCGGTATCAAAGCTGAGTACATGCGGGATCTCCATCGCCCGGTGTTCATAAAAATCCTCGCTGCGATGGCGCCACACGTCCCAGAACAGGATCGTTCGCTGGGCCGCGTCGATCATATACTCCCCGAGGGGGCCATAGGTTGGAAGTGCGGACAGGCCCCGACTGGCCGCTTCGGCATCCTGGCTGGAGGGAATCAGTGGGGCCTTAACCTTAACCTTAACCTGAGCCGAACTATCGACGACTTGCATAGCGATAATCTCCTAGTTTGACGTCTCCATCTACCCCCGTACTAGAAGTACGGGGATTTTTCGCGCGCACGAATAAGCGGCCTACCCTTAACGGTAGTCGCCTGGTCTGCAGCTCAGAGGCTCACAAAAGATTGACACTGCATCGGTCACTCACGCTGGCTTCGAGGGAAGGAGGTACGCCTAAAGTCAGGAATAAAGTGACCCCTATTCCCTGCACTCAAGGCATCTCGAAAGAAGCGCACGACTCTGGTGCGTGACTGGTTCGCCCTACCCGGATTAGGCGCCAGCTCCACATAACCACCCATTCCCTGGTGCGAGAAAGGATCAAACACGGTGATTGCAGGCTGCAAGCGATCCCAGCCATGCTGAGCATTCTGATAGACGTTCAATGATACTGCTGCTCGATCGGAATCCGAGAGCGAGGCAACCAGGTTCTCACAGTGCTCACTGCCGTCATCATAACCGTCTAGGGTGCCGACTTGGATCAACAACGGCTTACCCGTTAGATCACTAAATTCCATGCCATCGATGCCCACGTTATAGGCCCAGCAAACGGGATAGTGCGCCACGTGCGCGGCGAACCTAAGATCATCATTACCGAAACTCTCGGCATACGATTCAGTGGCTGCGAGCAGGGTCACTACCGCACCCCATGAAAAACCCATGACCCCGATCCGTCCCGGGTCTATATTCGAATGTTCCGTAAGATACCTAAGCGCTCCGAAAGCATCAGGAACGGTTAACACGGGTAATGCGGGACGGTCGCTGCCACCACTTAATCCTCGCGCTGCCCACATATCAATCTCAAACGTCGCTATTCCAGAATCGTTGAGTGCGTCAATATAAAATCCACCCGTACTATCTACACCGCCACTGCTATGTAACACCACCACCGCAGGAAACACCTGCGCAGCATCTGCATCCTTATTGGTGTAAAAAGGAATACGTAATTGTCCGGAAATACTCAGGGGCACCTCCGGATTAGAAAGATCAACTGATTGAAAGGTAACATAAGATATTGTCGGTGTTCGCCGGTCTATTACCTTGGCGCTGACAGAGACAGAAACAGAAAACATAAAAGCGGTGACGATTAATGCTAGTTTTGTTTTCAAACACATGACACAGGCCTCTAGGAAATATTAGAAGATTACCTGTATCAGCATAGATTGAAATTTTTGGGTATCCGCCACTTTATCTGCTTTTCGTGGTGTGAATTTTTCACCTCTGTCTATGACCCTGATCCAACCCCTTAGTGATCAATCAGGTATAGCCCCGTACGCTTATCGGCTGGAACGCTGACAGGCGCGCTAGAGCCAGCGCAATAGGTATCCTTTCGGCGGCTCTGTGCCGGTGATTAAATAATCCAGCGTATAGGGATTATTCAAATTAGCATCCAGCAACCCCTGGCTGCGGTGGTCTCCACAGAAGAGGATTACATCTCCCAATTTCATCACCTCCTCGCTGCTCGGCATCATCCACAGGCTGCCCTCTCGTTGAAGGACGAGAGGGACACAGGACAGCGACTCGTTCAGGTTGGCCGGACTCTTGATCAGATCCTTCAGCCGCAACACCCTGCCCTTGTCGAGCTGCTCTTTGAACGCGATGGCATCGGCATCAGTGAGTTTTTTGAGCCAGAGGAGAGGAGGCTTATTAGTCAGGACCGGGTGCAACGGCTCGACGATTCGAGCCGTTAACCGGGGCTCACTGCAGCGAAGGTGCTCCAGAAACTGAGGAATCAGTGGCGATATCAACTGCAGCAGGATAGTACGGGGGGTGAGCAGGCTGGGCTGCATGGTCAGGTTAACCCAGGCCGCGTTGAAGACGATCTCATTCTCGTGGTGATTCTGGCGGACGACCATAAAGATATCGGGATTGAACACCGCAGCGCTCATAATGATTTCTAAATTCCTGGAATCGCTGTCCGTTCCCGCCACCAGCCCTACGGCCTGACCGACTCCGGATTTTTTAGCGTTTGATGATCGGCATGCCCCTTGATCAGGCGGTCGGAGAGCGCCGGGCTCTCAGGCTCTGGATTTTCAAGCTCCGAACCTTCAAGCTTCGAACCTTCAAGCTCCGGATCGATAATCAGCGTGGTATATTATGGCTATGCAAATGGGTATGTAGCCGGCGGCCCATCCTGCCGTAGCCACAGAGAATCCAGTTACCCGGAGGAATCGTTACGGAGCTGCTGAGATCGACATTGTGGGCGCCAACCAACCGTTGGCTGAGATTGTGTAACTGGGGTGCCGTTACCGCCATTCCCAGCGGCACACCAAACAATTCAAAGGGATCGATAAGGATACTGAGTCAAGATAGCGCAAATGTTGTTGCTGTCTGGCCTTAGTGGCTCGACAGATGATAACGATCTCTGGATTCAAAAACCGGGTCATGACCGCAATCTTAAGATCCAGCTCCTCATCGGGTATCAATGAGACCACCGCCCGGCACAGGGGGTGCTTGATACCGGCATCGACCAGATGCTTAGGAACACTCGCATCGCCGCATAGGCCCGACATACTGACCCGGTAATCACGCAGCGCCAGCGCCTTGATCCGCTCTGGATCACTGTCGATCACGACCGCGTTCATTAGGTGATCACTCAGCCCTCGGGCCAGCAGACTCCCGGTATCGCCAAAACCACAAATAATGACGAAGGGGTCTCTGATAGCCTCAACGGTGCGGGCAAAACGGCGTTCCGCTACGGCCGTTATGAAGTGATGATTCTGAATCAGCTTAATAATGGAACCTATGGCATACAGCCAGGCGATGGCTCCCATGTACAGGCACAGAATCGCCCAGAGCCTTTGCTGATCGGTGAATTTGTAGGGTGTCTCACCAAACCCCCGTCGTCGCGGTGTAGGTGTAGGTGTAGGTGTAGGTGTAGGTGTAGGTGTAGGTGTAGGTGTAGGTGTAGAACGCGTGGTACAGGCTCATGGGCCTGGAGTTGCCTTGCGCATCCAGTCCCGGTATCAGCGACATGCCGATAATACCCACCCCGTAGACCACGACCAGAAGCAGAATCGGACCGCGCATGTAGCGCAGCACACAGCGCCCCACTGAGTCTGATCCCCCAATATCAGACCGGCTGCGATCAAATTAACCAGGATCGATAGCGTCAATACCCACACATTGTGATGCGCAGGGTTACTGATATCACCGCTCACAAAAACCACATTTAGCGCCAGCGCAAGGATGACGAAAAAACCGACAATGACTTTCTAAAACTTCACAAATGCGATCCTTGTTGTTTTATTATTATTTTTTATAACCCGATTTTTCCTGGAACAGTACCGAGAACAGTACCGAGAACAGTACCGAGAACAGTACCAATTTTAAAGTGATTCTACACGTTACTGAGAAAGCCCCCGGACACCCTGAGGGCAGATGAAAAAATCAATTAAAGATAAGTTGAATCTGCCCCGACAACTCAACATTAATCGTGCCTTTTCCACTCTCGACAGCAGGTGCTGAGGACACCGATGCCATTTCAGACCGCATTAACGTACGGCCAAAAGAGGGACGCTGAGAGCCTGTATTTAAATTAAGAGAGACAATCTTATACCGAATGGCTCCCATCGTTTTTTGTATCAACTCAGCACGCTCTTTAAACCTATTCAACACGTCAACCGAGAGGAGGTTTTCAACTTCCTGACGAACCGCCTGACTTATATCGAAATTTATTGAAGATATTTTAAGTTCTTTTTGCAGTTCAGCTAAAACATCTGACAACTGATTCACATCAGCGCTTTTTAACTCAAGGTTTTGAGATGCTTTCCAGCCTACTATCTGCTGGTTTTGA
The DNA here is from genome assembly GCA_047622605.1 of Motiliproteus sp. Classification (GTDB taxonomy): domain Bacteria; phylum Pseudomonadota; class Gammaproteobacteria; order Pseudomonadales; family Balneatricaceae; genus Motiliproteus. The sequence continues at coordinate 17,842 of JBLHND010000012.1, read as the reverse complement.
TAGACAGGTTGAGTGTGGTAATTTCCTGTCTGATATTGAACATTCTTCGTTGCCTTCAGAATCCCCAGCGCCTCGGTCATCTGCCTGTTGACGACATTGCTTGCTTCAAATGTTTGCGGTGCCTGGTGAGACGCTAAGAGAGTGACTTTCATAAGGTCATTATCAATCTCATCTTCGGCACTGGCCGACAGCTGATAGAGATTGTAATTGAGGCTGCCGTTTATTCCGTCTGCATAAGTGGGCAGTGAAGACACCAAGAGCAGCAACATTGCGGGGATTAGCAAGGGTCTCATCATCGTTCCATCCATGTGGTTACGTTCATTAGTTCATTAGTTCATTAGTTCATTAGTTCATTAGTTCATTAGTTCATTAGTTCATTATGATTAACTAATAAGGCCTCATGCCGAAACCATGAAACATACCACCAAATAACATTCCGAACACCATAAAAATAAATGCAAATATAATAAAGGCAGGAATGGATGCAACGGCAAGTTTTACTAGGAAAACAACCATAGAAATAAATGGCATCTTTATATCGACAATCGTCACTTCTTGTTTTTCATTACGCTGAATATCGGTCATACCCTCTCCTGATCAATCGCATTGTTAACTATTTTTTATCTACATGTTAATGGTGGAACCCATCTCTGTTAAGACGTCCTAAGCAGTTAAGCACCTCGGCGCTGAATCTGCCTGTTTTAATACGGATCCTGTCGTCAGGGTCAGACAGACTGAAGTCGAGAGCCTTCCAACCAACATCACTAAGAGGCCTGCCAAGCAGCATACTCTGTTCCCTGGTTGGAAAGGCCGCCAAGCGACGTTTTAAGGTGCCCGTTAGTCTGAGGCTTTGCGATCGAAATCCGAGGCGTCATGGCGCTCGTGCAGCTGCTCTGAAGGTTCGCCCCAGGTACGGTTGACCCGGCGGCCACGCTGGACTGCCGGGCGCTCAAGGATCTCTTCGGCCCAGCGGCGCAGGTTCTTATAGTTTTCGACTTGCAGGAATTCACCCGCACCATAGCCCTCGCCCAATACCAGAGTGCCGTACCAGGGCCAGGTGGCCATATCCGCGATGCTGTATTCGTTGCCGCCCAGATAGCGATGCTCGGCCAACTCTCGATCCAACACGTCCAACTGGCGTTTTACTTCCATGGTGAAACGGTTGATCGGGTATTCGAATTTCTCGGGTGCGTAGGCATAGAAATGGCCGAACCCACCCCCCAGATAGGGTGCCGAACCCTGCAGCCAGAAGAGCCAGTTAAGGACCTCGGTGCGTGCGGCAGCATCCTTGGGCAGAAAATGTCCAAACTTCTCGGCCAGATAAAGAAGGATCGCGCCGCTCTCAAAGACACGGCTGCCGGTCTCGGTATCTAGGAACGCGGGGATTTTCGAGTTCGGATTAACGTCCACAAAGCCGGTCGAGAACTGGTCTCCCTCGGTAATCCGGACCAGGTGGGCGTCATATTCAGCGCCCCGCTCTCCCAGCGCCAGCAACTCTTCGAGCAGGATGCTGACCTTCTGACCATTGGGTGTGCCCATCGAATAAAGCTGCAGGGGGTGCTTGCCACACGTCAGTCTGGCCTCGTGTGTGGCTCCGGCAATGGGGCGGTTGATCTGGGCCCATTCGCCGCCATTTTCGGCGTCCCAGGTCCAGACTTTGGGAGGTTGGTACGCGTTCGTATCAGACATAATACTAATTTCCTTCTTTCAGGGTCGGGCAGGTCTCAGGCATGAGCACTGCGGTATTTCAGACAAAGGCAAAATGAGGGTAACGCACGCCCTGGTTCAATCCTGGCTCTCTGCCAACTGTTTCAGGATGCGGGTGAAGCTGTCGACCCCTTGCGCACCGCTCACCAGATGGCGACGATTGAAGATCACCGCAGGCACACCCTGAATACCTTGGCTCAACCAGTGCTTTTCGGCAGCACGCACGGCTGACGCGAAGCGTTGATCCTCAAGGACGGCCAGGGCGTCGTCCCGATCCAGTCCGATTTCTGCGGCCACAGCTGCCAGCACGCCGTCGTCAGAGAGATTCCGACGTTCGGTAAAGTGAGCCGTAAAGAGGGCCTGCTTGAGGTCGTGCATACGCCCTTGCGGGTTAGCCCAGTGCAGGAGTTGATGCACGTTGAAGGTGTTGTGCATCCGCATGTCGGCGGCGAAGCGGAACTCGAACCCCAGATCTGCGCCTATCTCGGTCATATTGAGCCGGTTGGCCTCGGATTGTTCCTTGGTGGAACCGTATTTCTCGGCCAGATGTTCGCCGAGTTCTTGACCCTCTGGGGGCATGCTGGGGTTCAACTCAAACGGCTGCCAATGAATCTCATGGGGCGTGCCGGTCGCGTCTAACGCTTTGGCCAGTTGCTTATAGCCGATGATGCACCAGGGGCAGACCACATCGGATACGATGTCGATCTGCAGTTTTAGGGTCGAATCTGTCATTTGAAGTCCTTCTGTATTGTTCGGTCATACCGTAAGCGCCCCCTCAACCAGATCAGAGCAGCCTTGTAGCCAAGAGTCGAGCGCGTAGCTCGGCTTACCTGCCCAGGAGTTCAGACTACACCCGTTGTCCATGGAGTACAGGGGTGCTGCTCATCCTGCTTGGACTTAGGTGGCGAGTCCTCAGCTTATCGCTGATTGAACGATCGTTCAAGTTATGATTAAACATTCGTTTAACCACCGTTGAGGGAGGAAATCGTAAGTAGGATCGTCATGAGGGGGTCGAACTCGTTACACTGCAGCACCCTACCTATAAAGGCGCTACCCCATGGAACTGGCCGCGCAGGCTATCGATCTGACATCCCCCGGGCCGCAGGTTCTGGCCTTGCTGTTGGTGCTGGGCGCAGTCGCGGGCTTTATCAGCGCCATCGCAGGGGCCGGTGGCCTGTTGGTGTTACCGGTATTGCTGCTTTTGGGGCTGGATCCTATTGCTGCGCTGGCGACCAACAAGTTGCAGAACGTGTTTGGCACCGCCTCCTCGATGTTCAATTACTTTCGCAAGGGCAAGATTGAGTTCAGGGGTATGGGAAGCGCCATTCTCTGCGCCCTGTTCGGCGCAGCGCTCGGCACCTACACGGTGCAGCGTATCGATGCCGCGCTGCTGGCGTGGCTGATCCCTCTGCTGCTGATCGGCATCGCGCTCTACTTTATGTTCTCGTCACGCGTCGGTGACAGCGACGCACAACCACGCCTGAGCCACCGGGCTTTCGCCCTCAGCGCGGCGCTGGGGATCGGTTTCTATGGCGGCTTCTTCGGCCCAGGCATCGGCTCGTTGTTTGCCGCGGCCTTCGTAGCGCTGCGCGGTTATAACCTGGTACGCGCTACGGCCCACACGAAGGTACTAGTGTTTGCCACCAATACCGCCTCGCTGCTGCTATTTATCAGCGCCGGGCAGGTACTCTGGAGTATCGGACTGAGTATGGCGGCAGGACAGGTGATCGGCGCACGACTGGGCTCCAATCTGGTGATTAACAAGGGTGCGCGGCTGGTTAAGCCGCTGATCATCTTTGCCACTTTGGCGCTGGCAGCACGGCTGCTGTGGCAGAGTTTTTGATCCGCATTGCTAGAGCCTTCAGCTGCCTAGCGACATCCCTGTAGCGCGGGCTTCAGCCTGACGGCTTTTCTGACGGCTTTTCTGACGGCTGTTCTGACGGCTGTTCTGACGGCTGTTCTGACGGCTTTTCTATTTTGTTGACTTAATAGTCAGGTATTGTTTAATATCAAGTCATACAATCCGGCTAAAATAAATATAAGACTGGGGGTCTGATTTGATCAAGTTTCTTCTCAATCAGGAAATACGGGTCGAGGCATCACTCGATCCGAACATGACGGTCCTGAACTACCTGCGTAACCAGCGGCGAAAAGTCGGCACAAAAGAGGGCTGCGCTTCGGGAGATTGCGGCGCCTGTACCGTCGTCCTCGGCGAGCTTGTCACGGACGACGCTGGCGACCAGATCCGTTACAAGAGCATCAATTCTTGCCTTACATTCGTCTCCGCCCTGCACGGCAAGCAACTGATCAGCGTTGAAGATCTCCAACACCAGGGCGTTCTTCACCCCAGCCAGCAAGCGATGGTCGACTGCCACGGCTCCCAGTGTGGTTTCTGCACCCCCGGTTTCGTGATGTCGATGTTTGCGCTTGGCAAGAATGTCGCCAAGCCCCAAAAAGCCCAGATAGAGGAAGCTCTCTCGGGCAACCTCTGTCGCTGCACGGGCTACCGCCCGATCGTCGCTGCCGCAGCGCAGATGACCCTGGATGCCGACCAGGATCAGTTTGATCGCAACTTACCACAAACCCTAGAGCGGCTGCGCAGCCTGCAGATCGATGCCCAACCGCAGCTCAGCGAGGGGACTAAAAATGCCTTTAATCCGCGCACCCTCGCAGAACTCAGCGAATTACTCGCTGCAAACCCCGGCGCCCGCATCCTCGCCGGCGGTACCGATCTGGCCCTGGAAGTCACCCAGTTGTACCGTCAACTCGAGACCCTGATCTACATTGGCGACATCGCCGCGCTAAAACAGGTCGAGGTATTCGACGATCGCATCGAACTGGGTGCCGCCGCATCACTGACCGACTGCTACGCGGCCCTGGCTAACGACTACCCGGATTTCGGCGCCCTGCTTCACCGCTTCGCCTCGCTGCAGATCCGTAACCAGGGCACGCTAGGAGGCAATATCGGCAATGCCTCGCCCATCGGGGATTCGCCACCGGCACTGATAGCGCTCGGTGCGAATGTCATCCTGCGTCAGGGCACGAGCCGCCGCACCCTCAAGCTGGAAGATTACTTCATCGATTACAAAGTGACCGCGCAACAGCCCGGCGAATTTATCGAGAAGGTTATCGTCCCCCGCGCCCAAGACCCTTCGCTAGCGGGCAGCGCTTTTCGCAGCTACAAAATCTCCAAGCGGATCGACGATGACATCTCGGCGGTGCTGGGGTGTTTCAATCTGCAGATAGAGGCCGGTGTCATCCGGAGTGCCATCATCGCCTTCGGTGGCATGGCGGCTATTCCTAAGCGCGCCAGCAAAACCGAAGCGCTATTGACCGGAGCGCCCTGGAACCTGGACAGCATCGAGCGTGCCAAACAGGCACTGGCTCAGGATTTTAGCCCGATCTCAGACTTTCGCGCCTCCAGGGAGTATCGAATGCTGACCGCCAGCAACATGCTGACCCGCTACTTCATCGAGATCGATCAGCCCGGCACCGACAGTCGCGTGACCGATGCCTCCGTGGTCGAGGCCTATAGCCCCAGAAAAAGCCTCGAACACACCCTCGAGAATAGCCGCACGCAACTCACCACAGGGGACAGCGCCCATGTCTAATCATCAGGGCAACGGCCTCACCCCCGAGCAGCTGCTGATCCTGGCCAAACAGGGCTTGCAGACCGGCGTGGGCCGCAGCGTCAAACACGAGAGTGCCGCCAAACAGGTTAGTGGTGAGGCGGTCTATGTCGACGACCGGCCGGAGTTCCCCAACCAACTGCATGTCTACGCTCGACTGTCCGAATGCGCTCACGGTCGCATCACCCGGCTCGATGTACGCCCCTGCTACGCGTTTCCCGGCGTGGCTCTTGTGATCACGGCACAGGATGTTCCCGGACAGCTGGATATCGGTGCGATCCTGCCGGGTGACCCGCTGCTGGCCGACGGCATCGTCGAGTACTACGGCCAGCCGGTGTTGGCGGTCGCAGCCGGCGATCATGACACTGCACGCCAGGCGGCGATGGCCGCGATCATCGAGTACCAACCGCTGGAAGCGGTGCTGTCGGTCGAAGAGGCCCTCGAGAAACAACTGTACATCAGCGAGCCACATCGCCATACGCGGGGCGATTCACAGACGGCGCTGGACAATGCCGAGCATCGGCTGAGCGGTAGCGTCCATATCGGTGGTCAGGAACACTTCTATCTGGAAACCCAGGTCTCATCGGTGATTCCTACCGAAGATGGCGGCATGATCGTCTACACCTCGACCCAGAACCCCACCGAAGTCCAGAAACTGGTCGCCGAAGTGCTCGGCGTGCCGTTCAATAAGATACAGATCGATATGCGCCGGATGGGCGGTGGCTTCGGTGGCAAAGAGACCCAGGCCGCAGGTCCCGCCTGCATGGCGGCGGTGGTGGCCAAGCTCACCGGTCGTCCGGCTAAGATGCGCCTGCCTCGAGTGGACGACATGCTGATGACCGGCAAGCGACATCCGTTCTTCAACCAGTTCGACGTCGGCTTCGACGACAACGGCCGCATCACCGGCTGCGAGATGAAGCTGGCCGGCAACTGCGGCTACTCGCCCGACCTGTCCAACTCGATCGTCGACCGCGCCATGTTCCACGCCGACAACGGCTACTACCTCGGCGATGCCACTATCACCGGTTACCGCTGCAAGACCAACACCGCATCCAACACCGCATTCCGGGGTTTCGGCGGGCCCCAGGGCCTGATCATGCCGGAGATCATTCTTGACGATATCGCCCGCGCTCTGGGTAAAGACCCCCTGGAGGTCCGCAAGCACAACCTCTACAACGGCATGAACGGCCTCAACGGCTTTGGCCAACCATTGACCGCCGCCGACGAGGGCCGCGACACCACCCATTACTACCAGCAGGTAGAGGATAATCTGTTACCCGAGATGCTCGCCGAGTTAGAGCTGAGCTGTGATTACCAGGCACGCCGCGAGGCCATCCGCGCTTACAACGCCAGCAACCCTATCCTTAAGAAAGGTCTGTCGATAACGCCGGTCAAGTTCGGTATCTCCTTTACCGCCGGCTTCCTCAACCAGGCCGGGGCGCTCATCCACGTCTATACCGATGGCAGCATCCATCTCAATCATGGCGGCACCGAGATGGGTCAGGGTCTGAACACCAAGGTGGCGCAGATCGTCGCCGAAGAGTTTCAGGTCGATATCGACTGCATCCAGATCAGCGCCACCGATACCGACAAGGTACCGAACACCTCGCCGACCGCGGCCTCATCGGGTGCCGATCTGAACGGCAAGGCGGCGCAAAATGCCGCCCAGACCATCAAGCAGCGGCTGGTCGAGTTTGCCGTTAAGCACTACGACGTGACCGACGAGGACGTGCGTTTCGCCAACAACCACGTCTTGATTCGTGATCAGATCCTGGCCTTCGCCGACTTTATTCAGCTGGCTTATTATCACCAGATCTCGCTGTCGAGCACCGGTTTCTACCGCACCCCCAAGATTCACTACGATCGTGACAACGCCCGTGGCCGGCCGTTCTACTACTTTGCTTACGGGGTGTCCTGTTCCGAGGTGGTGATCGACACCCTCAGCGGTGAGTACAAGATCCTGCGCGCCGACCTGCTGCACGATGTTGGTGCCTCACTCAACCCGGCGATCGATATCGGCCAGATCGAAGGGGCCTACGTTCAGGGGGCCGGTTGGTTAACCTCCGAAGAGTTGGTGTGGAACGCCGAGGGCCGGTTGATGACCACGGGACCGGCCAGTTACAAGATTCCGGCCATCGCTGATATGCCGATCGACTTCCGCGTCCGGCTGGTCGAGAATCGCAAGAATACCGAGGACACGGTCTTCCACTCCAAGGCCGTGGGTGAACCGCCATTTATGCTCGGCATCTCGGTGTTCTGCGCCATCCGCGATGCGATCTCCAGCCTGTCCGATTACCGCATCAGCCCCAAAATAGACGCGCCGGCAACCCCCGAGCGCGTGCTCTGGGCGGTCGAGGCGATCAAAGCGCAGCTGGCCAACAGCAGCAGCAACCCAGGAGAACGCCAATGAGTAGCACCTGGATCAGCGCCTTGGCCCGACTCGACGCCGAGGGCACGCCGGCAGTGATGATCACCGTGGTCGATGACATGATAAGCGTTCGACCCCGCGAAATGCGGGCGCCAAGATGCTGGTCAGCAGCAACCCAGGAGAACGCCAATGAGTAGCACCTGGATCAGCGCCTTGGCCCGACTCGACGCCGAGGGCACGCCGGCAGTGATGATCACCGTGGTCGATGAGAAGGGTTCGACCCCGCGTAATTCGGGTGCCAAGATGCTGGTTAGCAGCGCGGCTCAGTTCGATACGATCGGCGGTGGTCATCTGGAGTACCAGGCGATCAAGATCGCTCGCCAGTTGCTCGACGCTAAACAGGCGGCCCCCCGCCTGGAACGTTTCTCACTCGGCGCCAGCCTGGGCCAGTGCTGCGGCGGTGCGACCACCTTGCTGTTCGAACCCCTGGGCACGACCACCACCCAGATCGCCCTCTTCGGTGCCGGTCATGTGGGCCGTGCGCTGGCGCCGATACTGGCCAGCCTGCCCTGCCGCGTGCGCTGGATCGACTCGCGCGACGAGGAGTTCCCAGAGCATATTCCTGAGGGGGTTGAGAAGGTGGTTAACGAATTCCCGGTCGACGAGATCGACAGCATGCCAGCCAACAGCTACTTCATCGTCATGACCCACAACCACCAACTCGATCAGGCGCTGACCGAGGCGATCCTCAAACGTGGCGATTTCGATTACTACGGCCTGATCGGCTCGAAAACCAAACGCAAAAAGTTCGAGCATCGACTCAAGGCCAGAGGCTTCAGCGATCAGCAGCTGGCGACGATCACCTGTCCGCTGGGCATCGCCGAGGTCAAAGGCAAGTTGCCGGCCGAGATCGCCGTTTCGGTCGCCGCCGAGGTGATCGCCACCTATAGCGCCAAACAAACCGCCGCCTTCGGCAACCTGAAAGATCAGACCCCCAAAGAGACCCAGATCATCGAGCGTCTGGCGATCTAGAGAATCTATCCTGACCCCCTAAGGATACAGACCGAGATTTTAACAACATGACCACGACCCTCCATGCCCACCGCTCCGCCCTGATCCACAGCCTGGGCGATCCCGCCGTTCTCGGTCTTGAGGCCTCATTCGAATATCTTGACGACGGGCTCTTGGTGATCGAAGACGGTCGCGTACTGGCCGTCGGTGACGCGAGCGCCCTGCTGCCCTCGCTACCCGAAGGTACGCCGGTGACCCGCCACAGCGACAGCCTGCTGTGCCCCGGCTTTGTCGATACCCATATCCACTACCCGCAGACCGGCATGATCGCCTCCTACGGGGAACAGCTGCTCGACTGGTTGGAAAACTACACCTTCCCGACCGAGCAGCACTTCAAAGACAAACAGCATGCCGCCGGCGTCGCCGAGGTATTTCTGACCGAACTGCTGCGTAACGGCACCACCACCGCACTGGTGTTCGGTACCGTGCACCCGGAATCGGTCGATGCATTTTTTGAGGCCGCCGAACAACGCGACCTGCGCATGATCGCCGGTAAGGTAATGATGGACCGTAACGCGCCGGACTATCTGACCGACACCCCCGAGTCGAGTTACCACGACTCCAAGGCGCTGATCGAGCGCTGGCACGGCAAGGGCCGGCTGCACTATGCGGTCACTCCTCGCTTTGCACCCACCAGTAGCCCCGAGCAGCTGGCTGTCGCCGGGCAGCTGCTGGGCGAATACCCCGACCTGTATATGCACACTCACCTGTCGGAGAATAAACAGGAGATCGAATGGGTCAAGGCGCTGTTCCCCGAGCGCAGCGGTTATCTGGATGTCTACGACCATTACAAGCTGCTCGGTGAACGCTCCGTGTTTGCCCACGGGGTGCACCTGTGCGATGCGGAATGCCAGCGCCTAGCCGAAACCGACTCTGCCGTCGCTTTCTGCCCGACCTCCAACCTGTTTCTGGGCAGCGGCCTGTTCGACCTGGCAAAGATGGAGTCCTACAGTATAAACGTGGGGCTGGGCACCGATGTCGGCGCGGGCACCAGCTTCTCGATCCTGCAGACCCTCAACGAAGCCTACAAGGTGATGCAGCTGCAAGAACAGCAACTGCACCCGTTCAAATCGCTCTATCTGGCGACCCTCGGCGGGGCCCGCGCACTTAAACTCGACGACAAAATTGGCAGCTTTGCTCCCGGTAAAGAAGCTGATTTTGTGATTCTGGATTACCACGCCACGCCGCTGCTAAGCTACCGAATGCAGCAGGTCAAAGGCATCGAGGAGCGACTGTTCGTACTGATGATGCTCGGGGATGACCGAGCGATTCGGGAAACCTTCGCGATGGGCCGCTCGGTACATCGACGCCAGTGAACATAAAACAAGGGATCTAAGGAGAGGATGACAGAGGGATAAGCCGCGCACAGGGCCGTGCGCAACAGGCCGTCGCTACAGGGAAAGTAGCGCTGGCCCGCGTTCCCCACTGCCAGCCTCGGCCTCTCGCTCAATGACCCCTATAACGCTTTTTTGAAGGGAATTTTAAATGAAAACTTTTATCGCCAAACTCCCGAAAATAGAGCTTCATCTGCATATCGAGGGGACCTTAGAGCCGCAGATGATGTTTGATTTAAGTCAAAAAAATAACATAAAACTTCCTTACGACACTGTCCAGGAGCTTCGAGGCGCCTATCAATTTGAAGATCTTCAGTCATTCTTGGATCTGTATTATGCGGGGGCTTCGGTGCTGCGCACCCAAGAAGATTTTTTTGATCTCACTTGGGCATATATGCGCAAATGCAAACAACAAAACATTATTCATACTGAAATATTTTTTGATCCTCAAACGCACAGGATGCGAGGAGTCCCTTACAGCGACGTGCTAGGAGGGATCACTCAGGCACTTCAAAAAGCCAGAGAGGAGCTAGGCATCTCGAGCTACCTCATTGCCTGTATCCTTAGGCATTTAAGCCAAGAAGAAGGATTAAAGACACTTCAAGAACTCCTTCCTTACAAGAAAGATATTATAGCGATAGGGCTAGACAGCTCAGAAAAAGGCAATCCACCCAGTAAGTTTACAGCGCTTTTTGCCAAAGCCCGCGAAGAGGGATTTTTGCTTGTCGCTCATGCCGGAGAGGAAGGAGATGCGGGATACATTCGAGAGGCATTGGCTTTGGGGGTTGCCAGGATTGATCACGGGGTCCGATGTGAAGAGGATGAGGCATTGGTGATGTATTTAAAAGAGCAGCAGATTCCATTGACTGTCTGTCCGCTCTCCAATACATGCCTCAACGTGGTGCCTGAGATGAAAGATCACAATCTGTTAAGACTCCTGAACAGGGGGCTCTGTGTGACGATTAATTCCGATGATCCCGCTTATTTCGGGGGATATATGAATGAGAATCTGCTGTCAATCACCGAGGAATTAGGGCTCTTATCAGAGGATTTACAGAGGTTGAGCCTGAATGCCCTTCAAGCAAGCTTTTTGCCCATCGAAGAAAAAAACCACCTCCAGGAGGTCTTCGTAAAATTCTTTGCTACTCACCAAAGTGATGTTTGAGGGGGGGGCCTATTTTTTGCTGACCAGATTCGAGAACACCGCTCGCAGGTCGCCCGACGTACTCTCTTCATTCAGGCTCAGCTTATTCTCGATATGATCCAGATGATGCATCATCAGGCACACCGCCTTGTCTTTATCTCGTGCCTGGATCGCGGCGATTAGTTCAAAATGCTCATCGTAAGAGCAGTGCGACTCAGCGCTACTCTCGTACAGAGCGATGATCAACGAACTCTGCGACACCAGGCTGCGCTGAAAGCTCAGCAGCGGCGGGTTGTTGGCCATGACGGCCAGGGTCAAATGGAACTCGCCGGACAGGCGGATGCCCGCACCACGATCGCCTCTGGCAAAACAATCTTGCTCGGCGATGACCTGCTGCCTGAGCTGCTCGATCTGCGCCGGCTTGGCCTGTTCGACCACCCGCTCCATCACCGCCTTCTCGACGACCCGACGGGCAAAGATTATCTGGCGGGCTTCTTCGATCGTGGGACTGGCAACGACCGCACCGCGGTTGGGGCGAATCACCGCCACCTGTTCATGGCCGAGTCGTGACAAGGCTCGACGAATGATGGTGCGACTGACGCCGAAGATCTCGGCCAGGGACTCTTCATTGAGTTTGGTGCCCGGTGCCAGACGTTGTTCAAGAATGGCATCAAATATATGGGCATAAACCAGTTCATCCTGGGTGCCGTGGGTTTTACGTCCGGTCGAGGAAAACGTTTTAGGCAGTGGCTGACTCATAAGCGCAGTAATCTAACTCGATCGTCTAACAATTTGATAAGCAATTATTGAGCAGGGGACGGCCCAACGGCGGCTGACACTATGCAGGAATAATACAGCCAGCCCAAATGATTGTACACATACCCCTGTTCACCCACTCCTCTAACGTAATCCAGGTCCTGTGGTCAGACGCTGAAGATCGGCAACATAAGACTCCAGACCGACCGTTCAGCGCGTCTACTCTCATTAAATTCCATTAAATTCAATTAAACTCAAAGAATCATCAAAAAACTGACTCTGGGGTTGATTTATTTTGTATACAATCAGATACTCAGATCAAGTACAAAAAAGATAGTACAAAAAAGATAGTACAAAAAAGATAGTACATTCCTCCCCATATTGAAGCGCAATGAAGAGCCATCATAAAAATAAGCGGCTCTCTTTAACTCAACCCAGGAGTAACAGTTGTGGAAAGCACTCAAGAACAACAAAAACCAACGGCTTCGTACGACCAGCCCCCTTCCGAACGTGGATTTCTCGATCGTTTCTTTAAACTTAGCGAGCACAGAACCAATATAAAAACCGAGATGATAGCGGGTCTTACGACCTTCGTTACCATGTCCTATATTATGTTTCTTAACCCCATTATCATGTCTAAAACAGGCATGCCCTTCGACAGTGTATTCCTGGCCACCTGTATCGGTGCCGCGATCGCGACGATCTTTATGGGCCTGTATGCGAACTGGCCCATCGGACTTGCGCCGGGCATGGGTCTGAACGCGTTCTTCACGTTCACCGTCGTCCTGGAAATGAATTACAGCTGGGAGATCGCACTGGGTGCGGTATTCATTTCGGGCATTCTGTTTGTGCTGATGAGTGTCACCCGGATGCGCGAGTGGATGCTCGATAGCATCCCCTTGAGCCTGCGGCTTGCCATGACGGCAGGTGTCGGACTTTTTCTCGGCTTTATCGGCTTACGCTTCACCGGCATCATCGTGCCAAACCCGGATAATATAGTGGCCCTGGCCGACCTCACCCACTTCGGTTTCGGCAAGTTCGGCCCGGAAGCTCCGGCATTGGGTCTGCTCAGCTTCCTGCTGATCGCCATCCTTAGCTACCGCCGAGTGTTCGGTGCTGTCATCATCGGCATAGCCATAACAACCGCCGTCGCTTTCCTGATGGCTGCCGTTCTGCCCCACGATTTTTTTACCGTCAGTGTCGACTGGGCACCCGCTTCGGGTTTTGTGGCCTGGCCTGAGAGTGGCCTGGTTGCGGTTCCCGACTTCGCGGCTCTGGAACCCGTATTCCTGAAGTTGGATATCCTGGGGGCGCTCGATGTTGCCTTGATTCCGGTCATCATCACCTTCCTGTTCGTGAATATCTTTGATACGGCCGGTACGCTGATGGGTGTGGCGGAACGCGCCAACTTACAGGATGAAAACGGCAAGATTGAAGGACTGGGCAAGTCGTTGAAGGCGGACTCCATCTCTTCTGTTATAGGGACGGCCTTCGGTTGCCCACCGGTAACCTCTTACGTCGAGTCTGCTGCGGGGGTCTCTGTGGGTGGTCGCACAGGCCTTACTGCTGTCGCGATTGGCGGCATGTTCCTGCTGGGGCTGTTCCTGCTGCCCTTGGCTAAGATGCTTCCCGGTTTCGCCGTGGACGGTGCGCTGATCTACGTCGCCATGCTCATGATGGGATCACTGGCTAAGATTGACTGGAGTGATCTGACCGAGTTTGCTCCGGCGATCCTGACAACCATCATGATGCCGCTGACATTCTCTATCGCCAACGGTATAGCGATAGGCTTCCTGTCCTACACGGTACTCAAGGTAGGCACCGGTAAATCCGCAGAGATCTCAGTCGGGATCTGGGCGCTGACGGCAATCTTTGTCGCCAAGTTTATTTGGCTTTAATTGAAGCCCCTAGGCTGGGATTGCATTCCAGCCTAGGGTCCTTGTCGGACTACTCTCAACCCAAAAAACCAACCCACAAAAAACCAACCCACAGAGAGTCGCTTCTTTTGTAGGTTAGGCTTCAGCCTGAGGGTTTTTTTTGTGGGTTAGGCTTCAGCCTGACGATGTTTAACTACCTCGATACGTCGAATAACTGTACGGAGAGATCAGCAAAGGGACATGATAGTGCTCGGCTTCATCAGCGATGCCAAAGCGCAGCACCACCTCATCCAGAAACGCAGGCTCAGGCAGTGGCTCCCCTAAAGCGCGGTAATAAGCGCCGGCGCTGAACACCAGCTCGTAAACGCCCGCCACAAACTCATCGCCAGCCAGCAGCGGCTGGTCGCAACGACCATCGTCATTGCTGCGAACCTGGTTGATGAGCCGGCGCTCGCCGCCACTGATACGATAGAGTTCAATCGCTATATTGTTGCCGGGACAGCCATGGGCCGTGTCCAGCACGTGTGTCGTTAGATAACCTGGCATCTGTTTTCGTGCTTAAAGCACCCTCGTCAAAGATGGAATATATGGTGGCCTGAATACGGCCCTCAATACGGGTAAATAAGTTGCCATTCCCTGCGCATAGTGACATTACTATAGATCAGCCAAGCCCGAAGCTCGGCAACCACAAATAAGATTGTGTACAATTAATCTGATGTAAACACTAACAAATTATCATCATAACCTTTTAATTTATACTAATTATATGTCGCAAGCGGCGCTTTATAGTCCTATTTCTTGACTGGGAAGACAAGTATTTCTTTACAGACGGCTCCTTAAATTGTATACAATACCCTGTGCCCCGCTATTCCGATTTACAGCCGCCAAGACACCCCGTACCCACCACCAGTACTTACCACCAGAACTTACCACCAGAACACGAGGATTCCACCCTGAACAGCGATTATCCAAGAAACCTGATCGGTTACGGTGCCACCCCTCCCCACCCCCAGTGGCCGAATGATGCCCGTATCGCGCTCTCCTTTGTACTCAACTACGAAGAAGGGGGCGAGCGTAACATCCTCCATGGTGACCAGGAGTCCGAAGCCTTCCTATCCGAGATGCCAGGCGCGCAACCGCTGGCCGGGGTACGCAACCTGAGCATGGAGTCCTGCTACGAATATGGCAGTCGCGCCGGGGTCTGGCGCCTGCTGCGACTGTTTGCTGAGCACCAGATTCCGCTGACCATCTTCGCGGTGGCGATGGCGGTCGAACGTCATCCCCAGGTCGCTCAAGCGATGGCCGCCGCCGGTCACGAGATCTGTAGCCACGGTTACCGCTGGCTCGATTACCAATACACCGACGAGGCCGAAGAACGCGACCACCTCAACAAGGCGATCGAGATCATCAGCCGTGTCACCGGCCAACGCCCACAGGGCTGGTACACCGGCCGTAATGGCCCCAACACCCGCAAACTGGTGATGGAGGAAGGCGGCTTTATGTACGATTCGGACGCCTACGACGACGACCTGCCCTACTGGGTCGCCAATGCGGACAAGGGCGTGGGCAAGGGCGCGGACAAGGGCCACCTGGTGATCCCCTATACCCTGGACACCAACGACATGCGTTTTGCCACACCACAGGGCTTTAACAGCGGCGAGCAGTTCTACCAATACCTCAAGGACAGCTTCGACACCCTGTATGCAGAGGGTGCCTACAGCCCCAAGATGTTATCCATAGGGCTGCACTGCCGCCTGGCAGGACGTCCCGGTCGCATCGCGGCGCTGGCGCGTTTTATCGAATACGCCCGTAGCCACGATCAGGTGTGGTTCGCCCGCCGGATCGATATTGCCAGGCACTGGCATCAACATCACCCCTATCAGGCGTAAAGCGATGCATAACAAAATAACAACTCGAACAAGCACCGCAGTGACCACCGGAGATAGCAGTAGCTTAAGCCAGTCGTTTCAACACTGCACCCCCAGCCTGATGGGCCATGATGCCTTTGTCGGCCGCTTTGCCGACATCTACGAGCATTCTCCCTGGGTCGCCGAACAGTCCTGGAATCAAGGACTCGGTAGCGAGCACGACCAGATCGAAGGGCTGCACCAGCTGATGGCCGGCGTCTTGAACAGCAGCAGCCGCCAACAGCAACTCGAGCTAATCAACGCCCACCCGGACTTGGCGGGAAAGGCTGCGATCTCGGGTCAGCTGACCGAGGCCTCCACCTCAGAACAGTCAGGCGCGGGGATCCAGGCGTGCAGCGCCGCAGAGTTCGCCCGGTTCACCGAACTCAATGCGGCCTACAAAGCCAAGTTCGGCTTTGTGTTTATCAAGGCCGTCAAAGGCAGCAACCGCTTACAGATCCTCGCCGCCTTCGAAGAACGGATCCATAACAGCCCCGCAGAAGAATTCGAACGGGCGTTGCAGGAGATCGACAAGATCGCCCTGTTTCGCCTGCAGGCGATCTAAGGTCTGCCTCAGGGCATACTACTTATTCATCGTACGTACAGATCGGAAAAACATCATGACATCCAACAGCACCCCTCTATTTACCAAGCTGGTTAACCTGGCCGACGCTCGCCTTGGCAGCCGGTCTATTTTCGTCACCGACGACTGGTTCGCCGCCGTCGACCGCATGCTGCAACCCGAAGCCCCGGTATGGAAAGAGGGCGTATTCGACGACAACGGCAAGTGGATGGATGGCTGGGAATCACGCCGTAAACGCGTCGAGGGCTACGACAGCACGGTGATCCGCTTGGGGGTACCCGGGGTGATCGAAGGCGTCGACATCGACACCTCGTTCTTCACCGGTAACTTTCCGCCCTCCGCCTCGCTGGAGGCCTGCTTCTGCGTCGCAGGGGATCCTACCGCCGAGACCGTCTGGGTCGAGGTGTTGGCCGCCGTGACCCTGCAGGGCAATAGTCACCACCTGCATGCCATCGACGAAGAGCGCCCCTTTACCCACCTGCGCTTTAATATCTTCCCCGACGGCGGCGTCGCCCGTTTGCGAGTGTACGGCACCCCCTACCGCGACTGGACAAACCACGACAGCGACGAGCAACTTGATCTGATCGCAGCCCTTAACGGCGGGCGCTCGTTGGCGTGCAGTAATGAGCACTTCGGCACGATGGCCAACATCCTCAATCCCGGACGGGGCGTCAATATGGGCGACGGCTGGGAAACCGCCCGCCGCCGCACCCCCGGTAACGACTGGGTAATCGTCGCCCTGGGGCATCCCGGTGAGATCGAACGGATCCTGGTCGACACCCTGCACTTCAAGGGCAACTATCCGGACAGCTGTTCGATCCAGGCTTCCTACGTCAAGGGCGGCACCGATGCTCAGATCGAGACGCAGAGCCTGTTCTGGAAGGAACTACTGCCCTCGCAGAAACTTGAGATGCACCAGGAGCACGTATTCGATGAGGCCATCTGCGACATCGGTCCTATCACCCATATAAGACTGAACATCTTCCCCGATGGCGGCGTGAGTCGGCTGCGGTTGTTCGGCAAGATCACCCGCTGAGGCCCCTGCTATGTTAATTCTGCATCCCGAACCCCTGACCCGCGAAGCCTTCGCGCCCTATGGCGAGGTGATAGAGACCGCCGAGCGTGATTTTTTCATGATCAACCAGGGCTCGACTCAGCGCTACCACCAACTGGCTGAGGTACAGCTGGGTAAGCCTGAGGATCGTGGCATTATCAGCATCTTCCGGGCCAAAGCCTTATCGATGCCGCTCAATATCACCATGGTAGAGCGGCATCCACTGGGATCGCAGGCGTTTATACCCCTCAAGGGTAATCCGTTCCTGCTGATCGTCGCCGAACCCGGCGATAACCCTCAACCCGAGCAGCTGCGCGCCTTTATTACCGACGGCAACCAGGGCGTCAATTACCACCGGGGCACCTGGCACCACCCGATCCTGTGCTGCGTCGCGATCGACGACTTTATCGTC
>JBLHND010000011.1:0-36263 GCA_047622605.1 Motiliproteus sp. | reverse complement strand
CCTGGCTGAGAGCCGGTTCTCTTTGCGGCAATAAGACAGTTAATGGGATATTTTCTCAGCCCAAAAAAATGGGCCTAGATAGCCAAATAACCTCTGATTTAAACCGAATCAATTATTGTCGCCGCAGGTTTACGAAACCGCTATCACAACAGTATTTACCGTTTCAGTAAATCAAATCATGTCTGTATTTGAAGCCTGTTACGGCATTGATATTTGACTAGTGCATATCCACCATGAACTGAATGCTGTCTATATGGCGATGTCTGGTCTTAATTAAGAGGAGGACTGGGGTTGCATTGGCTCCCTCAGCCACCGGTTTCTTCTACTTCTACGAAAAATCAGGCCCGGGGTGACCGGTTACTACCGTCGTGCCTCTGGAAACCAGAAGCAGGAAACTTATTCAGATAATCTTAAGAAATCCTTAAAAAAACAGTGACCAATGCCAGATAGGTTGATGATAAGTTGGTTTAAGTTGCAACGCAGACATCGGTTAAGAGCACTGTTGGTGACACGACGCCTTCGGTAGACCTCGCTAAGCAGCAAAAATAAAATACTATCGATGCCAACCGGAGAACAAGAATGAAAATCCTCGACATTCTTTTCAATACAGCTAAAAACTGTTGCGACAACACACTGGTAATAGGGGTGGTCGGCGCAGCTATATCATCTCCCGCGTTGGCCAATTTCCCTCAGCGCTCCATATCTCTGGTCATCCCCTATGGCACTCATCTTATGTGAGTACCTCCTTGGATGAATCGACCCATTGACCCTTTTAGGTCTTTCCAACTAACACCAAATAAGAAAAGGAAGTCTAATACCATGCTAAAAAATGAACGTCTGCTGTATATCAATCGCGAGTGGTGCTCCGCCGCTGACGGTGGCACCAAAGAGGTAATCAACCCGGCAACCGAAGAGATCGTGGCATCGGTCGCACAGGCGACTGACAGCGACATTCAACGCGTTATCGATGCTGCACAGCGAGGGTTTGAGCATTGGCGCCGAGTTTCTCCTATGGAACGAAAAACTGTCCTCAAGAAAGTCGCGGCGCTGATTCTGGAACGGCGTGAATCCTTGGCGGTTGCCATTACCCTCGAGCAAGGAAAGCCGCTTGAAGAGGCTCGCCAGGAGATTGATCGAACCGCCGATACCTTTGAATGGTGTGCTGAGGAAGCCTCTCGCACCTATGGACGGGTGCTACCGCAGCGTAAACCTGGCAGTCGGGAAATGGTTATTCGCGAGCCAATAGGGGCGGTTGCAGGCTTTTCGCCCTGGAACTTTCCCGCAGCCATGACGGCACGAAAAATCGCTGCGGCACTCGGTGCCGGATGTTCGATGGTGATCAAACCCTCCGAAGAGGCACCGTCGATCTGTGTTGGTCTGGTGCAAGCCTGTCATGATGCAGGCGTACCTGCCGGGGTAATCAACTTACTGTTCGGCCCTTCGAATAAGATTTCGACACGACTTATCGAGTCCCCCATTATCAAGAAAATATCACTCACCGGATCAGTGCCAGTAGGGAGAAAATTGAGCAGCCTGGCCGGACAATATTTAAAACCTGTCACTATGGAGCTCGGTGGGCACGCACCGGTGATCGTATTTGACGATGCTGACATCGAAAAAGCTGCCGCTATGACTGCTGCTTTCAAATTTCGTAACGCAGGCCAGGTCTGCCTTGGTGTCAGCCGTATTTTTGTGCAGAAAAATATTTATGAGAAATTCCTTAGTTGCTTCCTAGAGCATGTCAGTCGTTTAAAGGTCGGTAACGGAATGGAATCCGATGTGACAATGGGACCGCTCGCCAATCAACGTCGACTCGATGCTATGGAGGCAATGGTTGCCGATGCCCAGGCACGAGGCGCAACCATCCGCACTGGAGGCAAGCGATGGGGCGATCAGGGTTTTTTTTGGGAACCTACGGTGATTACCGATATTGCTGAAGATGCGCTGCTGATGACAGACGAGCCCTTTGGGCCGGTGGTTCCGGTCGTATCCTTTGAGGATTTTGATGAGGTGGTCAAACAAGCCAACCATCTACCGCTGGGGCTCGCAGCATATGCGTTTACAGGCTCCCTGAATCGGTCAACAGCGATCGTAGATGCTTTAGAAGCCGGTTGGATCGGCGTAAACAATTTCTCGCCGGCACTGCCGGAAGCGCCATTTGGTGGATTCAAAGACAGTGGTATCGGATATGAAGGAGGTCCTGAGGGCTTTGCAGCCTATACAAAAATAAAGTTTGTAAGTCAGGACAGTATTTAATAAAAGTATAGAATCGCTTGCGTAAAACAGCAAACACAACAATAGCTATAAATATATTTTTCTTACTAAGAAATCTGTCGACAGCTATAATAAAATATTCAAATTACACAGAAGTCAATCATCAATAGAGCGAGTTTTAAAATGATAAAAAAAATAAAATCTAGCATTGCAATACTGGGAGTTTCTCTAACCGTCTCCTTTGGTGCACAGGCTACAACCGTATCTGGAGATATTAATGTTCCTTATATTAAAGATACGGTAAAAACGCTAAAACTTTCTCATGGTTTACCTACAGGATCGCCTTATGATAAAGGCGCTGAGCGATTTTCTGAGCTGGTTGAAATATACACGCAGGGAGAAGTTAAGGTAAAAATATATCCAGGTGGCCAGCTTGGAAATGAATCTAATGTAGCAAAAGATGTCCAACTGGGTATTCTAGACCTAGGTCTTGTAGCTATCAATAATGCTACCAAATGGTATAAGCCATTAGACATCTTCATTATGCCATTTATGTTTAGAGACCGAGAGCATGCCAATGCAGTCATAGAAGGCCCCGTTGGAAAAGAACTATTCGATAACTATAAAAAGGCCAGCGGTATGGATATCGTATCGGTTTTTGAATGGGGTGATAGAGCAATATTTAATAACAAAAGAGCTATCAATCACCCAGATGACTTAGAAGGGATCAAAATTAGAGTACCAAAAAATAAGGTCATGATAGACACTTATAATGCATTTGGTGCAAATGCCACGGCTATTTCCTGGGGTGAGCTATATAGCGCCCTTCAGCAGGGTGTTGCCGACGGGCTTGAAGGTCCTCCTCAGGGAATGATCGATATGAAATTTAACGATTTTCTTGATTATTATTCATACATCAATGTTTACTACGGTACAGCAGTCATTTTGATGAACGATAAAACATTACAGAAATTATCACCGAAAAATCAAGCAGCGATAAATCGTGCTGGCCAGGAAGCAGGCGTATATCAACGCTGGTTGTCGACGGTTTCACACGTGAGCGGGCTTTCTATGTTGAAAGAGTTAGGCGTTAAGGTAAATGTAGTTTCTGATCGTCAGGCTTTTGTAGATAAAGTTAAACCTGTCTGGGATAAGAACCGCGATATCATTGGTAATGAGTGGTTTGATAAAGTTCTTCAAGCTAAATAACATCCCTTTGGGGAGTGCTGCTTCTTAACTAGTATTTTAAATTAAGTCAAAAAATAAAGTCATACTGGTGAAACATAAAGCCACGATATTTTTTTTCGGCTCTCCCTGAATGCAATATATTTCTTGGTTTACTGGAGGTTATAATGAGGATAATTTTTATACTAGACAAATGGTTTGAAAAAACAATCCTAGTTATTCTTTGTTCAACAATGGTTGTTTGTCTGGCGTATTCTTCATTTGTCAGATATTTCATTGAAAATCATTTTTTTACAAACCTGACTCATAAAGCGGAAGAACTGGCCGTTTTTTGCTTTATATGGTTTATCTACTGGGGAGCAGTTCTGGCTACAAAAGAAAAGGCACATTTTAGAATCGATGCACATCTTAATCTGCTACCTAAAACTCTTAATCGTTGGAAATATTTACCGGGAGATATTTGTTGGGCAGCATTTAATATTTTTGTGATGTGGCAGGGGTTGACCTTGGTTGAGTCTGCTATTAACAACCCAGAAAACAGCTTATCTCTTGAGATCCCGATGGAAATAATTTATTCAATAATACCAGTTACATTTCTTATGATGACATTACGGCTTATTCAAACTTACACTGTAATTAAAAAGAAATCAGTACATTATGAAGGCGCTGCCAGAAGTGTTTAAGGAGCCTGTTGTTAATTCTAAAGTTTAATATTTGTGTACATATAACTCTAAAAATAATTAGCTATGATTCTAATCAAAACAGACTTTAACATAGTGCTGTTTTTTATCCCTATAATAAATATTACAATAGGTTGTCGTAATGGATGATACAAATATTGTAGTGGTCCTTTTTGGGTCTCTGACTATAGCCCTTGCGCTTGGAATTCCGGTCGGTGTGGCTCTAGGTATTGCTACCGTTATGGGGCTTTCGCTTACATCTATACCCCTGGTTTATATTGCCCAAACCCTTTATACCGGCGTTGGGATGTTTCCACTAATCGCCATACCTGGCTTTGTTTTAGCAGGGTTGCTGATGGAGCGATCGGGACTGACTGAACGGATAGTAAAAATCATAACGCTTGCTGTCGGTAACATTCCCGGCGGTCTTGCGATAGTAACGATTATCTCGTGTATGTTTTTTGCAGCATTAACAGGTTCTGGACCAGCTACGACCGCCGCTATTGGTGGCATTATGATTCCCGCGATGACCAGGGCTGGATATTCTGTGGCATTTGCCGCCGCTGTAGCTGCTACAGGAGGCGCACTTGGTATCTTAATACCTCCATCTAACCCTATGATAATCTATGGTGTAATGGCTAATGTTTCTGTTGGTGGGCTGTTTATGGCAGGAGTGCTACCTGGTATTCTTTTAGCCACGGGATTAGCTTGTTATTGTTTTTATTACGGCAAGCGTCGTAAATTAATAGGTACGAGCAAAGGGTTCAACCTAATTGATTTTCTAAAAGCCAGCTGGGATGGCAAGGCTGCTCTTTTTATGCCGGTCATAGTTCTAGGTAGTATATATGGTGGTTTTGCAACGCCAACGGAAGCTTCTATGCTCGCTGTTGTCTATGCTGCTATTTATGGTTTGACTACACGCCAATGCAGCTTTAAAGACTTGGCTGATTCAATGGTCAAGGCTGGAGTTTTGACAGGAGCAATCCTTATCATCATGGGACCTGCCATGGCCTTCGGAAAACTTATTACTCTCTATGATATTCCCAGCCTAATCTCCGCATACATAACAACATTGACAGACAGCCCTATGTTGATTCTTGTTCTTATCTCTATTTTGCTTATTTTTATAGGCACCTTTATGGAGACTCTCAGTACAATAGTACTCCTGGTACCTGTTTTCTTACCGGCACTATTAGCCGTTGGTATCGATCCTGTACACTTTGGCATCCTCTTTGTAGTCTTATCTGAAGTTGGTTTTCTTACCCCACCTCTTGGCGTTAATCTCTATGTTGCTTCAGCCATTTCAGGTCAAAGCATAGAGTCCGTAAGTAAAGCGGTGATTCCATTTTTAATAATACTCTTGATGTTTTGTGCGCTAATAATAGTTTTCCCACAAATAGCAACGGTTGGTTACAGCTCAGGTTCGCATTAAGTTAATATTTACCTACTCGGCTGTTAATAATATCTGGTTGAAATCGTCCCAATTAAATTGGTACTGTAATGTTTTCTAAAAAAATAAATACTTCAGGAGATTTTAAATGAAAAAAATTGCGTTTATCGGCCTTGGTGCTATGGGCCTTGCAATGGCAAAAAACATCATCAAAGCGGGGCATATTGTGGTGGGGTATGACCGAGATGAGGATCGTTTAAAATTACATATAGCCAACGGCGGTAAAATTTCACAGTCCCCTGCTGAAGCAACTCGTGATGCGGACTTTGTTATTACAATGTTACCTATAGGTTCGATCGTAAATAGCGCTCTTTTCGACGAGGGTGGAATCACAGAAACTCTCGCTAAAAATGCTATTTTTATTGACATGTCAACAATTCACCCAGCAGAATCAGATGTACTACGTGAAAAACTCAATCAACGTGGATTTACGATGATTGATGCGCCCGTCGGAAGAACATCTATAGAAGCAGTAGCAGGTAAACTTCTTATAATGGCGGGAGGAGACTCAGATTCAGTACGGCTTGCGCAGCCTGTCTTGGAGTGTATGGGGGATACCATTATCGATTGTGGAGGGCCTGGAAAAGGAATTCGTATTAAAATAATAAATAACTTTATGTCAATCTCACTCAATGCGCTTACTGCTGAATGTCTAGCGCTTTCTGATAAAGTGGGATTAGATAGAGACCTTGCCATTAAGGTGATGAGTGGTACTGTTGCCATTAAAAGTCATATGCTGACGACTTATCCGAAAAAGGTTTTTAAAAATGACCTTACGCCTGCCTTTCCGATTGATCTAGCAAATAAAGATCTTCTGATCGCACTTGATTTGGCTGAAAGCCTGGGTGCCAATATGGAAATTGGACGAGCCGCAAACGTAGTCTATAATGAGGCCCAAGATGCAGGTCGTGGAAATCAGGACTGGACCGCGTTGTATTCAATGCTGTCTCCTGAAGGTCAAGCGACCTAGTATAAGAGATCTTCCTGATTGGTAAAAAATAGCAGCGCGGCTATTTTATATGCGATGTAAACGAACATTAACATCGCCTATTTATAGCCGAACCTTTAAAAATTTACTTTTCCTGTCGTTGTTTTAGGATTCTTTGGAAGGGGGCGTCTTTGTGGGTTAGGCTTCAGCCTGCCAATCTTTGCATTTTTACAGCATTGTCGGACGCTGCCAACCCACAGAAACGTGCCTGTTGCAGGAGCCTTCAGCTGCCTACCTTCAGGCGATCTTTTTAACAAAATAACAATCCCCTGTCACAGGGAACTCGGGAGCCTTGCTCCCTGTATCTAAAATTTAAGATATTAGATCAGTCGTTGCTGTTATACGGACTGTATATCGACATTTTTTCGATTGTATTATATTTTGATAAACCCACAATATTAGAAAGTATAAATTGAGCATAAATAACCTCAAGGAATACATTGAACATTATAGTTTTATAAAAATAGATGGAACTAAGTACTAGGTATCGCTCATCACTCGTGCCAGTTCGTTGATCAACTCATCAATCAGGTGTTTCTTTGGATTATCTTCTCTTTCTATTACACCAAGTATACGTTCGGGTGCCTTTTGAGTGAATGAAAGGCGTTTTATAGGCAGGCTCCCTTGATACAAAATTTTACGATGAGGAACCACCGATACACCCAGGCCGTGGTAGACCATCGTTGCAACCGCTTCCAGCGTGTTCAGTTCCATGACGTCTTTAACTAAAATATTTCTTTCTTTCAAATATTTATCTATCATCTTACCAACCCAGGCGGACCGGTTAAATCGAATAAACGGGTGGGTTTTCAGTAATTGTTCGGGAGTTTCATCGGGTGAGTTCATCGGCGCGATAACAATCAGTGGTTCCTTACCAAACGCGGTCCAGATCAAACCAGGGCGCTCATTTGGCGGTTCACTGATCACGGCGGCATCGATCGAACCTCTTTCCACTTGTGCCACAAGAGAAGATGACAATCCGTTAGATAGACTGATATGGAGTTGAGGCAACGATCGCCGTAAGCTAACAAGTGCAGAAGGTAATACTCCAGTCAGCATTGTTGGCACAGATCCTACAGAGAGGTGCCCGGACAGTCTTTCAGTCGTCGTTGATGTTTCCATCAACTGCTCGTACGAACGAACGAGCTCACGAGCTTTAGGAACGAGCACCAAACCCGCCTCATTTAATACCGGAGGGCGCTTGGACCTATCAAACAAAAGCATTTCCAGCTCTTTCTCCAGGGTCTTCATCTGCATGCTTACCGCCGCTTGGGTAATGAAAACGGCATCAGCGGCATCGATGAATGAGCCTTTATCCGCGATTGCAACAAGCGTCTTCAAGTGACGAATGGACATGAACGATGTTCCTCTCGAGTTGCTCAAGGTAGTGTTTTGTACGAGAACACTATCTTTGCAAACAAATTCTTATTTTATTCTTGTTTTGTTGATATTAATATAAGTATATTTATTGGTTTTATTGTCGCTTTGCTTGCTTTAAAAATTTAGACGATAAATATATTGGCCTGGTCATATCTGTTCGATATTGATTCGGCAGGACATGATCTCACCCTCCATTTCATGACACAAACTAAGTAAACCCAATCGCTATTCGCAACAATTAGGGTGACCTGTCGTCATTTAACACTGGGGGTTGGGCGGAGTATTTCTCGCTGAATGATCCAAAGAGAGCAATGCGACTTAACCTCAACGGCTCGTTAGTCAGGCTATGTCGCCGCCTGGCAGCTATTTTTACTTTCTGATCGGCCAGCAAAATATTCAGCCGATCGATCTCTGGCAAAACCGATTGCGGGGCGGAGATTAAGAGAATAAGTGAGATGCGTTGAATGACGCCGCAAGAGGAGGCTGTTGATAGTGATATACTTTTTCTCGCCAAAGGCAGAGCACATCACCATGGATTAGCAACAATTAACCGAAGGGCAACGCAACGGATAAAATTTTAAACGAGAGAGGCCCAAGCCAACCTCCTCATAGAGACCTTCTGAGTTAGCAACCGCAGCAGAGTCTACGGCTCTTGGATGGGCCTCACCCATCAATAAATCAACCAACCAACCAATTTAAATCTAGCTCTAACTTATCATTAGCAAACCTAATATAGGTTGGCTTTTATTATATTCTATATCCAGAAAAACTGTATAACTCCCTATTCAAATATCTCTTCAATCATTGACTGCGATGCCAGATGTGATATTTTATATATTTAAAACAAACACTTAACCGTTTTTTCATATCTGACCCCTGAATCATAACAGCCTAAATGGCTCAGTTATTTATCTTCTGTTCCCCCTATGGGGCTGAAAGACGCAGGTATCAGGATCTTGTTCTCGATACCCAATACGAGTGGCCGCATCTGCTTGGCATATGCCTGCCACTCATCACTGGCTTGAAGCTCTGCTCGACGACGGGTTCGCTCATCCATCGAGTCATAACCCCACAGGTGAACAACCTGGTTCAGAGTGCCGATATCGGTATAGAAATATCCCACCATATTGCCAAGGATCCGTATCTGGACGTCCTTTCCCTCTGCTTCGTATAGCTTGAGAAAATCAGGTACCTTGCCGTTTATTAACGTGTAAACTCTCTGGTCTATGAACATTATTGACTCCTAAATTAACATTAACGTTATAAAATAATTTGCTTCGAAACTACTCGCACAGGTCACTGACGGTGAGTTGCTATTTATATAAAAGCCCGTCGAATAAGATTCAAACCCAGCACCAAAAGAACCAGAATAAGCACGTTCTTAAACAACTTCTGATCTATTTTTACACGGATTTTTTCACCCAGGAACAGGCCTGCGAAGATAGGAATTAGCGCAACTGATGACCAGGCGGCCTCAGCGGGCCCTAGAATTCCTTTGTAGGCATACGTCAGTACCATCGGAATTGAACCGCAAAACCAGATCAGTCCGATGGTGCTTACAAACTCGTCTTTCTTAAGCCCTAAGGCCGTCAAGTACATGATGATGGGTGGTCCATGTACGGTGGTTAACCCGCCCATGACTCCGGCACTCATCCCTGTTAACGGCCCAACCCACTTCTCGCTCTTGTTAGATATTGCTAACGTGGGATGAAGGAAACTGATTATCGAAAACATCACCGCGACGATACCGATAACCGCCAACAGAACATCGGCGTCAACTTCGGCAACGGCGAAAGATCCCGCCCAGGTTCCTAGTAATATGGTGACAATGACAGGCCAGAATCGGATCAATACTACTGCATGGTTACGGCCCTTAAACGCTTGCCAGGCATTCGTTGCCAGCACCGGGAGTGCTACCAGACCGATGGCTTCTTTGGGATCCAGAAAAACCGTCAGCATTGACATGGCGACGACTGGAAAACCAACGCCAACAGTCCCTTTAACGACACCGGCTAGTGCCAAGGTAGTCATGACCAAAACTAGAGTCAGAATTTCACTATCCATGGTTAATCCTCCTAGCAGCCTGTCGGACTTAACACTGATCTACTGCAGAAAAGCCGGCAGACTCCTGGGCCAATCCGGCTGCAGTTACATTCGGTCTTGGGCCCGATACAGCAAATAAGATCTGTCTTTTAAGTGTGGTCCTCATCCTAAAGGGGTTATCCAAATAGAGTACGGACGCCTCGGTCTACCTCAATTGAAGTGCTACTTCATCGTAGGCATCGAGAACTGTGAATTGGCGGTATTCGCCTTCCACCGAGAAGTAACGGTCTTCAACTGGGTGAAGAAACGTACGCCTTCCATCCCATGCATATGATGATCACCGAACAGCGAATTTTTCCAACCACCGAAACTATGAAATGCCATCGGCACGGGAATCGACACATTAATACCGACCATCCCTACTTGGACACGGGCGGCGAATTCTCTGGCCGCATGACCCTCCTGGGTAAAGATGGCTGTCCCGTTGCCGTATTCATGAGAATTAATCAACTCAAGCGCTTGCTCGTAGGTGTCAACACGGACAACGGCTAGAACCGGACCAAAGATCTCTTTCTGATAAATCCGCATTTCAGGCGTCACGTTATCGAATAGACAGCCACCCATAAAGAAACCATCTCCATGCTCCGGGTGCTCTGTTCTACGGCCATCGACAATCAACGTGGCACCTTCTCGCACGCCGCTCTCGACGAAACTCAGCACGGTATCTAGATGCTGTCTTGTCACTAGAGGCCCCATTTCGGCTTCTGGGTGAGTGCCCGGCAGCACTCGCAAATCCTGCAGGCGATCAGTAAGGGCGGCAACCAGAGGATCCGCTATATCACCGACAACAACGGCAACGGAAATCGCCATACAGCGCTCGCCAGCGGATCCGTACGCGGCCCCCATCAACGCATCGACGGTACCTTCCAGATCGGCATCCGGCATCACGATGGCGTGATTCTTTGCCCCTCCAAGGGCCTGCACTCGCTTACCATGCTCGATGCCGGTTTTTTGAACATACTTGGCGATGGGTGTAGAGCCGACAAAGCTGACTGCGTTGACGCTGGGATGGGTTAGCAGAGCATCTACCGCGACCTTGTCGCCATTAACCACGTTAAAAACGCCTTCGGGAAGCCCTGCTTCGGTAAACAGCTGCGCCAGCATCAGGGTGCTGGTCGGGGTTTTCTCTGAGGGCTT
Organism: Motiliproteus sp.; assembly: GCA_047622605.1. Taxonomy (GTDB): domain Bacteria; phylum Pseudomonadota; class Gammaproteobacteria; order Pseudomonadales; family Balneatricaceae; genus Motiliproteus. Next base: position 25,126 of record JBLHND010000011.1, on the reverse strand, counting down.
CATGATGAAGGTGTTTCCGCAGGCAATAGCGATCGGGAACATCCACAATGGCACCATGACCGGGAAATTGAACGGTGAGATGCCGGCACAGACGCCGACAGGCTGGCGCACGGACCAGCTATCTACGCGGGTACCCACATCCTCATTATATTCACCCTTAAGCAGATGGGGGATGCCACAAGCAAACTCGACGACCTCGATGCCGCGAGTAATTTCTCCTTTGGCATCGTCCAGCACCTTGCCGTGCTCTTTGGAAATCTGCAGCGCCAATTCATCGATATTTTCATTGAGCAGCTGCAGGAAGCGCATGATGACTCGAGCTCGACGTACCGGTGGCGTTGCCGACCAGGCAGGCAGCGCCTTAACCGCTGCCTGAACGGCCTGTTCAACCTCTGTGGCAGTTGCAAGACTAACCTGAACCGTTTCCTCGCCTGTTGCAGGATTGAAAACTACGCTGTAATTATCGCTCTGTCCGGCTACCGTCTTACCGTTAATATGATGACCTAGCTGGTTCATGAGTCTTCACTCCGTGATGGTGAGCGAGTATTGATGATGCGAATTGGCTGAAGATCGGGTTCTCCGATCACTTCATCGCCTCGATTAGTGGTCTCTCCATAACGTTTCAGAGCGGGCGGCTTGAGGCCTTCATACAGCTTTTCCAGTTTGACGTTGACAAGCTGTTCGTGTTTAACAAACAAACTGTTGCCCTCCCGGTCGTTATCGACGATAAACGGGCCGATGTCGTCCACTTCAAAGATCCACATCGCCTGGGCGATTCCGTTTTCTTCCAGCCAATGTACATCTTTGACACGCTTAATCCCTCGGCCCAGTAATGCCCCTGCGCCATAGCCAACCGTCGACAGGTAACGGGCGCCATGGGGCATAAAGACATCGCGATAGGTCTTCTCGGGCATGCCGCCTTTGCCGATGATTATTTTGGCTTGTGATGTTTCAAACCAGTCATTCATCCACTTACCGAAACGGAAGCTAGCGGTTGCCGTGACAGCGCCGACATCGTAGCCACCTTTGTCGTTAGGCGAGGCTGCAGGGGAACAGTGGAAATTGACGTTTGAAATCGATGCGATGTCGACCGGCAGCGCTTCATTCTTTTCCAGGACTCTCTGGTACACGACCTCCCGAGCGGTATAGATAACCCCGCTGAGATAGACAATGTCACCCTGTTCAAGGTTATCTACGTCTTCCTGAGAAACTGGTACTTGCAACTTGACTACCCGCATATCACTCATTGGATCCCCTCCCTGCGGTAAAACTCGGTAAACCATTGTGGATCGTGCCTGTACTCAACCCGTCCGTCGGCATGAATGCGGGCTGCGGCTCGTCGCGACGAGTGACAGAATGAGTGGATACTCATCGGCATGCCGCCGGTGTGGGCATAGGCGATCTCGATATGGCAATCCACCACTAAGGTATTGCCCTCGAAGCCCATCGGCCCCATACCGATGCTGTTGCCCAATTCTTTGATTTCGCGTTCCAGCTTAGCCACGTCAGGATCGGGATTGACGTCGCCCACGATCCGCAGGCAGGCGGCCTCTTTACCGATCCGCATGCAGGTATCTTTGTTACCGCCCAGCCCGATGCCGATAATAGCGGGCTGGCAGGCCAGTCCACGACGGCCGAACGAGGCCATGGTATCGAGGAAGAAACGCTTGATACCGTCGATGCCATCGGCCGGGAATAACATTCGATAATCCGTTCCGAACAGGCCTCCTTTGTGTACGGTAATAATGTCGATCCAGTCGCCGCCTGGCTCGAAGCTGTAATCGATCTCGGGTGCATGAATACCGACGTTGTTGTTGTTGTCCTTGCGGGTTAACGGGTGAACCCGATTGGGCCGTAATGGGATCTCTTGAGTGCCGGTCGCTACCGCCTGACGCAATGCCTGCTCGAGGGCGACAAAGCCTCCTTCAACCATCGCTGTATTGCCGGCCTTGACAAAAAATCTCGGCAGTCCAGTATCGGCGCACATCGGGCGGCGATCCTTCTCCGCCACGTTATAGTTGTCCAGCATGGTTTGGATAACGAAACTGGATAAATTCTCCGTTTCCCTCCCCGCCGCCTGCTCCAGAGCCAGCCGATAATCGGGCGGAATATTGATCGCGGCACGGACCATCAGTTCGGTGGCAGTGTCTTCAATCAATTGCCTGGAAATCAGCGTTGGATTGCAGTGCTGTTGTTTGGTTTCTTGCATCATACGGCTCCGTTTGTCTGTGCTGTTTCGTTTTGTGGGACCTGCTTCAATCGGACTTCCCGTTCTTGGTCCTGCTCATCCTCTAACAGTGTCTGGCCCGGCTTGATCCGAGTGAATTGAACCGGAATCTCGGTGACGGTAATGTCGTCGCCATCCTGTCTGACGCGGGTATAGGTGGTTGCATTCAAGTCACCCCTTTCCGGGTAGTCATCGCGGTAATGCGATCCGCGTGAGTTTTTGCGCATCATCGCGGCCTTGATAATGGCCAGGCTGACAGACGCCAACGAGTGCAGGTTCATCCAGTCATGCCAGGTCTGGTTGTAGGCCTTTCCTACATCCTTGATACCGGTAATCAAGAGTTCCTGTAGGATCGAATGCACCTTATCGTAGGCGCGCTCGAGTCCTGCCTGATCACGGATAATGCCGGCGTCGTCCCACATCGCATCCAGCAATCGAGAGCGCAGCGCTTGCAGGTCCCCGGGAGCGTTATTAAACGGTATGTCGATCAAGGTCAGTGCCTGTTCGATCTTGTTCTGATCGGGTTCGGCGAGGATCCCCTCACGCGCCACCCAATCGGCCATCACCTCCCCGGAAATGCCGCCGAAGACGGTGGAGTTGGCAACGCCGTTACCGCCGAGACGGTTAGCACCGTGAATCCCACCGGCATCTTCTCCGGCGCAGTACAGACCTTTCAGATCGGTCTCACAATCGATCGTCACCTCGACCCCGCCCATCATGTAGTGCGCGGTGGGTACCACCTCGACCAGGCCTGCCGCCAGATCAGCACCGACATCGGCACAGCGGCTAACCATCCCCTTGAATTGTTTGCGTACCTTGTCGGGGCCCAGGTGCGCCATGCTGATATGAACCCCACCATTGGGCGTGGTTTTACCCTCTCGCATCTCCCTGAAGATCGAACGCGCAACCACATCGCGAGTGGCTCGCTCGCCGCGGCCATCGTAAGCATGCATAAAGCGTTCACCCTTACCATTGAGCAGGTGGCCGCCGGCACCCCTCAACCCTTCCTCCAGCACCGTGCCAGTCAGGCGAGTACCTTCCCCGGCCAACAACCCGGTAGGATGGAATTGCACCATCTCCATATCGCGCAAGTTCAGCCCCGCTCGCAGTGACATCGCCAGACCGTCACAAGACTTCTCACCGGATGGGGTGTGGTAGCGGTACATCGACGGGCCGCCACCGGTGCCGAGCAGCACCGCTTTGGCTTGTACAAACAGCGGTTTACCTGTGCGTATATTGACCATCAATACTCCGGAAATCCGGTCACCGTCCTCGCTGGGAATAAGCTCTACGGCCCGGTGGTCTTCCAATCGGTCGATCGGTCGGGACCAGACCTGCTCGGCCAGGCGATTGATGATTTCTATTCCGGTCAGGTCACCTTTGTGAATGGTGCGATCGAAGGTTTGACCGGCAAATGCCTTACCGTGAAGACTGCCGTCTTCAACGCGATCAAAGAAGCAACCGACCTCATTCTCCAGCTCAAGTACCCGCTCAGGCGCCGTCTCGACCAGTCGCCAGGCCAGCTCCTGATTAGGGATCCAATAGCCACCGTTTATGGTGTCCATAAAATGACGCTCGACCGAATCACCCTGGTTGAGCGCGACGTTGTAGCCCCCCTGGACCATCCGGGTGCAGCCGCATTTACCTAGCAGCCCCTTAACGGCAACGGTAATCTTCAGCTCAGGGTTATCTCGGTACGCGTGCAGCGCCGCGAACAGGCCAGCGCCACCGGAGCCCAAGATCAAAATATCAGTTTGGTATTGTTCAATATCCATGGAAACACTCCGCATTCTTGAATCAAGTTACGACCCGGCCTCCAGTCGCAACGACTAGATGGTGGTCAGATCGCCCGCAGCAGGAATAGGCAACCCGTTGCCACCGCGCCGCCGCCCGCGACGGTTATCAGGCGTCCCTGCCACTCTTGCCAGGAAAAAAATTCGATAAGCAAGATTCGGGAACCGCCCAGGAAGTGGATCGTCAGCAGCCCCACCAACCCCGCTTCGGCAAACTTCACCAGCGGCGCATCGGCCCAATACAGGAAGTTATTGAGTGCATCCCCACCCTGCAACGCCAGGCTCAGGACCAGAAAATGGAACGGTAGAAACAGCGCCAGCACGACTCCCGATACTCGCTGGATAAAGGAAGCCCAGTACTCTTTTTTATCTCGATTGGCTTTCATAACACCAGTCCCTTGATTGCAGAGAACCCGATAATGCAAAGCAGTACGCAGAAACCCGCTGCCGCCACGTTAAGGCTGGTTCCCTTCCAACCGATCACCTCCTGAGCCACCGTTCTTAGTCCGATCGATCCGTGCAGGGCTGCCGCGATGATGAAGGCCAGGTAAAATGATCCGATCAGATAACTACCCTGGGTTCGCGTCATAATTTCCTCGGAGCTCAGCCCGCCTTGGATCACCACTATCATGGTGACCAGGTGAATCACCACGAACAGACCGAGCACCATGGCGCTGAGCCGGTGGATCAGCCAAAGCTTTATTTCGAGACGACTGTTCATAGCTCCCCCTTTAACATCGCCACGGCGACCTTCTTTTTCAGACCCGCTATCGACCGAGTGGGGTTCAATTGAATCGGGCAGCGCGCCGCACATTGCGAGTTGGTGTGGCAGTTCTGGCAGCCACCATCGCCGCTGACCGCCTGCAGTCGCTCAATACCGGCGCCATCGCGCTCGTCGTTCGCCAGCGACCAAGCCCGGTTGAGTGCGGCGGGTCCCAGATAATCCGGGTTGGATTCGACCACGTCGCAGGCGGAGTAACAGATGCCGCAGTTAATGCATTCGATCGCCGCATCGGCCAGTTGACGCTGAATATTGTTTGGTTTGATTGGGGCAAATTCCTGAACCAACGACTTCTTCGGTTCGAAACGTCCTTTAGCCTTCTGCCACTTATCAAAAAATGGCTCCATATCAACCACCAGGTCCTTAACCACTGGCAGGTTCGACAGTGGCTCCAGCTTAATCTGGCCGTCAACAAGTGCCTTGCTAACCAGCGTCCGACAGGTCCAACGTGGCTTACCATTGACACGCATCGCACAGGAGCCACACATGCCGACTCGGCAGGCAAAACGGTAGGACAACGATGAATCGATGCTGCGTTGAATATGCGTCAGCAGATCGAGAATCGTCTGATCTTCGACGAAGGGCACCTCGAAGGACTCAAACTCACCTTGCGCCTCATCGCCGCGCCAAACTGAAACGGTCACGAGTTTTTGTTGGTTCGCCATAAAATTTCCCATATCAAGCCTGACGTACGCCATTGCGGCGATCGCTAATCAGATCGTGGGAACAGCTTATGCTTTAGATATTCTGATGTGTAACGATATAAATTGAATGATTTCTTAATGTTATCTTATAAAGAATATCGTTTTGAGGCCGGATCAATGGCTAGACCGGTGAGCATCCCTATCCCCTCCCAAACAAATAGGGGTATGCATGGCCATGCCAATAACTAAGAGCGGATAGGGGTATCTGTGTGTGTACTTGCAGCGTCGCGCCTCTTCGAGACAAAGCGGCGTAACGATTTATTAGAAGATCAGAAATAACTCGAAGAATAATATGAGCAGGTTACTGGGGATTGAAATAGGCTCTGTACAAATTAACGGTTATGGCTAGGAGCGTACGCTGGGATGCAATCCCAGCAATCCCAGCCTAGGGTCCGTAAGTCAGCGATCTAAGACTGAAACCATTCTGTCAGTCTGCGCGACACGACTCTTGCCGCGGCCGAGGTTGGTTCTGACTCTCGGACCAGTGCTGACCAACCAAGATCAAGCTTGGCTTCTCCCAACCTGACGACCGCTATACTTTCATTGTTAATGGCCGTCTGGACTGCCCACCTGGAAAGGATGCTCACACCAAATCCTGCGGCTATCAGCTCGACAATAGCATCTGTCACTTCAACAACCGTTACCAGATGAGGAACGACGCCGGAGGGACGTATAAATCGTTCATATTCAAAGCCTGGCTGTGCTGATTTGCTATAGGTCAGGTAGTCTTCACCTGCCAAATCGGTTGCCTCAATAAATTGTCTTACTGCCAACTTATGAGTTGGGTTAGTGACCAAAACCAGTTCATCCTGAAAAACTGGAATTGAATCGACACCAGGGATAGATAAATGTCCGGGTGCTAACACCACATCAACAGTACCTTCCTGAAGATTTTGTAGCGGATTTTGCGTTGCCGAGGCAACCAGTTCCAGTCGAATGCTTGGCTCTTTTTTAGCCATTACCTGTAAAAATGACGGTAACCAGTGATAGCAGCTATAGGCTGCGACACCAAAGCGAACCACCGTCGTTTCATTATGCGCCATCTGCTGGAAGTCAAATTCTGCACGCTGTAGCGCAGGAATGATCTGCTTGGCTGTCTGAGTCATGGCCCGACCTGCAGATGTCTGTCGAAGCCTGCGGCCTTCCCTCTCAAATAACAAACCGCCCAAACGCCTTTCAGCTTCGGCGAGCCGGTGGCTTAACGCAGACTGCGTTATGCCTAACACATAGGCGGCTTGTCTCAATGTACCTGTATCATCGATAGCCTGGAGCATCTGCCAATGTTTGATGTCTAGCCTCATGCCTTACCTCATGCCACTTTTGTAGATGAAAATGAAAAAAACAGCTGGCTACACATGCATATTATTAATCAATAGCGCCCCTTATTCATTATTTATCTAATCAGATGCGCGTTATTATTTCGGCCTAACCGAGGGAATGACGTGTATTCAACCAATAAGTGCAACGTGAATAGACAACCGAGAGTCAATGCCCAGTATTTGGTCTTAATGGCCGCCTTCTTTTATGGGTTAAATCCATTTTTTGCCCAGCTAATGTTCAAGGAAGGTTTAGGTGCAGAGATGGTGAGCCTGTACCGATTTATCCTACCCGCGATATTTTTTTCTTTTTTCCTGCGTACAGCACGAGAAGACTGGTCAGAAGCAGGCAGGAGCTTATTGCTGGGAATCACCGGTGGACTCGCTATTTTTGGCTATTTCCATGCCCTAGAAACGATTCCCGCGGCCACCGCCATCCTGATTTATTACAGCTACCCTGTGTTCAGCGTGTTGATTGGCTGGGCTGTATTTAGGCGGGTGCCTTCACAAAACGCGTTAATCTCTGCGGCACTGGTCGCCATAGCAGCGTCATTAACCGTAAGACCAGAAACGCTTCCTGCAGACGCCTTACTTTCGGTGGCAGCCTGCTTTTTAGCGCCTTTGGCTGTTGCCACTCAGGTGCAGTATCTGTCTAACCCCAGGCGCACTATTCCAACAACCAATAGAATGGCCTGGATAACAATCGGCCATGTTTTGGTTCTCTTGCCGATAGCCCTGTGGGTTGCGCCTGCGCAGGTTTTACCCGTTTCACTCCTAGGCTGCATGGCCATGTTGGGGATCGCATTACTGGCAGCGGCAATCCCCCAGGTCTTGTTTATGGTGGGTGCACCCAGATCATGCGCAGATAAAAATGCCTTAACAGGGTCGCTAGAGTTGGTCGTAGCTTTACTCACGGGAGCCGTTTTATTAGGAGAGCATTTAGGTCGACTGGAAATGACCGCCATGGCCCTCATCGTGCTGGCCCTCTTTATCAAGCAAGTACACAAGAAGCCCATGGCAGAAGCCGTGATTGGTTGACGACCCCGCTGCCGCGACTCTATCGCAGGCAGACAAGGAGCGCCCTGCGTCAGACTGAAGCCCGCGCTACAAGGATGTAGTTAGGCAGCTGAAGGCTCCTGCAACAACTGCACTTCCCACGTCCCTGTGGGGCGTGCCGTCCATGCAGGAGCGTTTAACGGCTACCTACAAAAGAAGCTATCCGCCTTAACCAAAAAAAAACCGCGCTCGAAGGCGCGGGTTTTTTTATGAAGGGTGCATTTCAAGCCACCCTCTCCTCTCTCTAAAGCGACCGATCAATAGCCCTTAAGACTGTCGATATACTCGGGCAGGAACAGTGATATCTGCGGAATATAGGTGATCAGCATCAGGAAGAATAACAGCAGCAGCATCCAGGGCAGCACGGACTTGATGACCCAGATCATGTCGTGACCCGTGATCCCCGCCGTGACAAAGAGATTGAGCCCCACCGGCGGGGTCAGCATCCCGATCTCCATATTGACCACCATGATAATACCCAGATGGATAGGATCGATGCCCAGCTGCACCGCGATCGGAAACAGGATCGGCGCCATGATCAGTAGGATCGCAGTCGGCTCCATAAAGTTACCGGCGATCAGCAGCAGTATATTCACCACGATCAGGAAGCCCCAGGCCGGCAGGCCCCATTGCATAATGGTCTCAGCCACCGAGTGTGGAATCCGCTCTGTGGTCAGTACATGTGCGAACAGCATCGCGTTGGCGATGATAAACAGCAGCATCATACTGACCTTCGCCGCGTCCAGGACGACCTTATTGACCTCCCTGTTATAGATACTGCGCGGAATAGCGCCGATCATCTGCACGGTATTACGAATAAACACCGACGCCAGACCTTCATCCTTCTTACGCCAAGGCACCCCTTTGATCGGGCCCATGTCGCGGTAGCCGATAACGGCGACCAGGAACGCATACACGGCGGCTGCGGCCGCGGCTTCCGTTGGACTGGCGATCCCTCCGTAGATCGAACCCAGCACGATCACGATCAGCATCAGGCCACCCATGGCGATACCGCCGGATTTAGCCAGCTTCAGGAAACCTGGAAAGGGTTGAGAGGGTAGGTTGGTGACGCGGGCAACGATATAGATCACCACCATCAACATGCCGCCCATCATCACACCCGGAAGCAGACCGGCCATAAACATCCGCGAGGCAGACACCTCGGTCGCGGCCGAATAGACCAGCATCACGATGGAAGGCGGAATTAAAATCCCCAGGGTACCAGAGGTGGTGATGACACCCGCCGCCAGCTTTTCCGGATAACCCGAGCGCACCATACCGGCGATCACGATGGAGCCGATCGCCGCTACGGTCGCCGGAGAGGAACCGGACACGGCCGCAAACAGCATACAGGCCATGATCGAGGCCATCGCCAAGCCACCCTTGATATGGCCGACGCTGTCGATGGCAAAATCGATGATCCGTTTGGCCACACCACCGGTCGACAGGAACGCCGACGAGAGTATAAAGAAGGGAATCGCCAGCAGGGTGTAGTGCTCAGAGGTCGATGCGAACAACTTCAAGGCAATGGATGCCAGGGAGTCGCTGGAAAACATCAGGATGGTACTGACGCTCGACAACCCGAGAGCAATGGCGATCGGCATCCCCATAAACATGCAGGCGAATAACAATAAAAACAACGTTGCTGTAGCCATTACTTCGTTTCTCCCTGCTGATTCATCGCCTTGATTTCATTAGCGATATGCATACTCTCTTTGGCCTCATCAGCGAGATGGAAACCATCGGTCTTTCGAGTAATAACCGCCCATAGAAGATTCAGAAAGCGGACCACCAGCAGCGTAAAACCGATGAGCAGCACGCTGGTCGGGATCCATTTTTCTATCGCCAGATCTTCCATCTCGATACCGATCATGTGCAATTTGCTCAGATAGACCCAGGAGCCGTAAAGGAACAGTCCGCAATAAAACAGGCAGAGCCCGATCGCGACCATAGTGACACCGCGATGGATATGCCGGGGTAGCATCTTAACGAACACATCGACGCCTATATGGCTGCCGACTTTAACGCCGTAGGAGGCGCCGAAGAGGACGAACCAGGCCATCATCATCAGGGTCACTTCCTGAGCCCAATGAATGCCGGCATTGAAACCGAAGCGAGCGACCACCTCGGCAAACACCAGTAGTGTCATCGAGACCAGCAGGAGGCATAAAAAGCTCTCCTCCAGTCTATTTATTATTTTACCTAGCATGTCGCTGATACCCCTTTGACATCATAGTTGGAGACCCTGGCGGGCCATTTAGCTCGACTACGGATGGCTGACTCTAGGTCTCACCGGAGAGCTCTTATGCGGATCAAACTCTGCACCAGAGCTCTCCGGTGAGACAACACCAATTCTCAATAAAGCAGGAGCCGAAGGCTCCTGCTTTAAAACAGACGACATTGTCGTCTTCAGGACCTATATTACTGATTAGACGCGGCGGCGGCTTCGATCAGATCAACACCGATCTGGTCTTCAAACTGCTTCCAGACAGGCTTCATCGCCTCAACCCACAGCTGACGCTCTGCGGCGGTAATAGTCACTACCTCAGAACGCTTGGAATCGATAATCGCCTGGCGATCACTGACACCCTTCTCGGACGCTACGCTGTTACCGAAGGCAATCGCTTCATCCAGTGCCTTCTTGATCTCAACTTGCAGATCCTTGTCCAGTCCCATCCAGAACTCGGCAGAAGTCACGACCAGATAATCCAGAACACCGTGGTTAGACTCGGTGATAAAGGGCTGAACTTCGAAGAACTTCTTGGAGTAGATGTTGGACCACGTATTTTCCTGACCATCGATCGCCCGGGTTTGCAGCAGGGTAAATACCTCGGAGAAAGGTTTCTTCAGGGGCACCGCATCGATCGCCTCAAACTGAGCCTGGAGTACATCGGAGGTCATGATACGGAACTTCTTGCCTGCAGCATCGGCAGGCACACGTAGCTCTTCGCTAGCGGACAGCTGCTTCATGCCATTATGCAGGTAACCCAGGCCTACCAGGCCTTTATTTTCCAGCGAACTCAACAGCTTCTGGCCAGCAGCGCCTTGCTGGAAACGCTCAACCGCATCCATATCTTGGAACAGGAAAGGCAGGTCGAAGATCTGCAGAGATTGGGTGTACTTCTGGAACTTGGATAGCGAAGGAGCCGCCATCTGTACATCGCCTAGCAGCATCGCTTCCAACACCTTGTTATCACCAAACAGCTGCGAGCTTGGGAAAACCTGAACGACGGCCTTACCTGCGAGTCGCTCGGCGACCAGGTCGCGAAACTTGGTTGCCATCTGACCCTTGGGGGTATTTTCGGCGACTACGTGGGAGAACTTGATCTCGACCGGAGCTGCGGTTGCCACCTGGGCACCGACAGTCAAAGCGAGTGTAGCGACTGCTGCTGTAATAAAACGCATACGTGTTTCCTTCTTGATTATTTTATTGTCGTAAGGACTACCTGATTGCGCAGACCACCTACGACTCCTGAAAGAATAAAGCACTGACCATGCCAACTATAAAAAATCATTTTATAACATGGTGTTGCGATAGATGTACGGACCGCATCGCCGATATCCAACCTCCGCGGACGTGAAGGATCCTGGTTTGGGTGAAAACCCGCCACTCTGGCACTTGAAAAAGGGGTGGTTTTCCACCCATGAGCCCTTATACGAAAGTCTAAGAGATTGAAGAGTAGTCAGTTTTAAGCCTTTGTAAAAGCGATGCACCCCCCCTGTAGGTCGGTACTTTAGCCTGACGATGGGCGCACCTTGCTAGCCTTGTCGGACTACTTTCGACCTACAGGGATGTAGGAAGTGCGCTAAGCCCGTAGGGAAAGGGCAGCGCCAACCTACAAAAAGCCGACCCACAATTAGTCTTTAAAGTCCTGCTTATCCAGCTGATGCTTGCGCATCTTGTCATACAGGGTCTTGCGGGGCAGCCCCAGCAGTGTTAACGCCTCCTTAATTCCTCCGCCACAGAGCGCCAGCGCTTCTTCGATAAGCAATTTTTCAAACCGCTCTACCTTTTCCGGCAAGCTCAAGCCAGCCGCGCTCTCATCCAGCTGTGGGATCAACTGATCAAAATCAAAGGTACAGCTTTCGCCCAGCAGCACATAACGCTCTGCTACATTGCGTAGTTCACGCACATTACCCGGCCAGTCATAACTGACCAGACTATGAACCCGCGCCAGACTCAAGGCCGGCACCTCGCGCTGAAACTGCGCCGATGCAATCAGGGCAAAATGCTGAAATAACAGCGGTACATCTTCACTGCGCTCGCGTAACGGCGGGATATCCACCCGCACCACGTTCAGCCGATAGTAGAGATCCTCTCTAAACACCCCCTGCTGGCTGAGTAATTTAAGATCTGCCTTGGTGGCGGCAACGATGCGCAGATCCAGAGAAATAACGTCATTGGCCCCCAGGCGCTCGATCGTTCGCTCCTCCAGGACGCGCAGCAGTTTTATCTGCAACGACATCGGCATACTCTCGATCTCATCCAGAAACAGGGTGCCGCCATGCGCATGCTCCAACTTGCCGATGCGCTGTTTCTTGGCATCGGTAAAAGCGCCTTTCTCGTGCCCAAAGAGTTCACTCTCGATCAGATTTTCCGGCATGCCACCGCAGTTAATCGCGACAAAGTTATGGTCTTTACGCCGGCTGTTTTCATGAATAAAACGCGCCACCAGATCTTTACCGGTACCGGTCTCGCCCATCAGCAGAATATCCGCCGGCGTATCGGCGACCTGAGCCAGTAACTGCCGCATGCGCTGTATGGGCGGTGTCTTACCAATAATGCGCGGACCCGGCGCACTCTGCGCCAGCAATTCCTGTCGCAGGTTACGGTTTTCGATAGTAAGCGCTCGCTTCTCCATGGCGCGTTTGACGACATCCGCCAGCAAATCCGCGGGGAAAGGTTTCTCAATAAAATCGTAGGCACCGTCGCGGATCGCATTAACCGCCATCGAGATATCCCCATGGCCGGTGATCAGAATAACCGGCAGGTCAGGATCGATCGCTCGGACCCGCGCCATCAGCTCCAACCCATCCATACCCGGCATATTGATATCGGTCACCAGGACACCGGCCCAGGCCTCGCTGATATGATTCAGGGCAGAGGCGGCATTATCCAGCGCACGCACCTGGTAGCCTGCCAGCTCCAGTGTCTGGCTGCCGGCAGAACGTATATGTTTTTCATCATCGATCAGGATAACGGTAGGCAGACTTAAATCCATCGGGCGGGTTTCCAATTTAAAGACAGTAAAACGATGATACCGGATTAACCGGCGAGCCCCAACGTACCCTGAGAAAGGTGCTCTATGGACAAGCCCTCAGGACGCCCCTTCGGCTTGGCTCATCGATGGCAGCCTGCAAGTACCCTTGTCCCTCTCCCCCATACCGGTCACCATCACAGCCCAGATATTTTGGCCCGCACAGGTCGCAACAGAGCGCGCCGCATGTCCACAGAGAAACGATACTCTTGACCAAGGGTCAAGGGTCAAGGGTCACCGCAACAGAAAGCTGAGTACGGCTAGGCTTAACCAAAAAACACTTAGGCTTCATCGTGATGCATATAGTCTTTGACTGGAAGACGCAGACCCTTGCCGCAGCGGCCCCCCATCCCCTCCCTCTTGTCACCAAGAGTCGCAGGTATTATCTGAAATAACGGCAGCATGTATCTTTATTTTTGTAGTATGATCATTATTAATCGCCATCTGTCATGAGCTATACATCAGGAATAGATATGAGCAGTGTAAGCGTTAGAAACAATGTCAAGGTATCCGGAATAAAAAACTCATCGACATTAATCCTCGCCAATGGATTTGGATGCGATCAAAACATGTGGCGACATGTGCTACCTGAATTAGAAAAAAATAATCAAGTCGTGCTATTCGATTATATCGGTTCTGGAAACTCCTTGTTAACTAACTACTCAATTGAAAAATACGGAACCTTGGAAGGTTACGCCGAAGATATTATAGACATAATAGATGATCTGCAACTCAAGAATGTCACTATCATAGGGCACTCTGTAAGCAGCATAATCGCCTCGATAGCGCACCTTCAAACACCAGAAATAATAAAAAAGATTGTTATGATTTGCCCATCACCCTGCTTTTTAAATATACCACCCGATTACAAAGGGGGCTTTGAACGCAGTGACTTAGAAGAACTAATCGGTCTTATGGATAAAAACTATATTGGCTGGGCCAATTATTTGGCACCCCTAGTTATAGGGAACTCTCAATCGCAGGAACTCATAGGTGAGTTATCAGGAAGTTTTTGCAGTACCGATCCGATAGTAGCCAAGACCTTCGCCAAAGCCACTTTTTTTTCGGATTACAGACATATATTAAAAGACATAACCTGCCCCACCCTCATACTGCAAAGCTCAAATGATGCCTTGGCAAATGTAAGTGTTGGACGCTACATGGCCGCAAACATAGCCCATAGTGAACTGGTCGTTATAGAAGCAGAAGGCCACTGCCTGCACATGACTCATCCCCAGCAGACGAGCCCCATCGTCAACCGTTTTGTCGGGTAAGTATTAATGAAAAACAAAACCTTGCAGAATCTTAATAACTTTTGTTCAGGGCATTTGGTTGTCAATAAGAACAGAGAGATAGTTTTCTGCAATACCTATATCTGTAATCTAAGTGAACAATCTAACGATAATATCGTTAATGGCCTCATAACCAGCTGCTTTAGCAAAGCCTCACGTATCTTTATAGATAGTTATATTTATCCGATCCTTATAAAAGAGAAGATCATACAAGAAAGTCAGATGCATTGGTGTGGTAAAGAGGGGAAAAAAATACCTGTAGTCGTCAACATAAGACTAGAGGAACAAGGCACCTCCTTTTGGTCCATCTATGTGTGTAGCAACAGAGACCTGCTGTACGATGAATTAATAATAGCGAAAGAAAAACTGGAACAGCAATCCAGAGATCTTTATCTACTCGCAACCACGGATTCACTGACCGGCTTGCTGAATAGGCGCGAAATGCTAGTTCAGGTAAAAAGACTTACGAGTCAGGTGGTAAGAAATTCATCAACCTTTGCATTATTGTCTATTGATATAGATTTATTTAAAAAAGTTAATGATACCTACGGTCATCCGGCGGGAGACAAGGTATTAACACACCTAGCCAACATACTTACTAAAGATCGCAGAGCTCAGGATATAATCGCAAGAATGGGCGGTGAAGAGTTTATCTTAGTGCTACCAGACATGGATGAAGCTAACGCCTTTATATTCGCAGAAAATATTAGAGAAAGCATTGAAAACCAACCCGTTGACAACATAAATATCACAGTTAGCATCGGCTTGGTGGTCAGCCATAAATATTCTAACGTTGATTTTGATTTCCTACTGCGCTTATCTGACAACGCACTCTACGATGCCAAGAATTCAGGACGAAACAGGACGGTGGCTGCAAAATATTAGCGACAGATCCCGCTGGAGGCTGTCCGAAAACAGACTGGCCTACTGCGAAATCCGCATTGCGACCAGTCTCCTAGAGGTAGGCACAGTGACTTCAGGTCATCTTGCTATTCAAGACCGCAGAGCACGCCTACTGCGGCTTCGGCATAACCTGCTGTAAGCGCAGATTAAAACAGGCCCCGCCATCCGGATGGTTATTGGCATTCAACTCACCACCCAGACTTTCGACGATACGTTTGGAGATGGACAACCCCAGGCCCAGGCCCTCACCGGCAGACTTGGTGGTATAGAACGGTTCGAACACCTTGCCCTGCGTACCAGGGTCGATGCCTGGGCCGTAATCACGAATACTCAGGCACACCGTGGCCGCCTCCTGCTGACAATTGATCTCTATCCGCTTAGCACCGCAACCCTGCATCGCCTGAATCGCATTGCTAAGCAGATTGACCATCACCTGTTCGAGCCGTACCCTATCCCCCATCACCAGAATAGCGTCGATCTGCGGTGCCCAGAGAATCGCCACCTGCTCGCTCTGCAGCCGACCATACAGGATCGACATCGCGCCTTTGCGTACCTCTTGCAGCGCGACAGGTTCCGCCAACCCGCTGCTCTTGCGTGAGAACACCTTTAACGGGGCGATGATCTTAGCCATCCGCTCGGTCAGCCCGGCTATCTCCAGCAGATTCTCTTCGGCTCGGTCCAGCCGCTGCCGCTGTAGATATTGACGGGCATTATCAGCATAGGCCCTGATCGCGGTCATCGGCTGATTCAATTCATGGTTAATACCTGCCGCCAACTCACCCAATACCGCCAGTTTAGCGGTCTGGATCAGCGCTTCCTGGGTATGATGATGCTGCTCAATTTCGGTGCGTAAACGCTGATTGGCACTCGACAATTCCTGGGTTCGCTCCTGCACGCGTTGCTCTAAAAGATCCCGGGCTTCACGCAAGGACAGCTCATACTGCTTGCGTTCGGTCATATCGTGAATGGTGACGATAAACTTACGCTCGCCATGATACCAAACCGCGACCAGGGTCAACTCTATCGGGAACAGTTCGCCATCCTGGCGCCTGGCCTGAGCCTCAATCAGAGGTACCTGGACATCGGCGGGCAGATCATCCTGGGGCTCGGTGATAATGCGCCAGCACAGGCCCCGATCCGGTGAGGCGATAAGGACACTGAAATAACGGCTGGCGATCAGCGCAGCATCGTAGCCGAACAGGGCTTCTGCGGTGGGGTTAAAAGATTCTATTCGACCCTGGGCATCGAGCGTGATCAGCCCCGCCTGGGTATTATCAATAACCGCCCGCACTCGGGCCTCACTCAGCTCCAGGGCCCGGTTGGCATGCTCCTTAAAACGACGCCGTTCATGGATTATTTTCTGCCGCAGCAGCAAAAACAGCCCTAGCAGCACCAGCAGGGTAAGCACCACCGCCGTGAGCATCACCGCACCCCACACCCGCGCCGAGACCTGGGTCAATTTAGCCAGTGCCACCACCCTCAGCTCCGCCTCGGGCAGAGACTGTCGCACCAGCAGGTAACGGCTACCAATGATACGATCGATGGAACGTTCACTCTGGCCGCTCACCTCCTCGAGCAAGGTGATTAACTCGACATTGGCACTGATCTTCTCCCGCTGGCTAATGGGTAACGATACCAGGGGCTGATCAGCATAACGCAGGCTGCCGACGATCCGCTTCAGATCCGAACCGGATAGCAGTTCCAAGGTCTTGAACTTCCAGGATTCGCGAGTGCTGATAAAGATGACGTCATCAATATCGGTGACCAACAGGTCGGTCAGCTCATCATTCCATTGCTCCTCAATATCATTAAGGTCAATTTTGACCACCACCACGCCAACCACCTCAGCGTCACTCCGGATCGGATGAGAGAAATAATAGCCTCGCTTACGCGACGTGGTCCCCAGAGCAAAATAGCGTCCCTCGCCGCCACTCAGGGCTTGCTGAAAATAGGGCCTGTAGTTAAAGTTCTTGCCGATAAAGGAGCTGGGCTGATCCCAGTTACTGGCCGCAAGAGTCTCCCCCGAGGGTGCCATCAGATAGATATCAGAGGCACCCGTAATACGCCTGACATCCGCCAGGTAACGATTTAAGCTGCTGCCGATCGCCGGGTTTCCGGGGTTATAGAGCAGCTCTTTAAAGGAGCGATCGGTGGCCAGCAGCGCAGGTAGATTCTGGTATTTTTCCAGCTCGCCATTGAGACTTAGGATATAGCGAGACAGGTTCAGCTCCAGCGCGCGCTGTAAATTTCCCAGTTCATTATGACGCGTCCAGCTCGCCACCTGCCACAGGGTCAAGGCGAACACCCCCAGCAGCAGCAGAACTATCGGCAGCCGGTAGTGCTTAAGCCCCTCCTCAACGGGCCGCATTAGCTGCGCCACGACGACAGCGCTGCAGCGAGCGCTCTGTGATTACCCCTATCGATGCCACTTACGCCACCTTTTCTACAACGTTCTATATCTACAACGTTCTATTTCGAGGGTGCAACGAACCCTTCAGCCTGATCAAACGCCTCACCACTGAAAAAACTCTCCATCTGTGTAGCCAGATATACACGCGCCTCGGCGTCCATCATATTGAGATGTTTCTCATTGATCAGTCGGGTCTGATGCTCAAGCCATTCCTGCCATGCTTTTTTTGAAACGGTCTCGAAGATCTCTTTACCCTTAGCGCCGGGATAGGGCGGACGCTCCAGTCCCTCAAGCTGCTGTTGGTGCTTTTTACAAAATACAGTGCGGCCCATAACATAACCTCATGAAAAAAATGTCTTAAAATGGCGTAATTAAAGTGGCATGCTTAAAGTGGCGTGCTTAAAGTGAATAACGCCCACCTCGTTAGATCGACAGCCTACACTAGCCCACTAATGAGCACCAACCTCAAGCTGACTCAGCAACCGCTTTACCGGGGCCGCCAAACCCAGCTGCGGCGGCTGATCCAGGTCGTACCAGCAATCAGCAGACTCCTGCACGCCACTCCTCTGCTCTCCCCTCTCTTCCCCCAACATTACGACTAGTGGCTGAATCTGCAGATGAAAGTGCGAGAACGTATGTCGGAAATCAGGCAGTGGCTGCCCCGCCAGGGACGCGCCCCAGTGAGCCTCCAGATAGGCCTGTAAAGCCTGCGGTGAATCGAACTCAGGCAGACACCACAGGCCGCCCCACAAACCCACGGGCGGACGCTGCCTGAGCAAGACCCGCCCCTGCTCATCACGCAGGATCAACATCCAGCACTGCTTAACCGGCAGCACCTTACGGGGCTTAGGGGTGGGATAAAGCGCCTGATCACCGATCGCCCAAGCTTGGCAACCCTGTTGCAGCGGGCATTGCCCGCACTCAGGCCTGGTGCGCCGACACAGGGTTGCACCCAGATCCATGATTGCCTGGGTGTAGTCGGCACAACGCTGCTGCGGGGTGTAACACTCTGACAGCTGCCACAACTGCTGTTGCACCGCACTCTGGCCTGACCAGCCCTCGACCCGATGAAAGCGCGCCAGTACCCGCTTGACGTTACCATCGAGAATCGGCGTAGGGATGCGGTGAGCGATCGATAGAATCGCACCTGCGGTCGAGCGACCGATACCGGGCAATGCCTCAAGCCCCTCCAGCGTATCCGGAAACCGCCCCCCGTGCTGATCCACCACCTGTTGCGCCGCCTTATGCAGGTTGCGGCCGCGGGCATAGTAGCCCAGCCCCGTCCACAGGTGCAGCACCTGATCGATATCGGCGCTGGCCAGCGCCTCGACGCTGGGGAAGGCGGCGATAAAACGTTCGAAGTAGGGGATCACCGTCGCCACCTGGGTCTGCTGCAGCATCACCTCGCTCAGCCAGACCCTATAAGGCGTGATGCCCTGCTGCCAGGGCAGGGTCTTGCGTCCATGGCGATCAAACCACACCAGCAACTGCTGCTGGAACTGCTCGGCAGTCAAGAGACTGTCATTACATTATCTGCCATTACTTAAACAACCCCTTTAAAGCATCTTTGAGCTGTTCATTGCCCTTGAATTTTTGTTCCAGCTTCTGCTTCAACTTCTGTTTGACCTCAGTGCTGACCAGCTGACTCAAGAGTTCCTTGATCCGGGTCTTATCAACGCCACAGAGCTTCGCAGGATCGGTATCGAAACCGCCCTGGCAGCGCAGCGGCAAGGCCAGGTCGTGCAACTTCTCATCGATGCGGCAGCTATCACTGGCGAAATCCTGCAACACCGTCAGCGACATGCCATAGTTCAGCGCTTCTGCAGGCAGATCGACCTGGCCATCTCCCTTGAGACTGATCCCCACCAGAGCCGCCTTTAGATCCTTATTCACCAGCACGCCATCGATGATCTTGGCGGTGGCACTGAGATTAGTGAACTCGGTATAGGTCTGCGCCGATTCGGCCGGCGGCTGCTGGCCCTTAACCTGCAAGATACCGCGACACAGGGTATCGCCCAGATTCACCCCCTTCAACCGCCCCTCTTTTAAACCGATCGTCATGTCGCCATCGAGCGAGTGGACGATGTCATACACCGAATTACCCTGGGCTTTATAACCGCCCTGCATCGAGAACTGGCCCGTGAACCGGTCAGTTTCGGCCAGATCCAGCAACAGCGGACCTAACTGAATAGCGGTGATCTGCTTGTTAATATCCAGTTGCATCGGTGACTTACGGGCATCCAGGGTGGCGCTATTGGCAAAGCGGCCCTGATACAGGTTTCCAGAGACCTGCTTGACCCTGATCAGCCCCTTGTTGGCCGTCACCAGCAACGTTAGCTCCTCTATCGTCAGCCCCGACGCCTTGAGCGTAGCCAATGCCAGATCGGCATCTACATTTAACGTCTGCAGCAGCTCAATCGGCAGCAGCGGGGCCTTGGAGTAACCCTCTTGCGCGACGACAGCCGGCTCCCCGGTTGCGGCATCTTGAGCGGCAGCCGGGGGCAGATAGCGGTCGACATCGATCGCATCCCCCGCCAGTTTGATCCGCTGCGCACCACTCTGCAGCGCATAGCTCAACGAGCCGTTAAAGGTGGTTTGATCCAGGGTCAGCCGCATCGTGTCCAGGCCTATCACCCCGGCGGGACCGGCCAGGGTCGCTTGGAACCCGACGCTGCGCAGTGCTTCGGCATCGCGGGTTAACAAGGCTGGCTGACCCAGCGCCAACAGCAGCTCTTTAAGATCGAAGCCGGGAATCTGCAGCGTTCCGGTGACCAACGGCTGCGCTGTCATGCCGAGCACCTTCAGCTCGGCTTTCAATAACAGGTCGGCGATCGCCACTGTCAGCCCTTTGATCTCAAGGCTGTCGCTGGCCTGATCGACATCAACATCGCCGCTGAGCACTAACTTCAGCGGCTTAGTTAATGCGGCTCCCGCCAGATTGAGCTGCAACGCCAGGGCCTTGGCACTGAACTGCTGCTTAGCAAGATCTAGCAGCAACTGGCTCTGCAGCTCGGTCTTAGCGATCAACTGCGGCTCAGCCTGATCGCCTGTAAAGAGCGCGACTTCAACCTCCAGATCGACCGGGAAGCGCTGCCCACTGACCAGATTATCCGCGCTGAGGTTCAGATCTCTCAGCTCGACGATCTGCCCCTGGACGGGATCGGCATAGCGAATCCAGGCATTACGAATTTGGATATGACCTATATCGAACAGCAGCGCTGCCGCCGCACTCTCACTGCCCGACTCCGGCTTAAGTTCAGGCTCGGCGCCTCCGGCCGCCGGTGCCGTCAAGTCCAGCTTAAGACCCTCCAGCAGGATACCGCGCATCAGCAACTGACCGCTTAGCAGCGGCAGCACCCGTACCTCGACCTCAGCACGCGAGAGAGATGCCAGTGGTTTACCTTCGAGCGTCAAGACCTCCAGCGCCGGCAGCGACAGCGCAACACTCGGGAACAGCGACCAGCCGATATCGCCTTTGAGCTGCAGATCGACTTCCGCTTTATCGCGCGCCAGCGCCTGGAGCTCAGGTTTAAAATCATTGGGATCGACGAGCAAGAGTAACAGCCCTACCACCAGCACGATCAGTAGCACCAGACCCAGGATCAGCTTAAGCACCAGTTTCATCATAAACTCCGTCGTATAGGTGTGCACCGGATAATTCGGCGCCTTGGGTCATACATCTTAGCGACGGAAAAACGAAGGTAAAGTGATATCTTCACGATGATTCATTGCTGCGCGCTTTAACGCTATAATCATCGGCCTATTTTCGTAGTCGGAGCAAACCATGGGCGATCGTCAGGCCAGCGTGACCCGTAACACCCTGGAAACCCAGATCAGCATCTCCATCAACCTGGATGGACGCGGTGACTTTAAAGCCGATACCGGCGTGTTCTTTCTTGAGCATATGCTCGAGCAAATCGCCCGCCACGGCCTGATCGATATGGACATCAAGGCCAAGGGGGATCTGCATATAGATCCTCACCACACGGTGGAAGATATCGGCATCACCCTGGGCCAGGCCTTCGCCAAGGCGGTCGGCGATAAGAAGGGGCTCAACCGCTACGGTCACGCCTACGTGCCGCTCGACGAAGCGCTGTCGCGGGTGGTGATCGATTTTTCCGGCCGTCCCGGACTGGTAATGGACGTCCCCTTTACTCGCGCCTCGATCGGCTCGCTGGATACCCAGCTGTTCGGTGAGTTTTTCCAGGGCTTCGTCAATCATGCCCTGGTCACCCTGCATATCGATAATCTCAAGGGCGCCAATGCTCATCACCAGGCCGAAACCGTATTCAAGGCCTTTGGTCGGGCGCTGCGAATGGCGGTTGCCGAAGATTCGCGCATGGCGGGCATGACGCCATCCACCAAAGGTTGTTTGTAATACAGCCCCGCTAAGTAGCAACGGAGACGGAACATGAGCAGCGTAGCAGTTATCGATTATGGCATGGGCAATCTGCACTCGGTCGCCAAGGCGCTGGAGCACGTGATGCCCGGCGTCGAGGTCCGGGTCACCGCCGACCCCGAGCAGATCCTCAGCGCCGACCGGGTAATCCTCCCCGGGGTCGGTGCTATCCGCGACTGCATGGGCGAGATCCGCCGCTTGGGCATCGATGCCATCGTTCACGAGGCGATCGCTGCCGGCAAGCCGCTCCTGGGGATCTGTATCGGCATCCAGGCACTGATGACCCATAGTGAAGAGAATGGCGGCGTCGATTGTCTCGATCACTTCCCCGGCAACGCGCTGTTCTTCGGCCCCGAGCTTAAAGACAGCAACGGCGAACGCCTTAAAGTCCCGCATATGGGCTGGAACCAGGTCTGGCAACGCCAACCCCACCCGCTCTGGGCCAATATCGACGATGGCTGCCGCTTCTACTTCGTGCACAGCTACTACATCAAAGCGGCCCGGCCCGAGCAGCTGGCTGCCCGCTGTGAGTACGGGGTCGAGTTCGACGCCGCGCTAAGCCAAGACAACGTCTTCGCCGTGCAATTCCACCCGGAGAAAAGCCAGAAACCGGGCCTGCAACTGTTAACTAATTTTCTCAACTGGAACGGCAAGGTCTGATCAGACAGCTCGTCTAAATTTACTAAGAGGTCTTCATGGCACTCGCGAAACGCATTATCCCTTGCCTCGATGTCGAGAACGGCCGGGTCGTCAAGGGGGTTCAATTCCTGGATATCCGCGATGCCGGTGATCCGGTCGAGGTCGCCAAACGCTACGATGAACAGGGCGCCGACGAGATCACGTTTCTGGATATCACCGCCACTCACGAAAACCGCGACACTCTGGTTCACACCGTCGAGAAGATAGCCAGCCAGGTCTTTATCCCCCTAACCGTCGGTGGCGGCATCCGCACCTGCGAGGATATCCGCACGATGCTTAACGCCGGTGCCGACAAGGTCAGCATCAACTCGGCGGCGGTGTTCAATCCCGACTTCGTCCGCGAGGCCGCCGAACGCTTTGGCTCCCAATGTATCGTCGTCGCCATCGACGCCAAGAAAGTCAGCCTGCCAGGAGACCCCGAGCGCTGGGAGATCTTCACCCACGGCGGTCGCAAACCCACCGGACTGGATGCCATCGAATGGGCCAAGAAGATGGTGGCCTACGGCGCGGGCGAGATACTGCTCACCAGCATGGACCAGGATGGGGTCAAACAAGGTTACGATCTGGGTGTGACTCGAGCGATCTCCGAAGCGGTATCGGTACCGGTCATCGCCTCCGGTGGCGTAGGTAACCTAGATCATCTGGTCGCTGGCATCCTCGAAGGTAAGGCCGATGCGGTACTAGCGGCCAGCATCTTTCATTTTGGCGAGCACAGTATCCCCGAAGCCAAGCGCTACCTACGCGACAAAGGGATCGAAGTCAGACTTTAAAAGGGGTCGGAGGACTTTAAAAGGGGTCGGAGTGATTTGTTTTTACCGGGAGTAGACTTAACTATACTTTGACGAGGTTAAATCGTTTCATCGGCAAAAGGAGCGGCCATGCCACGCAAACCTCGAATGTACCTTCCTGATGTGCCTGCCCATGTGGTGCAGGTTGGGCGGACATATGTGCAGTACATCAACAGGACTTACAAACGCTCAGGGACTCTGTGGGAAGGACGGCATAAGGCCAGCCTGATCGATGCACAAGGGTACCTTCTAAGCTGCTACCGGTACATCGAACTGAATCCGGTTGCTGCGGCGATGGTGGCGTCGCCTGATGACTATCCGTGGTCCAGCTATCGCTGCCATGGTCTAGGTGAGGTTGATTTCCTGGTAGCCGATCATCCCCTGTTTATGGCGCAGGGAAAGAGCGCAGAGGAACGACAAGTGGTTTATCGGGGCCTCTTTAAAGCTCAGATCCCCCGTCAAGAGCTGGATCTGATCCGAAGCGCATCTGTGCACAATTTTCCATTGGGCAATGATGCCTTTCGGGAGCAGATAGAGGCAGCACTAGGCCGGCGAATAGGTCAGGCCAAACGAGGGCGTCCAGCTCCAAACATAAATCACTCCGACCCCTTTTGACCTACCCCTTTTGACCTTGACCCCTTTTGACCCTATTCAGACCAATACCAACTCGTCACGTTATAACGATACTTATCAGCATATTCAGAGCTTATTGATTTCACCCAGTGTTCTGAGCCTTCTGTGCAAGGGTCAAATAATACACAGCGGTTGTATAGCGGCGCGATATGCACAGGCTCCGCATTTTTACCTATAAAAACCAGTTCTCCACCCGCATCCTTGTTCCAATCTTTATTTAAATACAAAAGCATGCAGACTTCTCTTCCGGGGGAATCATCAGCATGTTCGGCAACGAAGTCGTTAGCACCTAAGCGAAAATAGTTAGTATTAATATCAGGATCGGCCACATTCATATCGGTGAGTGACACGTTAAAAATGCGTGATAACACCGACATGAACTCGTCCCCACGGAGATAGGATAAAAATTCCTTGGCTATGCTTGAATGGAGACTATTGGCATTAGTGGCATTAGTGGCATTAGTGGCATTAGTGGCATTAGTGGCATTAGTGGCATTAGAATCCATGGCATCACGTTGCCACACATCCCGCTGTACGAAACGTTGTTCGTTGTTGGCTTTTTGCCACTGGGCGTTATCGACATATAATGCAGCATACGTATGCTTTTGAGTTTGCCAGGCGCTGGGTTGCTGCAAAACCTCGGCGACCTCATCGAGTTTCGATGGGTTGAATAGGCCGTCAATCACTATATGTTTTGGGCAAGCGCGTTTTAATGAGGCTCTATAGCTGCCTATCGCAGAGGCCTTTAGCTGTTCATTATTCAACCACATTATTCAAACTGCTGGGATATTGCTGGAATTACATCCCAGCCTACGACAGGAAGGACCCTAGGCTGGGATAGAGGGGATTGTAGACTGGCTCCTAAAT
>JBLHND010000010.1:0-38023 GCA_047622605.1 Motiliproteus sp. | reverse complement strand
GCCCGAACAGGCGATCTGGTTACCCTGTAATTGCCTGCACAGTGTTTTTAGTGAATATGGTGCCAACCTTAAGAGCCTGTATATCGAACAAAGTTATCAGGGAGTTACCTCAGAAAAGGCCACGATACTGCATATTACGCCCTTAACCAGGGAGCTGATTCTGGCCGCTGCGGACTTCGATATAGAGTATCCCTTGCAAGGTTATGAAAACGACCTGGTGCAGCTGTTGCTACAGTCGCTGGCTCAGCTGAAACGCGAAGACCGTTATCTACCCTGGCCTGTAACTGCGGATCTTAATGCACTCTGTCACCAGCTGTATGAACAACCTGATAATACGGAGACAACTGCGCTACTGGCTGAAAAACTGGCCGTGTCGCCGCGTACACTGGATCGTCGTTTCCGCCGGGAAACGGGTCTGCCTCTGAAGCAGTGGCGTCTGAAGTTACGGCTGTTGCAGGCGATCCAACTGTTGAATACGGGTCAAAGTATTACCACTATCGCACTGGAGCTGGGGTACAGCTCACCTTCACCGTTTATTTTTATGTTCAGAGAACAGCTTGGCATAAGCCCGGCTCAATATCGTAAACTAAACCTAACAGGCAGGTGACGGGTGAGCGTACGCAAAAGGGTCATATCTTTCCGCTGCACATGAAATGTGCTTTCGAAAGACCTGACCCCTTTGCCTTGCTGGATTAAACCGAGAAGGAAGAACCACACCCACAGGTGGTGGTGGCATTGGGGTTTTTAATCACAAACTGCGAGCCCTGCAGGCCCTCTTTATAATCGACTTCGGAACCGGCCAGATACTGAAAACTCATCGGATCAACCAACAGCGTGACCCCGTTTTTCTCGACCGCCGTATCATCCTCACTCATCTGCTCATCAAATGAGAACCCGTAAGAAAATCCAGAACAACCCCCGCCGGTTACAAACACCCGCAGCTTGAGGCCATCGTTCTCTTCCTCTTCGATCAGGTTTTTTACCTTCGCCGCAGCGGCATCGGTAAACACCAGCGCGCTCTCGATGTCGTTCGCATCCCACTCTTCAACCGCACTCATAAAATCTCCATCCAGCGCATATTCATGAGCGCCATTATGCTATTAACCTATCAAAACAGTCAAGAATTAGCTGTCGTGCATGACCACCGTTTTATGGCAGCAGCGCTACGACCTCCAGCCCCTGGGTCTCGGCAAAACCAAACATGATATTCATATTCTGAATCGCCTGCCCTGCGGCACCCTTCACCAGATTATCGATGACTGACAGCACCACGACCGTATCATCGTCCTGGGGGCGATAGACGGCGATACGACACAGGTTAGCACCTTTGACGCTGCGGGTTTCAGGCAGACTCCCCGCGGGCATCACATCCACGAAGGGCTCATCGGCGTAACGCTCTTCGAAGAGCTGCTGCAGATTATCAGACGGATCTTTCAGCACCCCGTACAGGGTGGCATGAATGCCCCGAATCATAGGCACTAGGTGCGGCACAAAGGTCAGCCCGACGGGAGATTGCGCCGCCTGAGCCAGTACCTGTTTGATTTCAGGCAGGTGGCGATGACCGCCGACCCCATAGGCCTTAAAACTTTCACCGGCTTCGCATAATAACGAACCGACGCTGGCACCCCGTCCGGCGCCACTGACGCCGGTCTTACAGTCGGCGATCAGGCGGCGCTGATCGATCAAACCCTGCTCGAGCAGCGGCAGGAAGCCCAGCTGAGTCGCGGTCGGATAACAACCCGGGTTGGCCACCAGACGCGCAGCACGGATCTGCTCGCGATTCATTTCCGGCATGCCATACACCGCCTCAACAACCGCATTCGGGCACGCATGCTCCATGCCGTACCACTTGGACCAGAGTTCGAGGTCTTTAATCCTAAAATCCCCTGCCAAATCGATCACCCGCACACCGCGCGCAAGCAGTTCAGGGGCTTGCTGCATGGCGACGCCGTTAGGCGTGGCAAAAAACACCAGGTCGCAGCGACACAACGCCTCGGTGTCGGGCGCCGTAAATTCCATATCAAAATGACCGCGCAGATTAGGATACAGCCCGGAAACGGACTTGCCGGCTTCTGCCCGGGAGGTGATCTCGGTCACCTCAACCTGTGGATGCCGAGCCAGCAGACGTAACAACTCCACGCCGGTGTAACCCGTTCCGCCGACGATACCTACCTTGATGGTTGTCATAGCTGCAATACCCCTGAGCCTGTACATGAATAAAGTCCGTATAATATGATGCCTGATCGGAAATCAACACCCGCACCTCCCTTTGAGTCGATATTAAAAATAAGGCATTAAGACTAATGCGCATGAATCCCCTTGGTCTCAACCATTTTCGACTCAGGATCGGTGATACCGATGCCCTGCCGCAGTGGCTGCTGATCGGGCTACTATCGGGACTGCTGACCGGCCTGCTGATGCTGGCACTGCACCATGCGATCACCTGGCCCCTGCAGCAGGGACTGCCCGCTGGTGATCCGGAAAACTTCGAAGCCCTACCTCCCCTGGCCCGCTTGCTGCTGCCGATGCTCGGCAGCTTAGTGGTTGGCCTGGTGCTCTGGCGCTTCAAGTCTGCCGCCAAGGTCGGCATCACCCACGTCCTCGAACGTCTGAGTTACCACCAGGGGCGTATGCCGCTGCCTAATCTGCTGGTGCAATTTGTCACCGCCAGCATCAGCCTGATCAGTGGTCACTCCGGTGGACGTGAAGGGCCCGCCGTGCATCTGGGCGCCGCCGCCTCCAGCCTGCTGGGGCAGCACCTGCGCCTGCCCAACAACAGCCTGCGCACCCTGATCGGCTGCGGTACCGCCGCCGCCATTGCGGCGGCGTTTAACACCCCCCTCGCCGGCATTATCTTCGCCATGGAGGTGGTGATGATGGAATATACAGTGGCCGGATTTATTCCAGTAATGGTCGCCGCCATCACCTCCGCCCTGGTCTTACGCCTGTCGCTGGGCGAATACAGCGTCTTCGAGGTCCCCGCCTTTGAGATCCAGACGCTGCAGGAGATACCCTTTATTATCCTGCTGGGCATCGTTGTGGGCCTGCTCGCGGTCCTGTTCAGCAAACTGCTGGTGGCCATCGGTGACTGGCAAAAACCCCCCATCTTTGTTCGATTGCAGATCGCAGGGGTCGCAACCGGCATCGCGGCCCTGTGGCTGCCCGAGATTATGGGCCTTGGCTACGATACGGTTAATCAGATCTTATCCGGCCAGAGCACCCTGGAGTTTCTGCTTATCCTGGCTGTGGTTAAGCTGCTGATTACCGCGATCGCCATCGGGCTGGGGATGCCAATGGGACTGATAGGTCCGACCCTGTTTATAGGGGCGGCGGCGGGCGCTGCTATGGGTGTCCTGGGCATCGCGGCGGCCAGCACCCCTGTTTCAGATATAGGCCTGTATGCCATGCTGGGCATGGGGGCGATGATGGCCGCGACGCTGCAAGCCCCCCTCGCCGCCCTGATGGCGCTGCTGGAGATGACCCTCAACGCCAACATTATCCTCCCCGGCGCGCTGGCGATCCTCTCTGCCACCCTGACCTATCGTTACTGCTTCCGCCAGGGTTCGGCATTTCAGGCGCTGCTGCTCAGCCGCGGGCTGGACTGGCGACGTGCGCCGCTGGAGCGTTTCCTCGAACGCACCTCGGTCTTCGCGCTGATGCTAAAAAATCCACCCCAAAGCAGCCGCTATCCAGAGCCGACGGCCACTCAACGACTGGCCTCGAGCGAGGGCGACTGGATACTGGTTCTCGATCAGGGCCAACCCAGGGTCTGCCTGGCTCGCGCCGATCTTTTGCTTCATCTACAGCGACTGCAAGAGCCGGCCACAGAGTTCCCTGGTGAACTCAAGGAGTCCCTGGTTCGCGCCGACCTTTCCCTCACTTCTCAACATTCTCAACATCCTCAACCACTGCAAGAACAGCAAGAACAGCAAGAACAGCAACGGCCAGACCCTCAGCAACAAAAGCCGAGCACTGATAAACCCGATAAACCGGGTGAACCTATAGATCTGCTGGATATCCCTGCGCTGCGCCTTGATCTGGCCGAGATCTCGATTCAGGCGTCCCTCCATGAGGCGCTGCAGACTCTAAACCTGCACAATGTCGACGCCCTCTGCGTACTCAGCCATACCCAAGCACCGCTTGGGCTCCTGCTGCGTACGTCCATTAATCACCATTACATGCATAAGAAGAGCGAATAATGCTACGAGGCCTGTACGCCATCACCGACGCCACGCTCACCCCAGAGCCCGAATTACTGATCAAAGTCAGCGCCGCGCTGCGGGGAGGTGCCCGGATCATTCAATACCGGGATAAATCCAGCGATGCGCAAACCAGACTGCGTCAGGCACGCGCGCTGGTGACCCTGTGCGGCCACTTCCGACGCCCGCTGATCATCAATGATGATCCTGAACTGGCGCTGGCCTGCGGCGCAGCCGGGGTGCATCTGGGCCAGGGGGATACAGACCTGACCCGGGCACGGGCACTGCTCGGCAAGAGCGCGCTGATCGGCATCACCTGTCACGACTCCCTCGAACTGGCGCTGCAGGCTGAGCAGCAAGGCGCCGATTATGTCGCCTTTGGGGCGTTCTTCCCCTCGGCATCCAAGCCCGGCGCCAGAGCCGCGCCTCTGGCACTGCTGCAACAGGCACGGCAGCAGTTGCAGGTCCCTGTAGTAGCCATCGGCGGGATCAGGGTGGATAATGCGCCCCAGATCATTACTCAAGGCGCAGCTATGGTGGCGGTTATTCAAGACCTGTTTGCGGCCACCGATGTCGAAAGTCGTGCCCGACAGCTGACCGCGCTTTTCGATGCCTGATTATTCACGACGATTGTTTACACCTTTTGCTACAACTATTGCTACAACTATTGCTACAACCACCGCTCAACCCGACTGGAGCCTCCATGCCGCACACCGCTAAAGCCACGCGTTCAGAAGTCCTCTTCGAGCAAGCCAAACAGTATATTCCCGGTGGTGTTAACTCGCCGGTGCGTGCCTTTAAGGGCGTCGGGGGGACGCCTATCTTTACCGAACGGGCAGAAGGCGCCTATCTGTTTGATGTCGATGATAAACGTTATATCGACTACGTGCTGTCCTGGGGACCGATGATCTTAGGCCACGCCCACCCGGCTATCACTGCCGCGGTGATAGAGAAAATGAAGAAGGGCCTGAGCTTCGGTACGCCCACCGAAATCGAAACTCAGCTGGCAGCCAAGATCTGTGACCTGCTGCCGTCGATGGATATGATCCGCATGGTCAGCTCCGGTACCGAAGCCACCATGAGTGCCATCCGTCTGGCACGCGGCTTCACCGGACGCGATAAGATCATTAAGTTTGAGGGCTGCTACCATGGCCACTCGGACTCGCTGCTGATCAAGGCGGGCTCCGGCGCCCTGACTCTGGGCGTGCCCAGCTCTCCCGGTGTACCCAAGGCGCTGGCCGAACATACCATCACCCTGACCTACAACGATATCGAAGGGGTCAAAAAGGCCTTTAGCGAGATCGGCGACCAGGTGGCCTGCATCATCGTCGAGCCGGTCGCGGGTAATATGAACTGCGTCCCTCCTGTTCCCGGATTTCTGGAAACCCTGCGCGAGCAGTGTGACCAGTCCGGCGCACTGCTGATCATCGACGAAGTAATGACCGGCTTCCGGCTGGGATTACAGGGCGCTCAGGGTTACTACGGCGTTAATGCCGACCTGACCACCCTGGGCAAAGTGATCGGCGGCGGCATGCCGGTCGGTGCCTTCGGTGGCCGGCGTGACATCATGGAGCATATCGCCCCACTCGGCCCCGTATACCAGGCCGGTACCCTGTCGGGAAACCCGGTCGCGATGGCGGCAGGTCTGGCACAGATGGAGCAGCTCAGCCAACCCGGCTTCTACGAGCCGCTGTTTGCCCGCACCGAGACGCTGGTCGCCGGAATGCGCGAGCGCGCGGCCAAGGCGGGTATTCCCTTTACCACCAACCATGTCGGCAGCATGTTCGGGTTTTTCTTTACCGACAGCCCGAAGGTGGTTAACTTCCAGCAAGCGACCGGCTGCAACACCGACCACTTCAACCGTTTCTACCACGGCATGCTCAAAGAGGGGATCTACCTGGCACCAGCAAGCTTTGAATCCGGCTTTATGTCGGCGGCACATAGCGATGCCGACATTCAGGCCACCCTGGATGCGGCCGAACGGGTACTGCTTTCTTTATAAAATGCCGTTATAAAAAACCTTTATAACAGTCATTATAAGAAAGACTGCTAACGGGGGAGTCGACCGATCGGTCGGCCTCCCAAGGCATCATGTTTTAGTCGATATCAAGGAGCTCATGCATGCAACTGACCCACCGCTTCCGCCGCCTGCGCCGCACTCCGGCACTGCGCGACCTGGTTCGTGAAACCCAGATTTCAGTGAACGACCTGATACTGCCGATCTTCGTCGAAGAAGGGATAGAGTCGCCCGTCGCGATCCGCACGCTTCCGGGCATCAGCCGCTATCCCGAGGCGATGCTTCCCGAGGCCATACTCCAGGCCCAGGCAGCCGGCATCAAGGCGGTCCTGCTGTTCGGCATCTCTCATCACAAGGATGCGATCGGGGCCGACAGCTGGGATGAGGAAGGCCTGATGGCCCGCATGATCCGCAGCGCTAAAGAGACCGCGCCCGAGATGCTGGTGATCCCCGATAACTGTTTCTGCGAATACACCGACCACGGTCACTGCGGCGTGGTCTGCGACCAGGATGTCGATAACGATAAGACCCTGCTCAACCTGCAAAAACAGGTCGTCGTGGCCGCGAAAGCCGGGGCCGATATCATTGCGCCCTCGGGGGCGATGGACGGCATGATCGCGGCTATCCGCGAGGCACTGGACAATAGCGGCTTCGAACACCTACCGATCATGTCCTACTCCACCAAGTTCTCCTCCAACTATTATGGCCCCTTTCGGGAAGCGGTAGACAGCTCGTTCAGCGGCACCCGTGACAGCTACCAGATGGACTTTGGTAACCGTAAAGAGGCGCTGGCCGAGTCCCTGCGCGACGCCGAAGAGGGTGCCGATATCCTGATGGTTAAACCCGGCATCGCCTATCTGGATCTGCTCAGTGATATCCGCCAGCACAGCCACCAGCCGCTGGCGGTGTATCAGGTCAGCGGTGAATACGCCATGATCAAGTTTGCAGATCAGGCGGGTGCTATCGATGGCCCGGCGGTGATGATGGAGAATCTTATCGCCTTCAAACGCGCCGGTGCCGACCTGATCATCACCTACTTCGCCCTGGAGGCTGCGGCCCTACTGAACGCACAGCGTTAAAATATAGCCTTTGACGTCTACTCTTGCCGCACAGGCATTGCCAAACCCTGCCTGGTGCGGGGTTTTTTTTCGAATAAAGGGTCAAAAGATCGCCTACAGCTAGGCTCCCACGGTGCCATGGGCGGGGTCCTGTAGGAGCCGACGTTATACAGGCGCCTTATAGAGAAGGTAGTGCTACTTCTTAGTACAAATAATAGAGGGGCTTACCGTTCTTGGATTTCTTGGGAATTGCTGCCTACTGTGCAATCTGCTACATTCGCTCCACTACTAGAGTCGAGACAAGGATTATGTCGAGGTCGAAAAAGGGAACAATAAAGCCCAGTCTCAAAGGCCCCTACTCCCTTTCCCCAGCCAGCCAGCCCCGGAATATCGTGATATATTTCACGCTCTGCTAGGCACCTCGTAAAATAACTTTTCTACCTCTAAATTTAAGATAATTATAGGCCATCGGATTCTTTAACAGGCGGCTAGTACTTATTAGTAATAATATTAATATTACAAATATTTACCAGAACAATTTTATCACCAAGCTTCTCAGTAGCTTTAATTTATTGTGGAGAATTAGACAAAAGCTCTTTACGGATCAACAGATATGCATGACTACCATTGCATCAACAATGAGTAGAGATCCATCAATCATAAAAATTTATTTATCAAAAGGTAATGTGACTTGTCTTTAATATGTTCGACTAAATAACGGAAGGTGAGGATAGTTACGGTGAAATAGCAAATAAAATGGTTGGACTTGCAGATCATCAGTCAGGATTTCTGGATATAGAATCCGCAAGAGAAGATATTGGTATAACAGTTTCTTACTGGGAAGATCTAGATTCAATTAAAAGCTGGGAAGCGAACTCTGAGCACTTAGAAGCCCAAAAAACTGGTCGTAAGTCTTGGTACGATTCATTCAAGAGGTTCGTATATCAAAAGTAGAACGAGATTACGGTATATAAAAAGCTGTTCAACCAGGAAAATACGATTGGTTTTTCCTCCTGCGTCACTTATTTTAGCCAACAATATTTCGCCCGTCAACAGGGCATCATACCGCGGGGAGAGTAAAGGGCTTGAGGTAGTAAGAGTATAGTTATTCCTCTGATTTAAAGGATGTTCTTGATCTGCACCACGAGTATGAAAATAGAATATCGGCCGATCTTTCCTTTCAACGTAACGATGAGAAATTAAAAAATTTACCTGAAAAGTATAGTTAAGAATAGTCAGATGTTTCTTGTTAAAAAAACACCCTAAGGCTATTGGCTATGCTGTATTTCGAAAGTCGGATGATACTACCTGTAAAATAAAGCTCGTTTATATTCGACCGAGCGCTCGTGGTAGCAATCTTGGTGCTAAACTGGTTAACAGAATATGACAAGAGGTTCAGCAGTTTGATATTTTTGTGTAACGAGACGCACTTAATGAAGCGGGATAAAACAGGTAAACACATAAAAAAATGAGGTAATAAAATTCCTATCATTTCGACACCAAAATATAAAAAACAAGGTGGAAATATTATATTGTTAAGTGTGAAATATTAACAAGACAATCAGGGAAAACAGGGACAACGTAGGCTATCCAATAATTGGTATCATTTCAATGAACGGATATCCCATCTTGTTGCTTAAATAATAAAACCAACAAGGAAATACAATGGATAGTTCAACAATTTCGCCACAATATGACGCTTTTAATGAATTACACTTTTCTGATCGACTCAAAAATGTGTGGCAATTTACCCAGCGCGGCCTGGTCTACCCTTCGCCCCATGCGGTGTTTGCACTGGCTTTTCTCGACCATAGCAAACCGGTGGACTTACCCCAATTACAAACCCTGATGCTCGATATACGCCAGCAGATTCATCACGATAAGTCACTGCAGCAACGCAACAGCTCAGTGGTTCTAGGGGTTGAAGGCAGCCTGTATAAAAAACTTTGCCAGCAAAGCGGACAAAATATTCCCAAAGGGCTGGCATTAAACTTCCCCGATGAACCAGGTAGCGATACCTCAACGGTTTTTGCCCGTTCCAGCAAGTCATTTAAAAACTCAGGTGCTCAATTGTGGTTTCATATTAAAAGTGACAGTCCTCAAGCCTGTCAACTGATGCTCAATTTGATTAAAGAAGCACTCGATGCCACCGGACTGCTCGATAAAATTGATGCCACCACGGCGGCCAGTAAGTCCAACGAGGCCGACGGCTCCGGCGGCAAAGTGCTGGGCTGCCGATTTTCAGAAAATCTCAACAACCCCACAGATCCGGTAACCATCGCCAAGCATTCTATAATAGGCACTGAAGATCTGGAACATCTGGGTGGTTCTTATGTGCTGGCCCAGCGTTTTAAAATAAACTGGGAACAGCTGCATATGATGAGTGAAGACCAGATTGAGAATATTATTGGCCGTAAAACCGATGATACCATTATACCCACTCGCGATACCCGCACCCATATCAAGTCAGCCCGAATGCAGGACGAAAATGGCAATACCACCCCAATTTTGCGACTGGGCCTACCCTTTGGCGAATCGCCCTATAACGACGACCCTGCGCTAATCCGTAAAGGCAGTAATGTCGCCGATGAAAAGGGCATTTTCTTTGCCGGTTATGCTCGTTCTCTGGGCATACTCGAAAACATTATGGATAACCAAATCGGTAATGACGACGATTATATGAATGATCGTTTGTTTAACAATGCCAAGTCTGATCTCGGTGGTTTCTTTTATATTCCAAGCAGTAAAGATTTGGGGCTGATTGCTCACGATCAATACACCAATCAGTGGCAGAAAAAACAATGGAGCCAATTTCCAGGGGTCAACTGGGATCGACTCGATCGCCACTTTAACGATAAGTCAGACAGTGAATACATGAGCTATAACCACAAACACTATCTGTATAAAATGTCGACCATGAGCGACGAGGATCGCCAACGGCTTAACCCACCAAGCAACCGGATCTTAAGCCTGCTCGAAAACAGCTTTAGCCGCTGGCAGGACGGTTGGTATATCGACCGCAAACAACAAGAAATGGGTGAGTTAAAAGACTATATCAATGATTATCAGGGCGATGATAAACCGACCAAGATTATGAATGAGTCGATTATGATCCGCAAAGGCTGGGCCATTCGCTTAACCCTGCATCTATATACCAGTGAAAGTTATGGCTTCAGAGGACGGCGACTTAAAATAAATAATGAGCTTAAAACTTATTGTGCTCACTATAATCCGCCCGAAGGCGAAGTTGTCAATGGTGCCGATACTTTCCGCATCGAGCCGGAGGAAATTATTGTCGGCGGTATGCCTAACCTGTCGTTAGGCCAGGGCCGTTATGTAATAAAGTATCTGTCTGAGGACGAACGTTTTGACGCCTTTGTCGATAATCTCAGTGAAGCCTCCGGAGTCGGCCATGTGATCCCTGATTTTGAACAGCTGCTGGACAAAGGGCTGGATCAGATGATCAACGATATTGAAATAAAACAGGCGGCACATTTACACGATTCAGATGCACCCGAAGGGGCCGACGACTTGTGTCAGTCGGCCATTTTAGCCCTGCGTGGTGTCAGTGAGTTTAACCTGCGTTATGCTGAGCTTGCCGCCAGCATGGCAGAGCAACATCAGGCCGACGGGCAGATGTGGGAACATAACAACCTCCGCAAAATCGCTCAGCGCATGAACAAGCTGGCCCACCATAAACCCGAGACCATGATTGAGGCACTCCAACTGATTTATACCCTGCATTGTTGTATGCATATGAACGGCGAGCCAACTTCGCTGGGCAGGGTTGACCAGATGATTAATCCTTTTTATGAGG
This sequence comes from Motiliproteus sp., assembly GCA_047622605.1. Lineage (GTDB taxonomy): Bacteria > Pseudomonadota > Gammaproteobacteria > Pseudomonadales > Balneatricaceae > Motiliproteus. The sequence goes on along the minus strand of JBLHND010000010.1, from coordinate 26,932 downwards.
CCGATTTAGCCAGTAAAGCAATCACCGAAGAAGCTGCGCAAGAAGCAATGGATGCATTTTTTATCAAACTCGATGAAAAAGTGCAGCAAAACCGTATTCATGTTGAAGATCACCAGCCGTTTGGCAATCTCGCCATGGGCGGCTCTTCAGGCCCCTACCCTCAAGGTGGTGGTATTAACCAGTGGGTGCAGCAGTTGACTGTAGGTGGTGCCGTGGCCAATGAAGATGAAATAGCCACCCCGGCCTACAACACTATCACCAAATTGTGTTTGCGCTCGGCCCGGCGTTTGCCACTTAATGCGCCCTGCCTGTCGTTACGGGTACGCAAAGAAATCCCCGATGACATTGTCGAAGAAGCTGCCAAGGCGATTTTATCCGGTGGTGCCCACCCCATTTTGCTTAACGATGACAAGTTTATCGAAGGTATTCTCACCAGTGGTGACCATGTGGGTGGTGAAGACACCGATATGGGTGAAGGCTGGAATTCGCAGGTTTCACTCAAATCAGCCCGCAACTATGCCTGTGACGGCTGTTACGAGCCGATGTTCCCCGGTGAAAGCTGGTTTTCACTGGGTGGTTTTACCACCTTGCAACCACTGGAATGCGCGATGAACAAAGGTCGTACCTATGCTTCGGCGGGCATGGGATTTTTGCACGGCCAGGCGATTTCGTTTACCTCAGAAGACCCGGCCGAAATCAAAACCTTTGAACGTTTATACCAACTTTTCATCGATCATTTTGAGTGGTTAAACCGCAAAGCCGCTTATGGCCAGCTGGGCTCATACGGTAATAATACCGCCATATGTCCGTCACCGTTATTGTCAGCCTTTACCCATGACTGTATCGCCAAGGGCCGGGATTATTACGACGGTGGTGCGCTGTATAATATTTATGGCCCCTGCTATGTCGGCCTAAGTACGACCATCAACTCCTTACATGCGATCGAAAAGATGGTCTTTGACCCCGAAACTGCAGTGACTTCGCTAGCCGAACTGGTCGAATGTTTAAGTTGCGACTGGGGCTATAAAATGGTCGAACCTTTTATCAGCCAAATGGCGGGGGAAAGTCGTATTGTTGCCAAAGCCGACCGCTTTAAGCGCTTGCGCGAAATCGCACTGAAACTGCCGCGTTTTGGCCGTGATAACAGTGAGGTAGATGACGAGGGCAACCCGGTGGTCAGCGCTATCGACCAACTAGGCAACCGGGTGATTAATGATATTGCCACCATTTCAGTTGAAACCTTTACTGTGCCAAAACCGAAAATGCAAGCTAGGCTAATTGAAATGGCCACTAAGATGGGTCGCAAAGACCATCCCTTTGGTATTCAAATTCAGCCTGGGGTCGGTACTTTTGAAAACCATGTAGAAAATGGGGTAGAAAGTGGTGCCAGTGCCGATGGGCGGCGTGAAAGTGCCACCATTGCATCAGATATGAGTTCTGCACCGAGTCCGTCAGATATGCCACCACAGCATCAAAACGCCTCGTTTACTAAGTCGCTGTCGAGCTTCAATATGGGTGATGGGCCAGACAAATTGACTAATGGCGCACCAACCGACTTTAATATTCAGGAAGATTTCCCGCTTGAGAGTCTCAAGCAGATTATTCATCAGTTTGCCACCGGTGACAGTGCCAATGTACTGACCATCACTACGGCCTCACCGGTGAGTTTTACTCAAGCCATGAGCCACCCTGAACGTTATGATTTACTGCGGGTGCGCACGGGTGGCTGGACGGAATACTTTACTGCGATGTTCCCTGACAAGCAGGAGCAGCACAGACGACGTCCGGTATCGATGCCTGATAAATAGGAATACCTGGGGAGCAAAAGCGCCGCTTTTGCTCCCCGACATAGCAGCATGAATGCTGAGAAGACCATAAAGAAAGATCAAAGCGAGCTCAGTAAGCAGGTATCGTTGCTCATAGATCAGTTGCTTGAAGGTCTTCATCGTTGCATCTCTTGCCGGAGAAAACCTGATCAGCCTACAGCCAGCTGGCCGCTTTCTCTACTCAATCAAGTTCTGTACTTATTAGCCAAACCCAAGACTTCATATCTAGTTGATTTTAATATATTTTTATAATACTCGGGACTTTCTAAAAGCTTAATACCAAGCTGTCATAAAAACATCTTTTAATTGCCTCTTTCTCTTCACAATATTCGCTTACAATTTTTGCCAATAATTTGAATGACATTTTATCGGCATGACGGTGCTGGTAACTAATCTGGCAGGTAACAATGGCGAATAAAGTAATACTGGTCATTCTTGATGGCCTTGAGTACAGCACGGCTGAGCAATGCATGGGCTTTCTGCATGCCTTAAAAGAACAAGGAAAAGCAACACTGTATAAATTACGGTGCGAGCTTCCATCGATGTCTCGCCCGCTGTACGAAACCATCCTTACGGGTACCAGGCCTGCTGCAAGTGGCATCGTACATAATCAGGTTGTGCGTAACTCTACTCAGGCCAGTGTCTTTAGCCTGGCGCGGAAAAGAAACTTAACAACGGCTGCCGCGGCTTATCACTGGTTTAGTGAGCTTTACAATAGCGCTCCCTATAATGCGGTCAGGGATCGTTTTACCGAAGCACCTGAACAATTAATTCAATACGGCTGCTTTTACCATCAAGATCATTATCCCGATAGCCATTTATACCTCGATGCTGAATGGCTACGCCGCAAATACGATCCTGATTTTCTATTAGTACACCCCATGAATATTGATGATGCCGGTCACCGCTCTGGATTTGATAGTGCTCATTATCGTAATACTGCCCGTCACTCCGATATGTCGTTGTCTGATCATCTGCCTGGATGGATGGCGGCGGGGTATCAAATTCTTATTACCGCGGATCATGGAATGAACCGTGATAAAAGCCATGGTGGAACCTTATCTGAAGAACGTGACATCCCCTTATTTGTCATCGGAGATAGCTTCTCCCATGCAGATGAATGTTCGCCTCAGCAAACCGATATCTGCGGCCTGGTGTGTGAACTGCTGGGAATACAAGATCATGCGAAGCCTGTAGCGAATGGTCTGTTATATGAAGAGTCCTGTGCAGAACCCTCTGAAGAACCCTCTGAAGAACCCTGTGAAGAGTTCACTTATTAAGGGACTGTACATCGGCTCTACATTAGTCGGCTCTTAACCTGTCAGGGCCTAAAACCGAAATCACTCAGTTTCAACTTAATGATCTTTATAACGGTCTCTATCACGAGCAATACGTTCGATATTTAATCATTCAGGAAAAAATTTATGTCTAAATTTCTGATCGCCAGTGTTGTAGCACTTATCTCAGGTAATGCTGTAGCCGCCTGTCCGTCTATCGTCGGTGCTGATGCGGGTGGTAGTTATCCTCATATATTTGAACAATCAGAATTTGAAAACCTGCATGACTGTAAGATGAGCTTTAATGACAACCCGGTGATCAAAGCGCTCAATAGCCGTATTGCGGGTAATTCAGAACTACCCTCGTTAGCACAGCGCTTACCACTAGAGCCATTGTTGATTGCTCCCTATCAGAGCATTGGTCAGTATGGTGGTGTGTTAAAGGGGATTTCGAAGGCGACTGAGGCAGGCACCTCTGATCTGTTATCGATACGTCATGTGAATTTGGTACGTTTTAGTGATGACTTAACCACGGTAGTGCCTAACGTGGCTAAATCCTGGCAATGGAACGACGATTTTACGGTACTTAAGGTTACCCTGCGTAAAGGGCATAAGTGGTCAGACGGCAGTGCCTTCACCGCCGAAGACATTGCTTTCTGGTACAACAATATGCTGATGGATAGCCATATTATCGAGAAACCAAAAAATCGCTTTCTGTCTGGCGGTAAGGCTATCGGCGTCGAGGCGCTGGATGAGACGACCGTTCAGTTCACCATGAACGAACCTGCGCCTGGATTTCTGGATAACTTTGCTCAAGATTATGCCCAGCCGTTTCAGCCCAAGCATCTGTTGTCCCAGTTTCACCCTGACTTCAATAAAGACGCCGATAAAAAAGCCCAAGCACTCGGTTTTGACAATGGCTATGCGCTGATTAACTTTTACTATGGTCAGTCTGACTGGAAAGATATACCCACACCCTTGCTAAAAGATAAAGCGGCTTCTGACCGTTTTGTTAACGCGGGTTTAACCGCAATCATGCCAACCCTTGAATCTCATCTAGTCGTTGAAGAGTCTCTGGAAGGCCGCCGCCTGGTGGCTAATCCCTACTTCTTCCAGGTAGATACTGCGGGTAACCAGCTGCCCTACATTAACGAGATCAAAGAAGTCTTCATCGGTGATGAGGATATTCAGACCGCTAAGTTAATTGCCGGTGAAGTGGACTATAAGGCCCAGGCGGTTAACCTGCCGCAGACGCCTGTGCTATTGGAAAACAGAAACCTGGGGCAGTACGAGATCGCGTTGCGTCCGGCGATTGCTCAGACAACCTTTGCCTTCAATCTGACCGACAAAGACCAGGAGAAGCGAGCGGTATTTAACGATATCAACTTCCGCCGCGCTATGTCAGTCGCGATGAACCGCGATCAGATCAACGAGAGTGCTTACTTCGGATTGGGTAAAACCATGCAGTACACCGGTTTCGACGCCGATACGACGCCCTTTATCACCGAAGAATTACAGAATAGCTGGACCCAGTTTGATCCTAAAATGGCCGCCAAGTTGCTGGATAAGGCGGGAGTTGTCGATAAAAACAATGACGGCCTGCGGGACCTGCCTTCGGGCAAAAAGTTCGAGCTGAACATTCAATATTCCACTCAGGGGACACCTACCGAACTCGTTGAGATTATCGCTAATAATTGGACGACTGCGGGTGTCAAAACTACCATCAAAGAAGTGACGTCAGATGAATATCGTAACTCGCAGACGGCTAACGATCTGAGTGTGCTTAGCTGGGTAATGGGCCGTCCGCTGTCAAACATTGCCAGTAATACTGAAACGCTGGTTCCCCCCTATGGTGGTTTCTTCGATCTGCGCACCGGTATGCTTTGGTCACAGTATCTTGATAGCAGCGGTCAAGAAGGTATCGCGCCGCCAGCCACCGTCGCAAAGATGCAGAAATTGGCTGCTCGCTTCGTGACCTTGAAATCCGGTACCCAGGAGTCTGACAAGCTGGGTGTAACGATTGCCACACGCGTGGTTGATGATCTGTTTATCATAGGGACGGTGAAGGCGGTATCTCCGGTGTATCACAGCAAAGCTCTGGGTAACTTCGAAGTCCCTAAGACCTCTTCATACGAGTTCTATCGTATGTATCCCTACTTGGCGACTCAGTGGTTCCTGGGAAATGATACGTTGAAAAATAAAGCTCTGGCTAATAACTGATCGTTATAAACCTAAAAAAGTGGAGAGACCAGGTCTCTCCCTTTTAGTTATTTTTTCTTACGGAGTTCGATCGTGATTGCCGATTTTTTTACTAATACCTGGTTACTCTGGGTGTTGCTCAGCGTGGCTGGCTTTCTCTTTTGGCGTAGTCGCAGCAGTCAGTATTTTATATATGTGCTTAACCGTTACTTGCTGGCGTTGATGACGCTGCTGATCGTTAGCGGAATTGTTTTTTCACTGATGGAAGTATTACCCGGTGATTGTGCTGAAAAGTATATTGCTTATAAGAGTACTCAGGGGGAGATGATTACCCAGGCTGATATTGCGGCTGAAAGGTCACGTATGGGACTGGATCGCTCATTGGTTGTTCGCTGGGGCAGCTGGATTACGGAGCTGACATTAAGAGGCGACCTGGGTTTTAGTTGCGCTAAGCGTCAGTCGGTCAATATTGCACTCGGTGATCGTTTCTGGATGAGCTTTGGCTTCTGTATTGCGGGTCTGGTTTTTGCTTATTTGATTGCGGTACCCTTCGGTATTCTCTCGGCTTATATGATTAATAAGCCCTGGCTGGATACAAATCCACGGCATAGCCAAAAACAGCGATCGATTAACTCTATCGGATTGATCTTCAACAAGTTGCTCGATCTTATCCTACGCCTCATTAGCTATCTTGGACTCGCCTTGCCGAATTTCTTGTTGGCGTTGAGCATCATTCTTCTTTATGTCTTCGCGGGTGAATCTGTGCCTACCGGTTTGTTTTCAGATCAGTGGCGTGCAGAGCCCTGGTTTGGGATCAGTGGTTTTCAGTACGCTAAGCTAACCGATTTTCTGAGTCATATTTGGTTGCCCATCTTTGTGATCGGCTGGGCTGCGACTGCGCTGCAATTACAAACAGTGCGTGCCCTGGTCGTCGATGAGTCCAATAAGATTTATGTCGATGCCGCGCGTGCGCGTGGCGTTCAGGGTATGAGTTTATGGGTCGGTTATCCGGTGCGTCATTCGATTAGTCCGTTATTTAACAGTATAGGCTTTGATTTTCAGCGCGTATTTAATGACCTTCCCATAGTCGCGGTTGTTATCGGCCTGACAGATTCGGCGGCACTATTAATCGAAGCCCTGGCCATGACTAATGATCAGGAGATGGCAGCAGCGATCTTGTTTCTGGTCGCCCTGGTCGTTATCTCGATGAATTTTATTACTGATATAGTTCTGGCGGCGATCGATCCGCGAGTCCGTAAAACGGTCCTTGGATAGATAATGATGAACAGCGTATTGGCCCGTTTCGGGGTAAAAGTTAAAACATCGCCAGATGAATCTTATTACACAGCAGGCCAGTTGGCGCTGATCAAAGCGCGCTTTATGCGTAAGGCGAGCGGTGTGGTTGCGGGTTTGGTGTTGGTATCGATCGTCTTAATAAGTTTTTTTGCGCCGTTCTTTTCTCCGATAGATCCCGGCATTCGTGGTGCCGATGCTGACTATAGACGCGGAGCACCCCAGGCTTTTTACTTTTGGGATACCGAGGGAGCGTCCTTACGTCCCTTTACGTACACCTACAGCAAAGATACGCCTAAGATCGATTTTATGGCGTTGGCGGGTAGTGGCGGACTGGATGCGCTGGATGCGCTGGATGCGCTTACCTCCAGCGGGGCTTTGAGCGCTTCTGCACAGAGCAAATATAACGTAGATAGGGAGCAGCGCCGTTATGTGCAGTTCTTCGTTAAGAGCTGGGAATACAGCCTGCTGGATTTGAGTATTGCAGGCCTGGATTTGGATCTACGTTGGGACCGGCACCTGTTCGGTGTTGCGCAGGGACAAATTCACCTGATGGGCACCGATGAAGACGGCAAGGATGTATTCAGCCGTACCCTGCATGCCGTGTGGGTTACGGTGAGCATTGCCGTGGTGGCGTTGATCGTGAAGCTCTTTACTTCATTGTTGGTGGGCGGCATCAGTGGTTATTTTGGCGGGCGAGTCGATGCGGTATTAATGAGCTTCACCGAAGCAGTACGCGTTATCCCGTCGATCCCTGTTTATCTGGCCTGTGCCGTCGCCTTATCGAGCATGGATCTTACCGCTGTGCAGCGCTACTTTGCGATCGCCGTGGTTATAGGGGCCCTGGACTTTGCGACGTTAGGGCGGCGTTTACGCACCCATATTCTAACGGAACGCACTCAAGACTATGTATTGGCTGCGCAGCTGTGTGGCTCAAGTGGCTGGCGGATCATCTGGCGCCATCTGATCCCCAGTTTTACGAGCTACATCATCGTCGATACCCTGATCAACTTCCCTTACGTCATCCTGGCTGAGACCAGCCTTAGCTTCCTGGGATTAGGGTTAACTGAACCTGTGAACAGCCTGGGTGTATTACTGCAAAAGGCTCAGGATCCCGATATTCAGCAAAATATGATCTGGCAGTTTTTTCCGGTACTTGTCTTTGTGGTTTTAATTATGGCGTTTGTTTTTGTGGGCGACGCGCTGCGTGATGCTGCAGATCCTTATTCTGAGAAGAAATAATTATGATGATTAATAAAAGCATGCACAGCCATTTACTGGATATTCAAGATCTCAGTATCGATTTCAATACGGATGAGGGCCTGGTGCGCGCCGTTAACGGTATTAATCTTAGTATACGTCCGGGTGAGGTGATGGGACTTGTTGGAGAGAGTGGCTCTGGCAAGTCGATTACCGCAAAAAGTATTATGCGATTATTGCCGGGTAACGCCATTATTCAGCCTCAGAGCCAATTGCGAATCCGGCATGATAATCACGACATCGATATTCTTAAACTCCGTGGTCGGGATTTACGTAAAGTGCGTGGCGACTGGGTTTCGATGATCTTTCAGGAACCCATGGCCAGCTTTGCACCGGCGATTCGTATTGGTGACCAGATCGTAGAAACGATGCAGATCCACTTAGGTTATAGCCGTGACCAGGCTCGCCGAGTGGGCATAGAATTATTTGAACGTGTGGGTATTGCCGACCCGGCCCGACGATTTGACCAGTATGTATTCGAGCTGTCTGGTGGTATGCGACAACGCGCCATGATCGCCATGGCGCTATCAACCCAGCCGAAACTACTGATTGCGGATGAGCCGACCACCGCCCTGGATGTGACGATTCAGGCGCAAGTACTGGAGTTGCTGCTAGAGTTGCGCGAGCAAATGGGCATGGCCATGCTGTTCATTACCCATGACCTGGGTGTTATCTCTAAGATTGCCGATAACCTGATAGTGATGCGTAAAGGCGACGTGGTCGAGGCAGGGAATGCAGACCAGGTATTGTTCCGCCCTCAGCATCCCTATACCCAGCGCTTGCTGGCGGCTTTACCTCACCTGGACAATTTGCCTGAAGCGCCAAAGAAACAGCCACAGCCGCTGCTTAGCATTAAGAATCTGTCAGTCAGTTACCCTTTGGGAGGAGGTAACCGTAAACAAGAGCTGTTTACGGCGGTAAAAAATATCTCCCTGGATCTCCCTGAAGGGCAGATCATTGGCCTGGTGGGTGAAAGTGGCTCAGGTAAAACCTCTTTAGGTAAGGCACTCCTGGGAGCGGCACCTATCAGCGAGGGAACCGTTGAATATCACGGCACTAAGAAGAAGGTTCACTTTGGAGCAAACAAACGATTGAAGCGTAAGCGTTTATCCAAAACGGCACAGATGGTTTTTCAGGATCCTCATAGCTCCCTGAATCCACGAATGACGATTCGGGATATTATTGCAGAACCTCTGGAAGCCATGAAATTAACCTCTGGCAGAGCGGAAACCGACCAGCGAGTAATAGAAATCGCGAAACGCTGCCATATTGAGGTCGCGCACTTACGGCGTTTTCCGCATGCTTTTTCGGGTGGGCAAAGGCAGCGTATCAGCATTGCCCGGGCACTGGTGTGTAAGCCAAAATTTATTGTGGCTGATGAATCGGTCGCAGCACTGGATGTGTCGATTCAGGCTGAAATTCTCGCGTTATTAAAAGAGCTGAGAGAGGAGTTAGGCCTGACTATTTTGTTTATCTCTCATGATCTTAGTGTGATCGCCAACCTCTGTGACTGGGTTTGTGTGATGAAAGATGGCGCCATGGTTGAACAGGGAACGGTTCGCCAGATCTTCCTTAAACCCCAGCAGCCCTATACTCAGACGCTGATCGCTGCTATTCCGCTGCTAGAATCACCACAGGCTCGGCTTGAACGTTTACCTAAATATACAGAGTTCAATACGCAACGACAGGAACCTGCTATCGACGTATTCCAAGGAAAGGGTCGCGATCACCGATTTTATGCAGCCTGACCCCGCGTTCAAGGTTAATGCAACTATGCATCGAATCGACACTGCGGGAGAACTGGAGCCCAGAACAAATTTCCGGACGGACTGCTAAAGATAAAAGCATTGCGCAGCGTTACGTGGCGGTCAATGCTTGTACTAGCAACAAAGATTATTGCAGAGTGACCGAGCCATAACTAGGTTCGGTCTGCGCTTGAAATAACGCGGTTGCCGAACGAACTGCGGGGATGACAAGTTCGTGATCGACTAGGGGGTCAGTCAGCAGCGTCGTGCGCACCGAATCTGACCAGATACCTTTACGTTCATCTCGTGGAGAAATGCCAATATGCTTTCGGTAGCAACGGCTAAAATGAGGCGTAGACACGAAACCGCAGGCCGCCGAGATCTCCACAATCGACAGGCTCGACTGTTTCAACAACTGCCTGGCGCGGTCTAAACGCAACTTTAAATAATAACGAGAGGGCGAGCAGTCCAGATTTTTTAAAAACATCCTTTCAAGCTGACGCCGGGACACCGCTACATAACTGGCCAGCTCATCCAGCTCGATCGGTTCTTCAAGATTCGCTTCCATTAATTCAATGATATCGACCAGTTTCTGCACCGGCTGACCCTGGGTATGCATCTGCCGTAATGAAACACGCTGCTGGTCAAATTCACCCCTAACCCGGTCACAGATAAACATATCCGACACGGCGCCCGATAACTTCCCACCATACTTTAAGGTTATATAGTTAAGAAACATATCCATGGAGGTTGTCCCACCAGAAGAAGTCATGCGGTTCTTATCGATACTATACAAACGATTATTACAACGGACCTTAGGATAACGCTCCTGAAGAGACGCCAAACACTCCCAGTGGATACTGCTTTCATAATTATCGAGTAAACCGGCATGTGCCAGAACATAAGCACCGGTACAAATCCCCCCCAGGGTATAATTTTTTCGTCCCAGAGTGCGTAACCAGCTAACCTGACGCGGACTGAAACTGCGAGTAATATCGACACCGCCGGCCACGATGACTATATCTAGAATAGGCGCATTCAAAATGGAGAAGTCAGGGGTGAACGAGAGCCCATCGCTGGCCTGAACCAGGCAACCATCTTCTGAAATCAACTGCCAACTAAAGAGTTCCTCACCGGATAACTGATTAGCCATTCTCAGTGTCTCTATGGCAGAAGCCAGGGCAATCATCGTAAAGTTATCGAGTAATAAGAAACCAACACGTGTTAATGTCTTGGTTTTTATCGCTGGGTTGGGTGTCACACCTGTAGTCATTGTAATGCCCTCATCAACCTCTGCTGATGCACAGAAAGAGGTTGGTTGTTATTTATATTTATTATCGAACAATCTAAAGATCCATCTTTAAAAGCATCAGAAAAAGGCAAAATCCTGAAATTCTTACTGCGGGAGAAAGTGCGGGAGAAAGTGGATGCGTTATACAGGCATCACTCCCTCGCTGCTGAACGGGTCCTGCAGGCAGTTAGTGACAATAATATCTATCAAATGAAACTCAACACAGCAAAAAACGACACTCAGACGGCATAAGACGACAAAAAGCGACTCGTAGGCACGAGGAGCCATTCTTTTGGCTATGTACCCGCTGAGTGTTGCCATCAGCAGCCTTTTAATTCTTTTTCAAAAGATCGCCTGCAGGCAGCTTCCCAGCGTGCGTTAGGCTGAGCGCTGCCATATTCAGCCGCACTGCGGGCGGCAGGTCAGGGTCATACCGGTTGACTTAGAGGGTCTTTTTTTTTGGCGCTGCTCGTCCCCATCACAGCAATAAGTCCATCAGTAGCCCGAGCGGGCCGCAGAGGTAGCCGAGCACTAGCGGCTGGTGTGGAGAAGTGCCGGGGGCGTGGCGTTATTCACGGACGACCAATCGATAGTCAGGGGTTGGGTTCAGCGGGCAGGAATAGAGGTAACGTCCAGGTTTGAGTTCGACCTCGTACTCCAGAGTGGTGCCGGTGGTCATGCCTCCACCAGAAACATTGGGTAGCGTAGCACGGCCGACCAGACCCTCGCCACGGAGCCAAAAGCCCAGCGCGTAAGGCACATCCTGGTTAGTCACCCGAAAGAGGTACTTGCCGGGTTTGAGGACCATCGGCTCGACCGCCTGCAGCCGGGCCGCTGCCGTGTCGCTGTTGACCTGCTTGCAGTCCTCGGCGCTTGCACTGCGAAAGCCATGATTGATGCCCGCTTCACTCTCCAGAAACTGGCAGGGTAGCTGGGTCAGCTCGATCACTGTACTGGCTGAGGCGCTGCTGCTCAAAGCGCAGGCGCTCAAGACGGTCGCTACGGTTAAGTGTCTCAGCGTGTTGTGCATGGACTCACCTGCTGGATCTGTTGGGGGGGGGGCTGGCTGTGCAGGCTCTGACCCCCGTCGGTACGTGGTGGTGGGTGGCAGCTGCCGCAAGCGTCGGCTGACGATGATGCTTCCAGTTTAGGATAGTGGCTTGGCGTTGCCCGTATTTATCCAAGCCCCCTCCTCATCAATCTGGCCGCGGGTTATCAAGAAGGCTGACCGCAGAGGGATCAAACGGATACCCAGCAAGCGCTCTTGCGTAGCCCGTCATCCTAATTCTTAGCGGCGCAGGGGTTCTTAGCCGCGCAGGGGTTCTTAGCCGCGCAGGGGTTCTTGGCTTTAGCCGAGAACTCTTGCTGAGCAATCTTGGAATATTCAGTCAGTGCGGCAAGCTCTTTTGAATCCCAGGCGAGGGGCTTAGAAGCAAACGGGACTTTGATGCAGAGTTGAACCATCTCTTCTAGCTGGATACTGCTCATGCCTGCCTGTGCTAAGGCCATATCAACCTGATGAGGATATGGCTGAGCAAAACTTTGCTTGAAGCTCATGCCATTAGTGTGGCAAGTATCACAGCTCAGGCCGTTGCTGCTCAGCGTTTTATCTGTCCAGAGCTTGGCACCGTAGGTGGCCAGATCAGATTGACTACCAGAATACATCTTGCTACCCAGTGGACGGGTGACCTCTTTGACATCGACAGCGGTCGCGGCACAGGGGTTTTTCGCTGCGCAAGGGTTTACCGCGGCACAGGGGTTCTTCGCAGCACAGGGGTTTTTCGCGGAGCAAGGGTTTACCGCGGCACAGGGGTTTTTCGCGGCGCAAGGATTCATCGCTGCACAGGGGTTTTTAGCGGCGCAAGGGTTCTTGGCTGCGCAGGGGTTACTGGCTGCGCAGGGGTTACTGGCTGCGCAGGGGTTACTGGCGGCACAGGGGTTCTGGGCTGCGCAAGGGTTCTTGGCTGCGCAGGGGTTACTGGCGGCATAGCTGATGCCTTGCCAAGCCAGAACGCTGGAGGCGATAGCTAACGTGAGACCGAAGCGCTGCATCATAGGAAATTTCTGGATCATAGTTTGTTCCTTTTATTCTTAGTCAAAGTGAGTAGCCGGTTGAATGCTGTGGCTTGTTTGTCATAAATAGATGCAGCCAAGCACCGCGCGTTACAGGCATCTATCAATTAATCAACATATAGACCCTATCTCAGTGCCAACGCTTGCGGACCATCCCATGTAGCAGGGCCATCAGTTGCCCTGCCTCCAACCGATGCAGCAGTGCTGCAAACGGGTACTCGTCCGACTGGGAGCGCTGTTAATCAGGCTTAGGAGAAGTGATCTCAAGATAAACGGGGATCGAGCCAATACTGGAGACATAGACGGCGTATCGGGCATTCATGTTACGGCGATGCAAGCACTTCGGTGAGCAGAGCCTCTTAATCCGTCATTGCGGTGAAAAAACCCCCGCGGTCAACACTTCCATAGCATCCCTCGTAACAAAGCACGGCCACAGGACTCCTCTATGCTCACAGAAGAGTACGACTACTGTCCTGACATAGAGGGATATCCAAGCGCCTATACCGGGTTCAGCGCAAGTCAGAGTCAGTAGTAAAGAAGTGCAAGAGCCGACGCTCGACGGGTGTAAGAGGATATAGATCGATCGAGCCCTGGTCGTTACAACCTGCTGAAGTAAAAATAAATAATGATCAATAAAAAAATATAAATCACTAGCGGTGTAATAATTTGAGGACGAGTGCGACTAAGAACCCCTGTGCGGCTAACCCTTGCGCTGCTAAAAACCCCTGCGCCGCCAAGGGCTAGTCATAGCCTCCGGCTGTACACTAGACTCTGGGCAACCTGCCCGGACGCTAAGAGAGCATACCGATGTCAAACACCTGGACCGCACTATCAGAATGCCCAATCCCGCCACTACGGATACCGACAGTGGAGGATGCAGGAGAGTTAGCGGCGCTTTGCCAGGCGGCCAGCCACGAGCAAGCCGCGATGCGGTCTCTGAGTCGAGGCGGCTTAAATGTTATCGGGGAGATTCTGAAAGGCCAGGGTACCTTCTACGAAATGAATCATTATCCTGAAGATGATGTATTCGATGATCAAAGCCATGCACAATATTACTATCACGCCCATCGCGAGGCTGAACACGGCCATTTCCATACGTTCATTCGCCGTGCCGCTATTCCTGCGAATATCCAGCCAGCGCCTGGCTTTAAGCGCAGTGAACCGCTACCCCAAGCTGCCGATGAATTAGCCCATCTGATCTGTATTTCGATGAATGCCGAAGGCCTGCCGATAGGACTCTTTGCCGCTAACCGCTGGGTCACTGATGAATCCTGGTACAGCGCAGAAGAGACGATCTCGCTTCTGGACCATTTTCACATCGCGCACGCCAGTCCTAACTTAGCCGTGAATCAGTGGCTGACCCATTTTATGCGGCTGTGCCGTCCCCAGATCGAGCTGCTGCTACGTCACCGCGATCAGGTGATAGAGGCCTGGCAAAAAAATCATCCCGAACGCGATGTTCTAGAAGACCGGACTCTGGAGATCACCGGCTATCTACCGATCGATATTCCCCAATGGGTTTCGACCCTAACGCATAAATAAAAAACAAATAACGTGCTCTGATCATTCAGGTTGTAGTGGCCAAATCCAGTATGCCAGCAGCGATCTCTCGCCAGGATCGCGGCTCTCTTAAGAGAAAGGGGGGTCAGTCTTCCGAATGTCTCAAATAGACAGCTATCTGGTTATTACAGTCATGTAGCCAGACTCCCGGCGGCTTAGAGTGGGCAAGTGAGGCATTACTCAGCCATAAAAACAACAGGAGTGAATACATGACAAGCCACTTTAATAACCGCGGGGTTATTTATAAAGGTCCCGGCGAAGTTGCCGTAGAATCGATCGCATTTCCAGAGCTCTCCATTGGTAAGAGGAAATGTAATCACGGCGTGATTTTACGTGTATTAACAACCAACATCTGTGGTTCCGACCAGCATATGGTGCGCGGCAGAACGACCGCCGAAGCCGGTTTAGTACTGGGCCATGAGATCACAGGACAAATCATCGAGTGCGGTTCGGATGTCGAGTTTCTCCATCCGGGCGATGTCGTCTCTGTGCCCTTTAATATCGCCTGTGGTCGCTGCCGCAATTGCAAAGAAGGTAACACCGGCATCTGCCTTAACGTTAACCCCGCCCGCCCGGGTGCGGCCTATGGCTATGTCGACATGGGTGGCTGGGTCGGAGGCCAGGCAGAATATGTCATGGTCCCCTACGCTGACTTCAACCTGCTCAAGTTTCCTGATCCTGAACAAGCCATGGAAAAGATCAAAGACTTAACCTTGTTGTCTGATATTTTTCCCACCGGATTCCACGGTTGTGTGACCGCAGGGGTTGGCCCGGGATCGACCGTATACATCGCAGGTGCAGGCCCCGTAGGTCTGGCGGCCGCCGCAGCCGCACATTTATTGGGCGCCGCCTGCGTTATTGTTGGCGATATGATCACTGACCGCCTCAGGCAAGCCGAAAGCTTTGGTTGCGAAACGATCGACCTGCGTACCGAGGGCGATATGGCTGATAAGCTGGAAGTAATTCTGGGTGAGCGCGAAGTCGATGCCTTTGTCGATTGCGTCGGTTTTGAAGCACATGCCTGTGGCTGCAACCACGGGAAGGAAGCCCCCGCAACTGTACTCAACTCCGCGATGCAGATTACCCGTGCAGGCGGTCAAATCGGTATTCCAGGGCTGTATGTCACCGAAGACCCGGGTGCGATGGATGAGGCCGCTAAAATGGGCGCTCTCAGCATGAGCTTTGGCCTGGGCTGGGCGAAGTCTCACTCCTTCCATACCGGCCAGTGCCCGGTCATGAAATACCATCGTCCACTGATGCAGGCCATTCTCTTTGACAAAGTCAAAATTGCTGATGCCGTTAACGTGCAGATGATTACCCTGGATGAGGCACCGCAAGGCTATGCTGACTTCGATGGCGGGGCTGCGAAGAAGTACGTTATAGATCCACATAATAGCGTTAAAGCCTAACGAGGGTCTGAGGCGGCATTAGCCGCCTCTAACATTTAACGCTACATTATTGTCTTTGCCATCAAGGGAGGTTCCGCCTCCTGGCGGCTTTATTTGGGCACTGACGACAAAGAAAGCGAAGCAAAGGCCGCTCCTGGCCATCCATGCCCCCGGCATTCGAACATCCCTGTCCATCAAAGCGCACCCCTACTAAACCGCCCTGCGGGTACGCGCCTACGGCGCTATGAAATCCAGCCTGAGGCTGACAGATTCGGATTCACTCGGCACATCCTAAGTACCTCACCCTTCGGGCAACCTGCGGTTGTGCAAATCGGCTATCCTGCCGATTTGTCTGCCTCAGCTGCCTGTCTCGCCGTTGCCTACAGGGATGTAGGTAAGGGGCGTGAGCAGGACGCGGAAGCTTTGCCTACAGGGATGTAGGTAAGGGGCGTGAGCAGGACGCGGAAGCTTTGCCTACAGGGATGTAGGTAAGGGGCGTGAGCAGGACGCGGAAGCCTTGCCTACATGGATGTAGGTAAGGGGCGTGAGCAGGACGCGGAAGCCTTGCCTACATATATGTAGGTAAGGGGCGTGAGCAGGACGCGGAAGCTTTGCCTACAGGGATGTAGGTATGCCGTTGTTGTCGGGAACTGACAACGGCCAATGGCTCGACCCTATGGGCCTTTTCAGGCTGAATTTCATCGGCTTAGAAGGGGTTTTGGGTGTCATTCTGATACTTTTATTGCCGTTTCAAGCCTTTCAAGAGACTACCTGATTTCCTACAAAAACCAGCCCACAGGGGCATGGGGCGTGCAGCTGTTGCAGGAGCCTGCAACTGACTGCCTGCAGGCGATCTTTTGGCTAGAGCCTCGGCAACTGCTCGCAACAACAGATTGGGACATAGCCTTTTTTTGGCTAAAGGCGAGGTAGGCTGGGATGCAATCCCAGCGATCATTGCTGGGATTACATCCCAGCCTACGGTCCTCAGAACTCCACTACAACATCACCCTTGGGCACACTACAACACGATAAGACATACCCTGCAGCCACATCCTCGTCGGTAATGCCGCCATTATGCTCCATCGTCACCTCACCGACTTTCACCAGGACTTTACAGGTACCACAGATTCCCATACCACAGGCTTTTGGAATATGCAGATCCAGCTTAGCCGCCGCCGCATGCACCGTTTCACCCGGTGCAATCTGTATACTCTTACCCGTAGCCGCAAATTCAACACGGACCATATCCGACGGCACCAGGGCTTCTATCTCTTCCTGTGCAATCTCAGCCTGCTCTACGGCATCCTCTTTAATATCAACTGGCGTGGCCCCGAACGACTCTTCATGATAGCGGTCCATATCGAAGCCATTGCTCTCTAACAAGTTCTTAATCGCTTTCATATAGGGTGTAGGCCCACAACAAAAGACTTCACGCTCCATAAAATCAGGCGCCATCATGCTTAGTTTTGCCTGATCCAGATAACCCCGATAACCACTCCACGCCTGGCCACGCTCTACTCTTTCACAGATAATATGCAGCGAAAAATTTTGGATCCGTGACGCCATGTGCTCTAGCTCAAGCTGAAAGACGATGTCCTTAGCCGTGCGGGCACTGTGCACAAAGGCCATATCGACATCGGCGTTGGTATCAAAAAACCAGCGCGTCATCGACATCACCGGGGTGATACCGACTCCGCCCGACAGAAACAGCACCTTACTCGCCGGAAAATCGATACAGTTGAACCGTCCAACCGGTCCATGCACCGCTAATTCATGCCCTTCTTCCAGGTTGTCATGTAACCAATTCGAGACCCAGCCACCCGGCGAGCGTTTAACGCTGATAGAAAAGCTATAGGGTACTGAAGGAGCGCTGGAGATCGTATAGGAGCGCATCACCTGCTTGCCTTCAATTTCCAGCTCAAGCGTCACAAACTGACCGGGCTTAAAGAAGAACATGACGGGTTGTTCTGCCATGAAACAGAACGTCTTTACATCCCAGGTTTCATCAATCACCTTTACACAACGTACATTATGACGACCATTCACCCATGTCTGTGTATTAACCGGTATGAATGCATCGGTATTAACCGCCACCGCTGCTGGATTTTCCATCGCTCTTCTCTCTCTTGTGCTTCGCATGAATGGAAGACTATATGTGCATTCTCATGCCTGCCTCCCCTACGCATTTAGCCAATAGCGACAAAAACTTGCTTATAGCGACATCCGCCTTATTTCATGGCTACCTGAGGTCGATTTAGAGCTGCTTTCATGTCGTAAATAGTCACACTCAAGACCCGCCATTGTAAGACGATGAGCGCAGGGTCTAAGCCGCTACAGTCACGCCAAAGTACACTATAAAATTTACGCACACTCTGGTGCAAATGAGGATAAAAAAATGAACCAGGCCGATCTGCTTAATGTCACCAGCGCCACTTACGCTGATGCACAGCAGGACATGGAACACCTGTTGGAAGCGAGGGATCCGAATTATTCGCTACCCAAGCCGTTGTACAATGATCCACAGATGTTCCGCGTAGACATGGAGGAGATCTTCCAGAAAGAGTGGCTGTTTGTTGGCATGACCAGTGAGGTCCCCTCCAAAGGAGACTACCTAACCGTAGAAATCGGCCAAAACCCGGTCCTGATCGTGCGCGACGGAGAGGGCAACGTTAACGCTTTCCACAACACCTGCCGCCACCGAGGTTCACGTATCTGCACCAAAGAGCGTGGCAAGGTCGCTAACCTGGTATGCCCGTACCACACCTGGACCTACGACCTGAAAGGCAACCTGCTGTTCGCCGGATCCGAAATGGGCAAAGGCTTCGACATGAAACAGAACGGCTTGAAAAAAGCGTTCTGTAAAACGGCAGGCGGTTTCATTTTTATCAGCCTTGCCGCAGAAGAGCCTCAAGGGGATTTTGACGAATTCCTCGCCACCCTCGATGAATACATGGCACCCTACGATATTGAAAACACCAAGCTAGCGGTGGAATCAAACATGTATGAAAAAGCCAACTGGAAGCTGGTCTTAGAAAACAACCGCGAATGCTATCATTGCGCCGCTAACCACCCTGAACTGCTTAACAGCTTACTGGAGTGGGATGACACCAACGATCCACGCGCACCGCAAGAGTTTGTAGATCTCTACAATACCCAGGCGGCAGAATGGGATGCCGAGGGTATTCCGCATGAGCACCGCAGCTTTGGCCCTGGTAAGCGTAACCGTATCGTCCGGATGCCGCTGAAAAAAGGCACCCAGGCCATGACGATGGATGGGTCCGAGGCGTGCAAGAAGCTGCTCGGACGCATCAAAAACCCTAAGCTGGGCTCCATGCGTATTCTGCACCTGCCAAACTCCTGGAACCACATGCAGGGCGACCACCTGGTCGTATTTCGAGTACTGCCCATCTCTGCACAGGAATCTTTGGTGACCACTAAATGGTTTGTCCACAAAGATGCCCAAGAAGGTGTCGACTATGATGTCGCAAAACTACGCCATGTATGGGATGCAACCAATGAGCAGGATCGTGTTCTTGGAGAAGAAAACCAACGCGGCATAAATTCGATGAGTTACCAACCGGGTCCTTACTCAGAAACCTATGAGTTTGCCCTGATCAACTTTACGCAATGGTATAGCGACACTGTCATAAAAAATCTGAAGAGCAATAAGTAGACTGAGCGACCGAGGCCTTCTCGTTAAGCCAAGGCCTGATCTGACGCCCCCTGTCAGGTCAGGTCAGGCCTAGCAGCCTGCCAATAATCAGCAGGCTTTTCGTCTACCGACACTACCCACTCTCCTTCGGTAGATTCATCGCCTTTACTGATAGCGTCGACCACGTCGGAGGCTGATTCGGGTATGGCTTCTATCACCGCAACGGCGACCTCCATGGCATTCTCCGGCGCGGCATCGGCTAACCGCAGAATAAGCTCTACGGCTAGCTGGTAAGGCTTAGTCTCTTCATCGGCATCTATCTCCTTGTCTGCATCAGCGCCCTCTGTATGACAGTTTAAGAACTCTTCCGCGACCTGTACTGCCGAATCCGGCACGCCTTCAACCATCGCCACGGCTACGTCCAGTGCCTGTTCTGGGGCCAGGTTCCACAATTGCGAGGCGATGCTTGCTGCCGCTTCGTCACCTGCATCCTCTGCCCGATCGGCAGGGCGCAGGGCTTCTCGTTCTTCGGCCAATACCTGGGCATAATATTCTGCGACTTCAATGGCAGTCTCTGGAGCAGACTCAACCGCCACTCGCGCCATTTCTATGCGCAGCTCAGGCAATGCCCGCCCGATTTCAGCGGCGACACTAACGACTTGTTCGGGATACCACTCCGCTAACTTAGAGACTAATTCGTAGGCTAACTCAGGGCGTACAGTAATGACTGCACGGGTCACCGCGAGTATTTGATCGGGTACCGCTTCTTTCATCACTTCATATAAGCGCAGTACATTAATGCCCGGAACGGTCGCGACAGCGGCAGCCACTTCAACCCCCAGCACCGGATTGGCCATCGCAATCGCACGCGCCATCTTAACGGCGGCGGCGGGATCGGTTTCCGCAATCGTCGCTGCCGTTTCTGCCTCTGAACTTAAGGCAAGTTCCTGCTCTATATATTCTGTACGTGGATCCAGATCAATCGACGCCGTGATAGCGGCACCCTGCATAACGAAGTGTTCTTGTTCTTCTACCGGTAGCGCATCACGAACCGACATGCGGTACATAACAAAGCCGCCTAACAGCAACTGGATAAGGGCCACAAAATAGAAGAGCGAAGCACTTCCGAATGCATCCATCGCGATGGACGCCGTATAAGGCCCAAGGATACCGCCAATAGAGAAGGCCAGAATCATACTGCCCATCGCTGCGACCATCTCACTCTGGCGCAATTTATCGAATGCTTCCGATATACTCAGCGGGTACGTACAGGCAATAATCCCGCAGGTGATCGCTGTACCTAAAAATACCGCCCAGAGTATCTCTTGAGACGCGAATACCGGAATGACGATGTCAGCCACCGCTGAAACAGACAATAGAATGATCAGTACCGTACGTCGGTCAAAACGATCTGATAAATATCCGACAGGAAACTGTAATAAAAAGGCCCCTATAAGTGCGGCGCCTACATAAAGCGACAGTTGAAAATCAACAATGCCATAGTCTTTAGCAAAGACGGGCAACAGATTAAACGTAGCAGAATAGATAATACCTGAGACCAAACAGCTAACAACACCCAGCGGAGATATTTTATAAAGCGCGAACAATGACATAGGACTTACTTCTGTTATCGCTGGCCCGTTATTGCGGCTTAACACCATAGGGATTATAGCGACGCAGAGTAATATTCCACTGAACACAAATAATGCAGAGCCTGCAGGGCTCGCGATATTCATAAAAAACTGTCCAAAAAACAAGCCACTTAAGACAACCGCATTATAAGTCGCTAACAGCTTGCCTCGCGTTTTTTTTGTTGAACTGTCACTCAACCAGCTTTCCATCGCCGTAAAGGCACAGGCATTACAAAAGCCCAGAACTATACGCATTCCTCCCCACAGAACCGGATCTGAATACAGGCTGCAAACTAGGATACTGACAGCCCCCAGCGCGACACAGCCAGCAAAAACACGAATATGCGCCGCCCGTCTAATCAAGTTCTTGCTATAAATAGCACCCAGTAGCATGCCTACAAAATAGAGCGACAAGACCATGCCTATGGTGTTCGTATTGACAGCATCTAAGCCCATTCTTACGGGTATCAGGACATTGATCAGACCATTACCCAAAAGCAGGACAAAGCAACTTATAAAGAGGGAAACAAGGGGTACTAAGGTTGTTCGCACGCGCAAATACTCGTTAATTCACACTGAAAATATTAACTATCCTAAACTCACTATGGAGTGCCTGGCACTCGTGAATAGTTACCCACTATTGTTACCAACACATTAACGGGTAAAGGGTTATAACAGCATGAGTAGTGCCTTTTTTACTTCCGGCAACAGGAGTGATTCTTTATTTTTAAGTTCACTGACAATCCGATCCAGTTCAGTCGTCGCCTCTTGACTGTCCTTTGCAGCGCGCCACTCTAAAGCCGCCTGTGCACAGCGGTCGGCACTCCAATGGCTTTCAACTGGGACGCCGATTGCTTGTAGTAAGCTACAAAAATCATCTTGATCGACCAGATCAGCAATCATCATCAGAACTGCACCTTTAATATCACTAAACAACCACGCTATAACAGACAAAAGCCGGCAACGATGCCAGCTTTTCGGGAGCGTGATATTACCCATCTTTTTATCTAAAGAGTACTCATAAAGCAGGCATTGTTTTTTTAACTAAACGTTAACGCAACACGCCCTCTTCCAGTAATAACTCGAAGATAGCCTGCGCCTGTTCGCCAGCGGTTTGATCTTTCAATATCTTACCTCCTGCACCCTGAGGCTTAGCCGTCGCCGCTTTAAAGCGAGCAGCGGCCGTCTTGGCTTTCACGATCTTCAAGCGCTTGGGCCGCTTGCGCGCGGGCGACTCGCTCCAGGCGCTGCGCACGGCATCCTCCACCTCAGCATCAGCATCACTAGGAGACCGCTGCTGATCCATAAGCGCTCTGCTGGCGGGACCGAACGCGCTCTGGCGGGGTTCTGGTGCGGCATTATCGACACTGGCAATAAAGGGTAGTCGTACCGCCAAGGCCCGTCTCTGACCTCGCGGTAAGGCCTGTAATATTTCGGCTACGCCATCGTTAATCGAGAGGATATTGGCGATACGCGGGACTAACGGCCAGCCCAGCGCTTCGGCCAGCAGGTAAGGCAGCATACCGGAAGATTCACCATTTTCTGCACGCACACCGGTTAAGATAATATCGGGAGCCTGCTTATGCAGATAGTCACTCAGAGGTTTGACGGCATCGGCGCTCTCTTGCATCTGTAGTACCCGTACAGACTCCAGCCCCATGCCGGCATAGCTGCGCAGTGCCGGTTGTTGGCCATCCCCAGCATGGATAACGGTCAAGCGGTGCTTATCGCCACTGGCGTCGGCCAGCATCATACCCAACTCAACCGCCCGGCCATCCTGCTCAGCCCGGCGAGCACGACCGGAGGTCGGGTGCTTACCGATTGAAACCAACGACACTATCTTTAGATCCAGGCCTTTTAAATCTAAGCCTTTTAAATCAAGGTCTTTTATATCAGGTGCCATGCTTGAATCAGGCTGCATGTTCAGCGTCCTCTGTTACATCACTAGTGTCACTACTCTGGCGTTGCTGTGACTGCTGACGAAACGCCTCTACCCGCTGCAGTAATGCGTGCAGTACCGCCTCACTGTCACCGATCACACTCAGATCGGCACGTTTCACCATATCGCAACCCGCATCCAGGTTAATCGTGACGACCTTGTCACATTGGCCGATACCCTGTAGATGCTGAACCGCACCGGAGATGCCTACCGCCAGATAGACGCGTGCCGTCACCCAGGTACCGGATGCACCGACCTGGCGAAAACGTGGCATATAACCATCGTCCACGGCTACTCGGCTTGCGCCTTCGGTGGCTCCCAGCGCTACCGCTGCCGCATGAAACTGCTCCCAGTTTTTAATACCATTGCCGGCCGATAAGATAAATTCTGCTTCTGCCAACGGGATCGCATTGGGATCGACCGCGACCTGCCCCCTGTTTTCTAACAACCAGGAGGCGATTGGAGCTGATTTCAACTCCACTGGCAGCACTTCATGGCGACTCTCATCGATAGGATTGGCGCACTCTGGCAAGAACATCAGTAGACGTGGAGTGGCCCTGCTAATATCGACGGAGCCTCCGGCACCACGGCAAAGGGTGGTTTGCGTATCGGCTTGCAAGACCTGGGTGGCAGGACGTAACCCTAAACGCGCCGCTAAGCGTGATCCCAGGTCCGTCCCACCCTGGACACTGTCAGGAAACAACCAGTATTGCGGTGCAAAACGAGCCTCAACCTGCTCCAGTGCGGCCAGCTGCTGCTCGGGGCAGTAGCCCTGGTATTCCTCAGTATCGAGAAGGAGCAAGCGATCGACACCCGCCTCGGCAAAGTGATCTTCCTTGCTCAGCCCGAAGGCAACCACCATCACTGCACCCGCAGCACCGGTGCTGGCCTCGATGGCCCGGGCCAGTGTATGCGCCTGCCCCAGCACATCTTTATCCTGCGCCGTCAGACGTCCTCCCACCATATCCGGCACCACCACCAGGGTGAAGGCCGGTTCGGCGACCTGATGTAAAGGTAATAGCGCCTCTTGAGCGCTGCTTGCACTCCGGCGCCCCTGAGTAGCGACCGTATTGCCTTTAAGCCGATCGATACGCTTAATCCCGTTAGGGCCTATAAAGCCGAGCGTGTGAGGATTTTTACGCAGCAAACCCGAGGGCCCGCGACTCTCTGCCACCTGCCCGCCAGCGGCAACCGTAGTACTAACAAGGTCATAGAGGGGATGCAGGCGATTACGTGCGATCCTCTCTGCACGCGGGTCGCGACGACACGTGTCTGAATACTGAGCGTCTGACATCAGTGCAGCTCCTTAGCGAGGGACTCAAGGTGAGGCTCCACGAGAGAACCAACCAGAATCTCAGCGATATCTTTCACCTCTGGCCGTGGTTCGACAACACCCTCCAGCATCGCCGTGCACTGCTGACAGCCTACGGCGATCAACTCGGCCCCGGTAGTCTGCACATCTTCCATGCGCATATCGGCAATACGACGCTTTCCCGGAACATCGGTAATCGGCGCACCACCGCCGCCTCCGCAACAACGGGAACGGGAACCAGAGCGTTCCATCTCCGCAATCTCGATGCCCATTGAGCGCAGCAGTTCGCGTGGCGCTTCATATTCGCCGTTATAACGTCCCAGATAACAGGGATCGTGGTAGGTGACGGTGCCGCCCTTATAGCGATTGAGCTTAATCCTGCCCGACTGCACCAGGTCATTGAGATAAGTGGTGTGATGCAAGACCTCAACATTGTCGAATAAGCCGTCAGCAAAATCAGCGTACTCATTACGCAGACAGTGATAGGCGTGCGGGTCTGTGGTGACGATACGTTTGAATTTATACTGCCGTAGCGTGGCAATATTACGCGTAGCCAGGCTCTGGAACGTCGCATCATCACCCAAGCGTCGGGCGACATCACCACTGTCGAGTTCCTCATCACCCAATACCGCAAAATCGACGTTCGCCGCTTTCAGCAATGTAACAAAGGCACGCAGAATACGCTGACTACGCATATCGAAGGCACCATCGGATACCCAGAAGATGACATCGGTTTCTTTAACATCACGCAGTAAGGGTAAATTCTGGTCAGCCGCCCAGTTCATGCGGCTGGTTGGCGCATGACCATTGGGGTTATCGGTCGCGATCAGGTTATCCAGCACTTCGGCACCCTTATTCGGGGTACTGCCCTTCTCCATGGTCAGGAAACGCCGCATATCGACAATCGCATCGACGTGTTCGATCATCATCGGACACTCTTCCACACAGGCGCGACAGGTGGTACATGACCAGAGCGTGTCAGGATCAATCAAGCCCTGAGTAATCGTCAGCAGCGGACCGCCTTTCGCCCCGCCCACCTCTTTCCCCGGGTAAGGGCTACCCGCGTACTGAGCATCCGTGCCACCGGCCATGCCTACGACCATATCCTGAATAAGTTTTTTCGGGTTTAACGGTTGCCCGGCGGCAAAAGCGGGACAGGCGGCCTCGCACTTACCACACTGCACACAGGCATCGAATCCCAGCAGTTGAGTCCATTTAAAATCTTCCGGTTTTTGTACCCCCAGCACCCGCTGATCGAGAGCCACGGGTTTGAGCCCCGTCGAGCGCCCTCCGCCAAAGCGTTCCGGCCGGCGATGAAAGGCCAGATGCAACGCACCGGCGAAGGCATGCTTCATCGGCCCGCCCCAGGTCATACCCAACAGCATCTCGGCCAGGCCCATCGCAATAAAGATGCTCAGAATAACCGTCAGCAGCAAGCCCCCTGTTGATGACGATAGAAAGTCCTCGGGCAAAACACCCGCCATCGGCAGCGTAAGGATAAAAAAGGCACCCGCAAATGCCAGCAAGCTTTTTGGCAAGCGCATCCACGGGCCTTTAGATAACCGGCTCGGCGGGGTCAGGCGGCGTTTAAACACAAACAGCGCACCGACAAACATCAAGACCAAGGACGCGAGCAGCGCCCAGGCTAAGACCTGACTCTCCAGACCCAACAGATGCACCAACACGATCATGACCAGCGACAACACAAAGCCACCCGCCGTGGCGACATGTGTTTTCGACATATAGGGATCGCGCTCGACAACCGCGTGCAGATCATGCAGATAACGGCCCGGCATCGCGATGATGCCCGCGACCAAGTCCACTGCATCAGGCTGACCCGCGCGCCACAGGTTAACTCGACGTACGGCACCGACTGCGGCCAGCAGCAAGGCTGTCGCGATAAGAACGGGGTGTAACCACTCAAAAACCATAATTCACCCTCAACAAGCAGGTGGATGGGCAGTGAAATCTGCCCTGTTATTTTTTACCAGTTCAAACCAGAAGGCTGATTAAAGGTCCTTGCACAGACGTAGAGCATCATAGATCGCGGCATGGATATTACGCTGCGACACACAATCACCCAGACGCCACAAAATCATGCCGCCACCGGCCTCAGACAATACCGGCTGCGGCTTGATAGCAAACAGCGCTTCGACATCGATCTGGCCTTTGTTGCAGGACTCCTCTTTCAGAGCAAAGAACAGCTCTTCATTAGGACGCACGCCATTCTCAACGATCACCTGATCGACCACTCGCTCTTCGCGCTGACCTGTATATTCATTTTCCAAGACCGCTACCAGACTGTCACCTTCGCGGTAGACCTTCTCCAGCATAAAGTCGGACGTCATGATGACTTCCTTCTCGTACAGTGAGCGGTAAAAAGTCGGGAAACTCGTACCACCAATGCCAACACCCGGCTTAATATCGTCCGTCACGATCTCAACCAGAGAACCCCTGGCCGCCAGATAATCGGCGACAGACAGTCC
>JBLHND010000009.1:0-39301 GCA_047622605.1 Motiliproteus sp. | reverse complement strand
GGCTCAATTTTTATAATTTCGGCACCTAAGTCGGACAACAGCGCCGTACAGAAGGGACCGGATAACACGCGGGTAAGGTCGACAACCTTGACACCTTGGAGCGGAAGCCGCTTTTTATTATCTTTGTTTATCATGGGATCACCTGTGCGTCATTATTTCGTGAGAGCAGTGTGTTCTCCGCCAACTATTGTGTAAAATAGTAGTTATCAATATTAACGATAGGTTTTTTATATAGTGGTAACTCTGCATTATCTCAAGATATTTGTTGCTGTCGCCGAAGAGGGCGGAACGGCCGCAGCTGCGCGCGCCCTGCACTTATCCCAACCTTCGATTTCATTAATTATTAAGAATCTTGAGAGGGAGTTTGAGGCTGAACTTTTTATTCGAAACCCGCCAAAAGGATTGACGCTCACCCCCTTTGGACGGAGCAAACTAGAACAAGCCCGTACTCTGCTTTCTATGGCGGAAATGATCAGCGAGCCGCAGGACGCGGGAGTTCAATTGAGAGGGGAGATTTCGATTGGCTATTTCTCGACACTAGGACCGTCCTATATGCCGCGGCTCATCCGACACTTGAAGGACACGCTGCCCAAGGTTGAAATAAATTTACGAGAGGGCGACCTTAGCTTAGTCAACCGGATGCTAGATACCGGGCAGGTCGAACTAGCCATAACTTATGATCTTGGTATGTCAGAGCGGTCGCTGGTTTATCCGCTTAAAGAAAGCCCGTTTTACGCTGTATTACCTGCCCTTCATCCCCTTGCACAGCAGGACACCGTATCGCTAAAGGAACTGGCCGAAGAGAATTTTATTCAAATAGATCTGCCGTACAGCCGTGAGTTTCTGATGTCCCCGTTCTGGCACTATCAACTGGAACCAACCATCGCTTACAAGACCACGTCCTTTGAAATGGTCCGGGGCATGGTTGCGAATGGTTTAGGCGTATCGGTGCTGATTACCAACCCTGCATCTGACCTGGCTTACGATGGCAGTCGGATTATCAGCCTGCCAATTTCTGACCCTCTGCCGATGCAGAAACTGGTATTGGCACAATCTCACCGCTTATCAGCAACCCCTATTGCAACGGCGGTAATAAAAGAGATCGTCTCGCTGTTCGATGATACCAATTCAGGGAATTAGTGGTGGTTAGGCTGGACCCCGGCAGATCATCTACTAACGACTAACAATCCCCTAAGTAATATTTTGTAATGTACAGCCAGTAGTGATTTCTATGTCGAGATTGGGAACTCATAGATTTAGAATGGCCCCCACAAGGACCTCTTTATGGTTTCTAATAGGAACCGTACCAATAAAAATTTGACCGCCACTGGATGTGAAGGAAATGATAATTTTTTCAGCTAAGTCTATTTTTATCGGCTCGTGTTAGGCTCTTAGAAGATCGTTAGGCCAGGTTAATAAACTCAGCATATAATTAAAAAATAAACCACACGAACTTCGATCATTTTTCCATTGCTGCATAAGCGACCATTTCAACTAACATGTCATCTCTTGCTAATCCTGAGATGACAAGTGCGGCCCGATTTGGGAATGGTGCAGAGATATACTCGGCATATACACGGTTGACGGTTGTCAGATAGCTTTTGTCCGTCACATAAATAAGTACTTGAGTCAATGCAGACAGATCCGCCCCAGCACTTTCGAGCGTATGTTTTATATTTTCTAAAGTTTGTCGAGCCTGAGCCTCGATGCCGCCTTCAACGATCTGGCCTGTCGCATTTATTGGTATTTGTGCAGTAAACAGTATGCCATTGCCGATAGTTGCCCACTCTAGAGGGGAAGGAGAATCATAAAGATCAGTTTTTACCGTAGTTATCATAGCATCATCTCTGTTTTTAAATATTATTGATTATTTTTTACACGTTATTATATTTTATAAGTAGATCTTCCAACTATTTTGAAAAAATATTTATATGTAGACGCAATTAATAATAAATACATTCCTTATTTTATGGGTATAAATGTTTACTTATGTATAAGTTATTAGCCGTTTTCTGGATATATGACATAGAACATAGAACATAGTCGCTCCTTACCCTCGTATTTGGGTTCTATTAGCGATCCAGATAATGCCGTCCGTATTTTCTACCCAAACATTCTCTTTAGTGACGATTCTAAAAACTCCATTGACAACATTGACAACATTGACAACATTGATCACTTCATCATAGATCACGGTACAGGAGATAGAACATTAATCGAAATAAGTGATACTGGCAGCTAATGTGGGGCTTATTTGAGCTGTTACAGCCCTCGCAACCTCTGCATGCCCTGGCAGGCCTCCACGATGAGAAAACTCAAGACAGGATCGATGGGTTATTTGAGCATTCATAGATATGACCCTGTTGAATGCGAAAAAAAACAAGAAGGAGCAGAGTACCTCCCTGTTTTATAGACAATCGATTGAGACAGTGTCTTATAAAACGCCTAGCATTCTGGGTAAAAACAGTGATAGTTCAGGCACGAAGGTAGTCACCAGCATGACGGGAATACCTACCAATGCGATCAGGTAGAGAGCGGGCATGATGGATTCGTGAATAGACACTTTTCCTATCCTACACGCCATATAGAGAATAGGAGCAACGGGGGGGCTGTTGGCTCCGATCACAACGGAACAGGCGACGATAGAAGCGTAATGCACAGGATCAACGCCAGTAGCTATCATCAGAGGCATAAATAACGGTGCGATAACAACCGTCACTGTCAGATCATCCATGAGTGCACCGGCGACGATCAGGAATATGTTGACCACAATAAGGATGATCAAAGGATCATTGAACATCGTCATGATCGCCTCAGTAATCTCCTGAGGTACGCGTTCTGCCGTCAAAATACGACCAATCATAAACGAAAACAATAGAATAAGAATAATTGTCCCTGTCGTCTCACCAGCTGAAACAATACTGTTCTTGAGACGACTGAATGAGAGGTCTTTATAGATAAACATACCGATGCAAATTGCCATAACAACAGCAACCGCTGCCGCCTCAGTTGGAGTACATATTCCACCATAGATCCCACCTAGGATCACTAACGGCATGCATAGAGCAGGCAATGCAGATAACGTAATTTTGCTGGCTGATTTCCTATTTGCACCCTTTACATTTACTAGATCTTCTTTAAACAGGCGGCCAGCACATAGACGGTTAAATATTATCAAACCAAGCATCAGCAGCAAAGCAGGACCAATTGTTGCAGCAAAGAGGGCAGTGATAGACTGGCGAGTCACCACTCCGAATAAAATCAGTGTAATTGAAGGTGGAATAAGAATTCCGAGCAGCGATGACATGCCCAGCAACGCGCTAGAATAGCCACGAGGATAGCCCCTTTCCTCCAGTGGCCCGATCATGATGGTACCGATCGACGCAACAGCTGCTGTCGCCGTTCCGGAAATGGCGCCAAATACGCTTGAGGCTAGTATCATGGAAGATCCCATACCACCACGCCGCCCCATAACCAACAACTCGATAAAATCAACCAAACGCTTTGCAATACCACCACTTTGCATCAGATAGCCGGTCAACACAAAAAGTGGGAGTGCAAGTAGAATTATCGAGTCCAGCGATCGAAATCCCTGAAGCAGAAGGGTATTAAAGTTAGGTTCAAAAACAAACACCATGAACGCCAACACACCGGCAAAAGACCAGGCCACAGGAACGCCTATAACCATCAAAATAACTAATAGTGGAATTGACCAAATAGCCATTACCCTAAATCCTCTTCATTATTTATATTATGACTTGAGTGGCCTGGAATTAAGAAATCTCGAATTGCGTACACAAGACATCCGATAGAAGCAAAAATAATCGCAGATTGTGAAATCAGAAGAGGCAGGCTCAAAGCTGCAGTAGTTTGTGGCATTTTAAGCGACCATCCAAGCATCCTCCATGATAAATACACAAAGAATATGCAGGTCACAATCATGATCAAAGCGATGGTTCGTTGATGGATCAGCCGCACCTTTGGCGAGGTAATTTTTTGTGCAAGGAAGTCCACCACGAGGTGCTCAGAGCGCCTGCTGGCCGTAAGTGCTCCCGTCATATATAGCCACATCGCCAAGATCAGAGCGATTTCATGAAGACCAACAACTGACCATCCAAACACATATCTAGTTAGGACTAAGAACAACATCAATACAGTAATCATAATACTGCTAATAATAATTATGGTATCCATGAATAATGAATATTTATTATCTAGCCAAAAAAATTTATTTATCATCCTACCTCTCCTGTTAAATTATAAATGAACTATTTTTTCATATAGTTATATTTACTTACAGTGCAGGGGGAGTTTTCATGGTTGTGAATCGCTCGAAGTTGAGCTGACAACTGGATGGACTGCCATGGGTTTAGCCCGTTGCTCAACAACCGCATTTTTTGATATCTTAAAAAAATTCTCAATAAGCTGTCTCCCGCTATGCTCTCCACAGTATAAATCCATGTCCACGTCAGAGTTTTCATTGAAAAAACATTCCCATGTTTTTTTATGAGACTCGGGGTGAAACTGACAGGAGTACCAATATCCACCATGGTCAACGCAAATAGCGGAACTTTCACCTATAGAAGCAAGCGCTTTGTTAGCAAGTGAATTCGAAGGAAGCACATGAAGATAGTTAGCGAAAAGGAACTTGGGATCTTTTGATATCCCTTCAAAAAGAGGATGTTTCTGGCCTAATTCAGATAGTTTTACCGCAAAAGATCCCGCCATCAGCCCCCCCTCTCTTTCTGTCAAAGTACCATCTTCAAAAATCGTGGAAACAAGCTGATGTGAAGCACATATCGCTAACAGTGGGCGACCGAGGGTGCGGTATTCCGTCAACCAACAAGTCAGCCTTTCAAGCCAAGGATAAGCATCACGAATATCATGGTTCGATCCGCCCACAATGACTGTATCAATCGAACTAACAGATGGAAGTTCCCCCCCGTTACAGATGTCAACACTTATAAAGCTGAACCCATACTCTATAGCTAATGACTGAAACCATTCAACAACCCAGTCTTTTTCAAGACCCGAATCACAAAGGCTCTTAAAGCTATCAATGTTGTAATGAGATGGTTCTCCTAACATTGAAATGTAAACAACCTGCTTCATGATCTACTCCTGAATTTATTATTTGTAGAAACCAGTATCTGTAAAATTATTCGCTACTTTAAGCACAGGGACCGTTCTTTATAAATAGCGTGAGAGCCGTATTAAAGCGTTAAAAACGATATGTATTAGCATCGCAGCATCTTAATTTTTAACATATACGAACTCTCTGCCATTCGAAAAAGATCCTGATAAATCATGACCATTTTTACATTAAAGTTGCGGTGCGTTTTCTTTAATTCGGTTCATTATTTCAGCACCCAGCACGGGTTCCATTAAAGGCCATACTTTTTCTCGTGCCGATGTCGCCATTTTTTTGATATCAGCTGCGGACGGTACCACATAGCCCATACCAGACTCAATCGCTAAGTCAACGTAATGCTGATCCCTCGACTTTGCTTCAACAAACTGTTTTTCCATTACTTTTTTAGCCGCATCCGCCACGATCTGTTGCTGCTCAGGACTTAGCTTATTCCATGAATATTTATTCATTGATATACTTCCAGTTACAAATACATGCTTAGTCCTGACATAGTAATCAAGTACATCTCTAAAATATTCATAGTCCCAATAGATTATATTTCCAGCATCTCCATCAACGACGCCGGTTTGAATGGAGGTATATACTTCACCCCAATCAATAGCCGCTGTTTGATAACCCAAAGCTTGCATCGTCTGCGGGATTGGGAATAGGGGCGGCGTACGCACCTTCATCTTCTCTGCGCCTTCTATCGTTGTTGTATAACCACCGCGACTCGCTACGCCAGCGAATCCTTCGGGGTAAGCACCGAAGTATTTAATACCTATATCATCATGAATATCTGCGGTTATTTGGTTCAACCAGCCACCTGGGAGATAGGCTTCTTTTACTTGTGTCCAGTTCATGAAAAGGTATGGAGTATTACGAAGCCCCATTCTTTTATCGTATGAGGTCATAGGCCAATTAATCATAAGGTCTACATCGCCTGCTACGAATAAATCGAATACTTCAGCAGCCCCCCCAATTCATTTTCATAGAATATTTCTACATTTATTTCATCTTCTGTCCCTTTTGTTTTAGATGTTATCATTTTAGCCCAAGACTCAAGGGCTTCACCGTTTGGTGATCCCTTGGCGCCTGAGTCAGTTGCCATCTTTAGCGTCAAGGCTGCACTGACACTCGTGGATAGTGCAAGAGTTGCAATGGCCGCAGCAGTAAATATTTTTTTCTTAAAGTTTTTTATCATTATTTTTACTCTCTTTTTAAATATTATCAATAATCAAGAAGACGATCGTTAAGTTTTATTTTTATAACCTTAAAGTTCATAAAATTTTAATCATTCCCTGATGAGCTCCCCTACTATCTGGTTATTCGAAGTCGCTATCTGCAATTTTTTGAGTCATCTAATGGTGCTATCCATGCTGCAGCCTCTAACGGTAGGATGGAGTAACGCGTATCATTTAGATCGTTGTAGCTAGGTGCACAAAATAAATACTGCTATTATCTAACAAGGCTGCTGAGTTACAAACTAATTCATAAGGTCCATCTTCAAAAAACACACCGATAATTGACAGATTATCCTCGGCCTCAGCAGCCAGACCTTCAAACTCCTTTGGGTCCGTTGGTATCTCTAAACTACGACCAAACTTAGAAAGGTCATAACTGGGTAGTGACAAATAAGGAGAAACCAACAGGTCACAATCATGGGTCTTCACAAGATGCCTCTCATGGTTTTTTTGACATTACTAAAAATGAAATCAACCTGTGCGCACCTGTCTGTAATGTTAATTTTGGAAACTAAGGTCATTAATTTTTCACTTATAATTGTCATATCAATAAGGTTTATGATGTGCGGGTTATATTTCTTTTCGACTCGCAAATCTTGCGATACCCATGCGTAGAGGAACACCGATTCTAAGTATTGGCTTTGGTGGTAACCATGAAGGGTTGCCGGAGACATTCTGCATGTCCTGTAAAAGGTTTGAGTCCTTATTACAGACCATGTCCGCCAACATCATTCCAGAGATAGTGCCACGAGCCGCCCCCACACTTTGATCGCATCCTGATGCGTATACCCCTTCCTCCAGGCTTCCGAAGAACGTTTCGAAATTACCTGAGAGGCTGGTTGTCCCGCCCCAGGTATGTTCAAACTCGACATTGGTGAGTGCAGGGAAACGGAGATCGAACCCCTCTCTGTGCTTGCTATGAATGCCTGGAAGAATCTCAGCAGGGGTGTTGTAATCGTGTCCATAACGATAAGAGTTACGAATCATCAGGCGGCGATCTTGGGTCATTCTTACTGTCGTCCCAGCGTGGTCTGCAGGCGTCAGACCCCAGTCGAGCACGCCGCCATAACGCTTCATCTCTTCATCTGTTAACGGGCGAGTCATACTAGCAAATGTCATCACCGGCAGAATCCTGTTTTTCATGAAACCGAGTTCTGCGGTAAAGGCTCCAGCAGCCACAATCAGAAATCGGCAGTTTATTTCTGACTGCTCTGTCTTTAACCGGAAGCCCCCATCCACACGTGATATTTCAATGACGGGCGTATTTTCAACCACTTTAGTATTGCTAGGCATGCTATCGGCCAGTCCTCGCATAAGAGCGGCTGGCTGCATCAACATTCCGCCTGGTGTGTAAATGGATGCGTTGTAATAATCAGTGCCGAAGGTGTCACGCATCTGGTTTTTGGTCAACCGCTCGAAAGGCTCATTCGCAACACGCAAAAGGCTTTCATAGCGATTTAGAAACTTTTCCCCTCGTGGGCCTACTGCTGCCTGATACTTACCGGCCTTGGACCACTGGCAGTCAATGCCATAGGTATTAATCTGTTGTTCCATATAGGCTATAGCAGCCCGATTAAGGCCGACAATTTTCTGTTTGAGCACTTTGTCACCAGACTCAAGATCACGCTTGTGTGGCTGGTCGATAACAAATCCTGAATTGCGTCCAGATGCGCCCTGACCAATTTTTAACGCGTCAATTAGAAGAAATTTATGATCAGGCTTGTTTTCAGCAAGACGTCGCGCAGCAGCGGTGCCCACGAAGCCTCCACCAATGACTACGGTGTCAAAAGTTTCATCTGCGGTCAGAGGGGAAAAGCTGGAAATATTTTTCAGCATTTCATACCAACCGCAATGGCCATCATAGTGAGGAAGAATCATGAGATATCCGCTTTTCTATATATAAATGACTGCTGTAATTTTTATATCACCCTTCAATATCAGCAACGCTTGATCAAATCTTCTCTCATCAAAATAACATTTACTACACTTGAGGCCTCAATTAAGCGACAATGATGCTCAACATTAGCTTAACTTATAATAAAAGAACTAAATCCTTATGAAATTTTCAAACCTTCTGGATACCAACGCGCTCGCAACCTTTATGGTTATTTCAGAGGCTGATTCTTTAACCGATGCAGCCAAGCGGCTAGGGATCACCCAGTCCGCAGTTTCCCAGAGTTTGAAGCAACTCGAGGATACCTTGGGCACTGAATTAGTTGCACGGCGCACATCTCCCGTTAGGTTAACAGCGGCAGGAAGTGTGTTGAGGCTGAAGGCTGGTACGATTCTCGGTGACTTGAGGAGACTAAACGCCACCGTACGTGCCACGGCTAAAAAGGGGGTAATTCAATGTCGGGTAGGGCTGGTAACCTCCTGCTCTGAAGTTTTTGGAAGCAAGCTTATTGCCAGTTTGAGCAGCCAAGCAGAGCAATTGACTCTCAGGAGTGGCTTAACACCACCATTGGCCGAAGCTTTTTTTAACAGAGAGATTGATATCCTGATATCAGACATGACTTTGATAGAAGAAGATAATCTAGAACGGTTTAAGTTGTTTAGAGATCCTATGGTCCTTGTCGTCTCGGAACGTCATTTTTCAAGTTCAGATTTTTCCATTGAAGCTTTAGCTGCCGAGCAGCCATTAATAAAATATAGCCGCATCCCACACATTGGTTCTTACAGTGAGGTCGTACTCCGTCGTATGCAGATTCTTGCTGATGTGAAATATGAAACCGATGATACTCATACACTAATTAATTTTGTAAAAGACGGCCACGGATGGGCAATACTAAGTGCCGGGTGCTTGGCGCAAACACTTTACAAACTAGATGGCGTAAAAATAATCGAACTCGACAATAGTCGACACTCGCGAACCCTCTCTCTATTGGCGAGAAAGGGTGAGATGGGAGAAATACCTGAACAAATAGCGACAGCTATCAAAGATATTTTTCGAGACTCTGTCTACCCACAACTACTGGCGGCAGCACCTTGGATGAAGTCTGAAATATTTGATGGAACACCTTAACGGTAGTTGTCAAAGTAGATGAGCCATTGGCGCTCATGGGGCATCGGCTGAAAACCCAGGCAGGCCGAGCACTGTACGGGCTGAGAAAACAGACGGTGGAGCCGGTTTTCGGCATCATCAAGCACGTGATGGGCTTCAGGAAGTTCTCGATGCGAGGACTGGACAAGGTGAGCGGCGAATGGACGCTCGCCACACTGGCGTGGAATGTGAAACGTATGAATGCACTGAGAATGGTGTGATAAAGAGGCTATGAGCCGCCTTATGCCGCGTTAACGCGAAGGCAGTGGGAATGATAAGAGTGGCAGCCAATTTGTGGGCGGAAATCATACTGCGGCAACCAGCCACTGATGTGATTCTGATAGCCATGCGCCTTACTTTATTCTCAAACGATGCCTGTTGAGCGTCAGTCCAATAGCCTCCTAGGAGGCTTTCAGAAGGCTGTTTGGAGACGGCACTAGCTCGCCTCGGCAGCGGCGAAGGCATCCCGGGTTATATTTTCGATGCCCTGTTCCAATACCTGGATATTGTCCTCGATTCGAATGCCGCCGTAGGGACGCAGCATATCCACCTTGGGCCAGTTAATCGCCTCGCCTTGCGGACTGGCGGCCAAATCAGCCAACAGGGGTTCGATAAAATAGAGCCCCGGCTCGATGGTGATCGCCATCCCCGGTTGCAGCTTGCGGGTCAGCCGCAACAGCGGATACTCCGCGGGAGGCGCTAGCCGCGCTCCCTGGGCATCGGCCTGGTGACCACCGGCATCATGCACCTGGGTGCCCAACAGATGCCCCAGACCATGCGGCATAAAGGTGCGGGTAATACCCTGCTCTAGAATCGCCTCCGGACTGAGGTGCACCAGCTCGAAACGCGCCAGCACCTCGGCCAGATACTGATGACAGCGCCGATGCAGCTCGACGAAACATTGCCCCGCCACAGCCTGCTGACACAGCTTTTGCTGCAGCTCTTCCATGGCATCGATAAGCTCCCCAAACAACGCGCCCGCCGGCGTATGCTTACGCGCGCCCTCAGCCACATAGGTGCGGGTGATATCGGCGGCATAACCGCTCACCTGCGCACCCGCATCGAGTAAGAAGCTGTAGCTCTTTTCCGGCCGCTGCTTCGATAGCTGCTGATAATGGAGTACTGCCGCATGCTGATTCAGTGCCACTATATTGCCGTAGGGCAGCTCCGACTCCCGCTGCCCAGTCGCGGCCAGGTAGCCGAGATTGATGCCGAACTCGCTATAACCTTCGGCGAAGGTATCGGCGGCGGACAGGTGCCCTTCGACTGCGATGAGGTTGGCGTCACGCAAGCACTGCAGCTCGTACGCGGTTTTAATGCCACTCGCCCAGTCGAACGCCGCCAACAGCGGCTGGGGATTGACCTGGGTAATCCCCCAACGCGTGGCAAGGGCGGCCTCTTCTCCGATAAACGCGATACCGGCAGGCTGCTCCAGCTGCTCACCGATCTGCTCCAGGGTCGTTATCTCCACGACCTCTACGCAGTCGAGCCAAGATCCCTGCGGGAGTCCTTCGCTCTGATGCCAGAAGTCGGTCGGATTAAAATAGTA
The DNA here is from genome assembly GCA_047622605.1 of Motiliproteus sp. Taxonomy (GTDB): domain Bacteria; phylum Pseudomonadota; class Gammaproteobacteria; order Pseudomonadales; family Balneatricaceae; genus Motiliproteus. The sequence goes on along the minus strand of JBLHND010000009.1, from coordinate 28,337 downwards.
CAGCCGCGGCTTATGTCCCAGTCGGATCAGCAGCGCGCAGTTGGTATGCTGCGGCAACGGCAGGCAGCGACGAAAATAGGGATTAGCGGCAAAAGGTAGCTGCTGGTCATCCCTGAACCGGCGTTGAGGACTGCCGCTAAAGATCAGCAACTGCTGCAGGGAGTGCTCGATCAGCAACGACTCTGCCAACGCCAATCGGGATGCAAAATGATTCGTAAACATCTGTTCTAAAGACAAGGGAAATGACCTCTTAGTGGACTCTCCGCTCGAAGGCGGGGGGTTAAGAATGTTAGTTAGCGACGCTAGCCCCTGGCTAGGCGGTTGTCATCAGCTGTTGCCAGAGCGCCTCGAGACGCGCCGAGGGGTTGGCTCGCAATCGATACAGACGTAATTCCAGGTCGATCGACCAGGTCTCATCACCCGCCTTGACCAGACCCTGCTCGCCACCATACTCCCATAACCGCTGCGGCAACCAACCCACACCATACCCCTGGGTGATCATCGCCTTGATACTGATCGCCTGTGAATTCTGGGTAACCTGGAGCAGCTGGGGTGGCACGGCACTCCGCCGTAGATGATCGGCGATCACCGGATTGAGAAAGCTGCTGCTGTTGTAGCCAATGTATGGCAAGGGGGCATGCTCGAGACCGGGTAACGGATACTTAGGCTGGCCTGCAGCATTCAGCGCGGTGACCGGCACCAGCCGCTCTTGCGCCAGGGTATGATAGACAACGTCCCCGCTCTCGAGCGGGCGCAGAAAATCGATCGCCGGGTGCCAATAACAGAGCATCAGATCACAGTCACCCTGCTGCAGTGCCGCCACAAAATCACTGCCCATCCAGCCGGTCGAGTTCAGATCGAGGGTCAGCTCGGTGTCTTCGGCCAACTGCGCGGCCCAGTGCGAATAAAAGCTCAGGTAGAGGCTTTGATTAGTCGCAAAGCGCAGCTTCTCGGCCTCCGCCCGCTCCAGACTCAAACACTGCTCTTTCACCTCGCCGACGGTCAGCAAAATCTTTTCTGAGGCCGCAAGAAACAACACCCCCGCAGGAGTCAGCGACAGAGGCAGCGTATTGCGGTCGATCAGCCGCACCCCCATCTCCTCCTCCAGCATCTTGATGCGGCGACTGAAGGTCGGCTGAGTGACATTCTGCTCGTCGGCAGCCCGCGAGAACTGCCTGATCCGGGCCAGGGCGCAGAAGTCATCCAGCCAGCGGACCTCCATCAGTGACTCCTCGTATGGCGTGGCGTGCCTGGAGTACGTCGAGTCTTTGGCGTGTTTTCAGCGGCAATCATAGCGGCGGGCAAACTCACAGGCTAAGCACAACATCGTCTCTCTTTTCAGGCAGCGACTCAACGTAATTTATCGAGTAACGGCTGAATCGCATCCAGGAGCGCGCGGCCAAGATGCTGACTACGTTGCGGCGACCAACCAAAGCGCGCATCCGGACGTAACGCATTATCCTTGAAGGGCAACTCCAGGGTCAACGACAGACAATCAAAGCGTTGCCCGACTTGATTACTGGCCAGGGTCAGGGTCTCTTCGCCAAACTCGTCGGGGGTATAGCCGTACTGCACCTGAAAATCGGGGGATTGTCGCACCAGGGCTTCGCTGAAAGCTGTTTCGAGTGTCTTGATGCGGTCTGAAAATCCGGGATTAGCGCCGCAGCCAGCGACGAAATTATACGGTAGGGTCTCATCCCCGTGAATATCCAAAAACAGGTCGACGCCGGTTTGCTGCATCCGTTCCAAGACCTGGTAGACCTCAGGGCTGCGCGCCATGGAGGGTGCCTGCCACTCCCGGTTCAGATTGACCCCCAGGGCATTGGTGCGCAGATGACCACGCACACTGCCATCGGGGTTCATGTTAGGCACCAGATAGAACACCGCCCGTTCCAAAAGCGCGGCAGCGACAGGATCAGCGCTATCGACCAGTCGGTCGATCAACCCCTCCAGTAACCACTCCGCCATCGTTTCGCCGGGGTGCTGGCGCGCCGTCACCCAGATCCGCAGTGGGTTAGCGGTTAGCGTGCCGATCTGAAGGAGATCCAGCTCGCGGCCATCTAGGGTACTGCCCAGAGACTCGACGGCGACCTGCGAAGAGTGCTGCGTCCAGGCCAACCTGTCCTGATGTCGCTCCCAGCTGTAAGGGGCAAAATAGGCGTAATAAACGCTGTTTTGCTCGGGACGATGCTCGATGATCAATTCGCCCTCGCCCTCTTGCTCTTGCCCTTTACCTATCTCTTTACTTATCTCTTTACCTTCGTACCGGGTCGGCACCCGGAACCAGCTCTTGCGATCATAGGAAGCCACCGCGCGGTAATTTTCCCATCCCTGCGGGTAAGAGGCCCCGCCGGCATTTAACAGCCGCATTCGACAGTCTTGCCCCTGGCCGCCGACCAGCCGGTAATAGAACCATTGGTAAAACTGGCCGCCGACATCAGGCCGGATACGCAACTGGATATCGGCAGCGCTATGCAGCGCCACCGTTTCGATGTTGCCGCCCTCGAAGGCGGCGCTGATATGCAGCCCGGTCATAACCGACCCTCCTCCATCGCGTGACAGGCCAGCTGCGAGCCATCACTCTGGACGATCAGCTCGGGTATCTGCTGCTGGCAGCGTTCGTTGGCGTGTGGGCAGCGTCCATGGAATACACAGCCGCTGGGCAGGTTAACTGGGGTCGGCACCTCACCCTGAAGACGGATATGACTGGGACGATCATCCTGCAGCCGGGGTATCGCACTCAGTAGTGCCTGGGTATAGGGGTGCTTGGGACTGCTGAACAGGGTCTTGGTGGTCGCCAGCTCGCAGACCGTGCCCAGATACATCACCGCCACCCGAGTGCCAAAATGCTCGACCACCGACAGATCATGGGTGATAAACAGGTAGGTCAGGTTGCGCTCCTCCTGCGCCTTCATCATCAGGTTCAGCACCTGCGCCTGAATCGACACATCCAGCGCCGAGATCGGCTCGTCGGCGATGATAAATTCAGGCTCCAGGGTCAGTGCTCGGGCGATCGAGATCCGCTGCCGCTGTCCACCGGAAAATTCATGTGGATAACGCACGCCCCAGGCCGGATCGATGCCGACATCAAACATCACATCCTTGATCCGCTCCTGAATCTCGGCTTGCGAGAGCCCTGGATTATGAAACCGCACCGGTTCCTCCAGCGTCTGGGTGATGTTCATGCGCGGATTCAACGAGGCGTAGGGGTTCTGGAAGATCATCTGCATCTTCTTACGGTACGGCAGCAGTTCTTTATCCGACAACTGATCGATGCGTTCCCCGGCGTAGTGAATCTGGCCTCCGGTGGGTTTGAGCAACCCCATCACCGTGCGAGCCACGGTGGACTTGCCGCAGCCGCTCTCGCCGACGACACAGAGCGCCTCGCCCTTCATCACCTCGAAGCTGACACCGTTGATGGCGTGCACATGTTCCTGCTTGCGGACGATCCGTCCGCCCTCAAATTTAAGCTGATCGAGAAAATCGCCCGATATATTAAAATGTTTCTCCAGCTTGGAGACCTGCAACAGCGGTTGTTCAGTATTCATCGCCTGCTCCTCCGCACGCTGTCGCCGCATTCTGGACCGCATGCGGCTCTGTTTTTGATTCGGCAGCGGCCGACTGCTTCATCACCTTGACCATATGACAGGCCACCGAACAGCCACCGGAGCTTGTAAAGTCGGGTAACTGGGTCAGGCAGGCATCCATCACAAAATCGCAACGGGGATTAAACGAGCAACCCGCCGGAATGTTTTGCAGTCCGGGCATCGAACCGCGAATCTGATTAAGCCGCTGTCCCGGCACCGTCTGTTGCGGCAGTGCATTGATCAGCCCCTGAGTATAGGGGTGCTGGGGATCGTTGATAATTTCCTTGGTCGGACCCTGTTCGATGATCCTTCCTGCGTACATCACGATCGCCTTCTCGGTCACCTGGGAGACCACCCCCAGATCGTGGGTGATCAGGATAAGACCGACATTATTAGATTCACACAGGTCCAGCAGCAGCGCCATAATCTCGGCCTGGATAGTCACATCCAGGGCGGTAGTCGGCTCATCGGCCACGATCAGTACCGGATCGAGCAGCAGCGCGATGGCGATAATAATCCGCTGACGCATTCCGCCGGACAACTCATGCGGGTACTGGTCGATACGGGTCTCCGGCGAGGGGATCTGCACTTGCCGCAGCTTGGCGACCGCGATAGCACGGGCATCGCTGGTGCTGATTTTACGGTGCGCCTTAAGACACTCGATCATCTGCTGCCCCAGGGTCAGCACCGGATTGAGTGTCATCATCGGATCCTGGAAGATCATCGCGATCCGGTCGCCGCGTATCTCCCGCATCTTCTTGTCACTCAACGTGGCAAGATCCTTGCCTTCGAACAGGATCTCGCCGCCGGTGATCTTGCCCGGGCGGCTGATCAGGTTGAGGATCGAGAACGCCGCAACCGATTTACCAGCACCGGATTCACCGACGATCCCGACCCGCTCGCCGCGCTCGACGGTGAAGCTGATATCTCGCAGCGCCACCATGTCGCCTTGACGCAGGCCGAAGGTCACTTCGAGGTTCTTGACTTCTAATAACGCCATCGTTATCTACCCCTACCCTTTATATAACTTTGCCAGATTGAAGAGCGATACGTCGCGCAACCCGAGGTTTTAGCGAACATTAGTAGACTCATGTCGCTTACCCCTACCCTTTATATAACTTAGGATTTAATACGTCACGCAACCAGTCGCCGAGCAGGTTCATCACCAGCACCAGCACCACCAGCACCACTCCGGGAATCACCGTGATCCACCAGGCGCCACTGAAGATATACTCGAACCCGCTGGAGATCAGCGAGCCGAGGGACGGCTGCGATACGGGCATCCCCAACCCCAGGAAACTCAACGAGGCCTCGCTGATAATGGCGTTGGCGACCTGCACCGTGGAGATCACCAGGATCGGTGACAGGGTATTGGGCAGTATATGGCGCCACATAATGCGCGAGCTCTTAAACCCCATAACCCGCGCCGCATCGACATACTCTTTATGTTTTTCGGCCAATACCGAGGCCCGAACGGTGCGCGCATACTGAGGCCACTCGGCGATACCTATCACCAGGATCAGCATGATGATCGCCAGATCCGCGTAGAGTTCGGCGCCGAAGGAGGCCTGAAAGACCGCCAGCACCACGATCGCGACCATCATGGTGGAGAAACTCAGCTGAATATCGGCCACCCGCATCAGGAAACTATCGATCTTGCCGCCAAAGTAGCCTGCACTCAGACCGATCATCACCCCCAGCAGTAACTGCAGTGCCACCGCACAGAGCCCGATCATCAACGAGGTCCGGGTGCCGTACAGAATGGTGCTGAGCATATCCCGGCCCTGGGCATCGGTACCGAGCCAGAAGCGCTCGTCGACCGCACCCTCGCTCCAGATCGGCGGAATCTCCGAGTCCATAATACTGATCATGGACAGATCGTAGGGGTTAAAGGGTGCCAGCCAAGGCGCAAACAGCGCCAGCAGCAGATAGAGGACGAAGACACTGAAGCTGAGCATCGCCACCCGGTCACGACTGAAGCTGTGAAACAGATGGGTACCTTTAAACCGCTGCCAGCGCGTCGGCTGCTTGTAGATCTCCAGAACATCGTTATTCATGCGTTACCCTCCGCCAGTTTAACCGTCGGATTGACCAGCCCGTAGATCAGATCAACCAGTGTATTGGTGATCACGAAGATCAGCCCCACCACGATCAGGTAGGCCACGATCAATGGGGTATCGACCCGGTGAACCGCCTCGAGAAACAGAAACCCCATCCCCGGCCACTGGAACACCGTTTCGGTCAGAATGGTGTACGCGACCATCGTTCCGATCTGCACCCCGCCGACCGTAATCACCGGCAGCATGGTGTTTTTGAGGGCATGCAGGAAATAGATGCGTTTAAGTGGCAGGCCCTTGGCCCTAGCAAACTTGATGTACTCGGATTCAAGCACCTCCATCATCTCGGAGCGGATCAGGCGGATAAACAGCGGCAGCATAATCGAGGCCAGAGACACACAGGGCAGCAACAGGTGACGCAGGCCATCGATACTCAGGAAACCGCTCTCCCAGCCACCCCAGATCACCACTGTATTGCCGCGACCGAAGGAGGGCAGCCAGTTAAGCTCCACCGCAAACAGATAGATCGACAGGATTGCCGTCAGAAATACCGGCACTGAGATGCCGATAATACTCACCCCCATCACCGTCTTAGATAGCAGGCTGTGCGGTTTTATCGCCGCATAGACCCCCATAGGGACTGACAGCAGGACGATAATCAAGGTCGCACCGAACACCAGTTCCAGCGTTGCCGGGAGCTTCTTGAGGATCACCTCCAGCGCCGGCTTCTTAAAGAAATAGGAGGTGCCCAGATCACCCTGAAGGGCATTCCCGGCAAAACGCAGGTACTGCGTCAGAAAGGGATCGTTGAGACCCAGTTCATCGCGCAGCTCCTGGCGCTCGGCTTCGGACACAGACTGCCCCACCAGCTCGCGCAGCGGATCACCCAGGTTATCCTGGATCGAAAAACTCAGCAGACTGATAACAAACATGACGACGAAAGCCTGCAGCAGGCGTCGTAGCGTAAAAGCGATCATGGCGATTGATCTCTTAGAGTGCAGACAGCGTGATCCTAAACCGGGAGTTCACAAAGATTCTGTGCCCGGATAGGGATGATCTAAAAAGGAAATATCCTGTTAGAGATGCCGCTGCAAAAGAATTAATTCGAAGTGCTTGTATAACGACCCCTTAGGATTCGAGCCTGATGCCAGGACCGGCTCCTAAGGCATCGAAAAAAGAGTCCACAGCGCGGGATTCCCCGCTCTGTGACCAACGACAGGCACTTACCCGGCGTTGGTTACTAAACTCTATTCTTCAGCCTATTCCTCAGCTTACTCCTCAGCCTATTCCTCAATGACAAGGTCACCGAGATACGGGAAGTCCATCACATTGATAACGGGAGCGATCTTGACTTTGTTGTTCACGGCCCAGGCCAGGTTCTGCCAGTGCAGAGGAACGAAGGCCGCGTCGTCAAACAGCAGCTGCTCGACCTGCTGCAGCTGTGCGGTGCGTTTAGCCGGATCGGTCTCGGTGCTGCTTTGTTTAATCAGCGCATCAACCTTCGGATTGCAGTAGTTACCGCTGTTGTACTGACCGGCACCGGTGTCGGTGTTGGGACAGGCAGTCAGGAACTCGGTGAAGTTAGCCGAATCTTCGGTATCGGAATGCCAACCGATCATCATCATATCGGCCGCACGGGCGTCAAACTCGGGCCAGTACTGCGCCTTGGGCATGGTCTTGAGATCGACCTTGATGTTGATTTTTGACAACATGGACGCCACTGCCTGAGCAATCTTGTCATCGTTGGTGTAGCGATTGTTCGGCGCCATCATGCTGATAGTGAAACCCTGCTCGTAACCGGCGTCCTTCATCAGCTGCTTGGCTTTTTTGACGTCGTACCTGGGCTTCAGGCTGTCCTTGTAACCCACATAGCCCTCAGGCCCTTGCTGGGATGCCGTGGTCGCAAAACCTTTCATGATTTTCTGAACGATGCCTTCATTATTGATTGCATGCACGATCGCCTGGCGCACTCGAACATCTTTGAACTCTTCACGGCGCTGCTGGTTCATCTGGAAGGTGATGATCCGAGTACCGCCTAGGGTAACAAGATCGACATTGTCGCTCTCATTAATGCGCTCATGGTCGGTCGGTGGTACCGGGGCGATAAAGTCCACATCGCCTGAGAGTAGTGCGGCAACCCGGGTCGGCGCTTCCTTGATCGGCGTCATCACGATTTTGTCGACGTTGCCTTTGGACGCGGTATCCCAATAGCCTGCAAAGCGCTCCATCTCGACCTTAACGCCCTGCTCACGGCTGGTCACGATAAAGGGGCCTGTACCTGAAACATGGGTGGAAGCAAAGGAGCTGCCATGCTTAACGAGGATATCTTTAGCCTGGCCGCTGGCATCTGTCCCGGTGTAGAACTTGGAATCCATCGGGAAGATATAGGTCGCCGAGTGCATGACCAACGGGTAGGGCTCGGTGGTGATCAGATCAAAGGTCAGCTCATCGATCACCTTGATACCCTCGAACGCACTGAAGACGCCTTTAAAGTCGGGACTGCTCTGCAACCGTTCAAAGGTCCAGCGCACATCTTCGGAGGTCAGCGTATTACCGGAGTGGAAGGTCACGCCGTCGCGCAGAGTGAAGCGTACGGTCTTGGCATCGATACGCTCCCAGCTCTCGGCAAGGCGGGCATCAAACCCCAGGTCCTTGTTCCAACGAACCAGCGGGTCAAAGCTCAGGTGCGACTGCTGCAGAGTGCCGCCGGACAACTGCTCGTGCGGATCCAGCGACACGGGATCGGCATCATAGGCCATCTTCAGCGTGGCCGCCTGCGCGCTCAGGGAAAGCCCCAGAGCCAGGGCGATACCCGTCATTAGAGAGTTTATTTTTTTCATCGTCACTGTCCTTTCAAGGAAGTCTCTCTACAGATTGCTAGCACCGTTCCAGCAGAGATTCCTAGGTTATTGTTATATATGTGCTGACTTGTCTTGATAGAGACTAAGTGAGAGCAGGGGGCTGACACAATCGAAATTATGACAGGGCTCTATACATAAAACGCATAGGGCCGTTCACTTTCTTTCAGGGGAGTCCATTCGCATTCGAGAGCAGAGCCGCCGCCTCAGATTAATCAACGGGTAGAAAATGCTGATGAAAATTCATTTTAAAAAACCATCAAAACCAGTATTCAAGATTGCTAATAAAACATTTTTTTCTACACTCTATATACCTGTTTCGCATCCTCGCCATCGTGGCTAGCGATGCGATTTCCACCCATTGAATAACTAACAGCTGTTTTGCCGTAATGGGCTTCACCCTATCTGAGGAACGGACCATGACAGAGAAACAACAGAGCAGCGATTCGGCAGCTCCCTTACAGCCGCTGATTGACATAGCCATGTTCAACTTCACTGCCACTCAAAAAATAACCGAATTGCAATCTGACTTTATTTCCAGCCTGCTGGATCTAAATATCAAGCAATACAAGGCTCTGAGCGATGCCAAGGACCCACAGGATGCCCTTAAAATTCAGTTTGAACTGATCAAGGAGGCGGATGCTAAATGGTGTGACCTGGCTGAGCAGGAGATAGAAGCAGCACGAGGCCTGCACTCATCCATCAACGAGATCTTGGAAAAGAACAACTGTATCCCTGAAATACTGGAGCAGTTTAGCAACGGTATGCGTAAGCATTAACACCCTCCGGCTGAAGCCAGCCGGTTGAAGCCAGCCGACTTAAGCCGGTTAACGTAAACCTGCCAATCTAAATCAGTTAAGAGCGGCGTCTTGCCGAATCACCGGAGAGCGACTTGCATATTGCTAATCCCTGTATCCCGACTCCTGGCGGGGCGCAACCGCAGCTTAATGCCGCGGACCCTTTTGATATGTTCCATGCCTGTCAACAAGCACAGTTGGCATGGCTTAACCAACCCCAGGCATTATCCCTGAAACTTTTCGAGTTGAGCGCTGGACTGGCGACCTTGCAGCTCCAGTGTGCTTGTCAGCTCGCCGGCATGCAGAGCTGTGATCTGATCCCTGCCGTCAGCTACGATGAAAGGTTTCAGGACCCTATCTGGGAAGAGAATCAGTTCTTCGATCACCTCAAAGAGGTCTATCTGCTGTACACCCACTGGCTGGAGGATGCGATCTATACCACCCCAGAGCTCGCCGAACCGCTGCGACTCAAGGCCGGATTCCAGACCCGGCAGGTCCTTAACGCCATCGCCCCGGGTAACTTCTTCTGGACTAATCCCGCCGCCCTGCAGCGCTGCCTTGAAACCGGAGGGTCCAGCCTGTTAGAGGGCATGGCCAATCTGCTTAAAGACGCGCAGGACGGCACTATCTCCATGGTCGATGAGACGACGTTCCGCGTAGGAGAAAACCTAGCTACCACTGCGGGCGCGGTGGTTTATCGCAACGAACTGCTCGAGGTGCTGCAGTACGCACCCACGACCGAACAGGTACACCAGGTCCCGATCGTACTGGTCTCACCCTGGATCAATAAGTATTACATCCTCGACCTGACCCCCGCCAAGAGCCTGGTCAAACACCTCTGCGATCAGGGATTCAGCGTATTCGTCACCAGCTGGAAAAATCCGGGACCCGAACTGCGTGAAACGACTCTGGACGACTATATGCTCAAGGGCATCCTACAAACGGTCGAAGTCGCTCGTCAGATCTGCAATGGATCCCAGGTACACCTCACCGGCTATTGCATCGGCGGTACCGTCGTCGCCGCCCTGATGGCCTGGTTGAATGCCGCCGACAGCGATGCCATTCTTAGAGGTGAGAAGCCTAGAGATGCAATGCCTGTCGCTCACTGGTCATTGCTCACCACCCTGGTAGATTTCTCCAATCCGGGTGAGATCGGTGTCTTTATCGACGAACCGGGCATCGAGTATCTGGAACAGCGAATGGCGGAGACCGGTTTTTTGGAGGGCCAGGATATGGCCAGCACCTTTCGTGCCCTGCGCTCCAACGGTTTGATCTGGCATCAATTCATCCATAACTACCTGCTGGGAAAAAAAGCACCCACATTTGACATCCTGTACTGGAATACCGATTTCACCCGGATGCCCGCTAAGATGCACTCCTTTTATCTGCGCGAACTCTATCTCCACAACCGCTTGGCACAACCCGATGGCCTGAGCCTGGGCGGACGTGCCCTAGATCTCAAGCGCATTACTCAGCCGCTGTATGCGGTGGGTGCAGAACAGGACCACATCACCCCCTGGAAGGAAACCTTTAAGACCACCTGCCTCGTCGGCGGGCCTGCGCGCTATGTGCTGGCCACCTCCGGTCATATTCAGGGAATTATCAGTCCGCCGGTGACCCCGCCCAAACGCCGCTATTGGGCGGGTGATGTCCAAGCCGAATGTTCACCCGAACACTGGTGCCAGGGGACTGACAAGGTTCCCGGCTCCTGGTGGGAAGACTGGGTCACCTGGCTGCGTCCCCAGTGCGGCCCACTGCAAGCCGCCCCCCCGCTCGGCAGCGATCAGTATCCGGTACTCGACGATGCGCCGGGGCGCTATGTACTGGAGCGCTGAGCTGAGAAGGGATATTGCTGGGATTGCATCCCAGCCTACGTTCCTTCTTTTGTAGGTTGGCAGCGTCCGTTCCCTAGGGACTTGCTGCATTACCCTCATAGATAGACACTTCCCTGTGGGTCGGCTTCAGCCTGACGGCTTTTCAGCCGGCTTTTCAGTCAGCTTTTCAGTCGGCTTTTCAGCCGGCTTTTCAGCCGTTAACGCAATTTTTTGGGCCGATATTTATTGGGGTGGGCTTTCTTGTGAGGCGGCTCGATGCTGGGGTTGCGGGTTCGCAGTTGATAGTAGCCTGCGGCCAGCACCAGCAAGAAGAGGATAAAAGAGAGCAGCGGGTTTAATCTCAGCGTATTCAGAGTGACCTGCCAGGCGATCAGTGCCGCCGCCGACCAGCCCAGCAACATCCACAGATTACCCCCCTTCATGCGCGCCCCGAGAGCCGCCCAGCTATAGGCTACAAACACCATCAGCACGATAACAACCAGTATCCAGATAAACATCGCTTTACTCCTTGTGAGGATCAGTTCTTTACCCGGAGCATAGCGCAACGGCAGCAAACCAGCATCAACATCAGCCTCCTAGCGGCGCGACGACTGATGCGCCTGCCAGCGCTGTTGACAGAGCGCTATCATTGCCTGCAGTGCTGGCTCGATCCCCGCTTGGGAGGAGTAGGCCAGGCCGATCTGCTGCTCCAGCTCTATATCGGCGAAGGGGCGCAGCACTATATCCTCGCGCGCTAGGGTACTCTCCCAGTCTGGCACCAGCGCAGCTCCGACACCTGCACTGACTAGCCCCAGCGCATATTCCAGGGTGCGTATATTGGCCCGGGCGACGAAACTGATGCCACGTTTGTCCAGCATCCCTCTGAGCCGTTTAAGGGTATTGCAGGGCTGGCGATTAATAAACGACAACCCCTGCAGATCGTCGAGCCTCAGCTGTTCGCGCAGGCTCAGAGGATGACCCTGAGGTAGCGCCAACCGGTAACGATCCCGCCACAGCGGCTGGAACTGCTCGCCCTCGACCCGCTCCGTCGCATCGATAATACGGGCGTCGCACGACTCCTCCGGATTGACCAGGGTGAGCTCCAATTGCTCCTGAGCCGTAGAGAGATCCTTGAGCAGCAGGCTCATCCGCTCCACCCCCAGCGAGCGCATCAACCCCAGCCGGAAAGGCACGGCGATGGGGCGGTCGACAAACAGCGTCTGGATCGCCCGCGCCTCACCGCTAAGCTTTTTCGACAGTGGATAGAGACGCTTAGCCTCCTCGGTCGGACTCACCCCCCGGGGATGACGCACGAACAGCTGCACGCCCAGCGTCTCCTCCAGCTGCTTAATCGCCGCCGAGATGGATGGCTGAGCGATATAGCACAGGCGCGCGGCGGCACTGATGCTCTGCTTCTCGTACACCGCCTCAAAATACCTCAGGGCCCTGAGATCCATTATCTTAACTCCAACGTCTTTATAAGATTTTCCATAGAAGCTATCCATAGGAAAAGCCTATACCTGATACAGTAAAAGAATATTATTCCTTTACCAAGGAAACGCCTATTCTTATCTGCATCAGCGTCACCGCATCCGGATTCTCGCACCCCACACAAGCGGACCTTCTATGAACACCAGCCCCCTACCTACAGCGCCCTTGAAGACCAGAGCCGCCTTCAGCTGGATCGACCCCTTCGACCTCGACTCGCAGCTCAACAGCGAAGAACGGATGATCCGCGATGCCGCACGCGCTTACTGCCAGCAAGAGCTGATGCCGCGCATTCTCGAGGCCAACCGCCACGAGCATTTCGATCGCCAGATCATGACCGAACTGGGCCAACTAGGATTGCTCGGCGCCACCCTACCCGAGGCGTACGGCGGTGCCGGGGTCAACTATGTCAGCTACGGTCTAGTCGCTCGCGAGGTCGAGCGCGTCGATAGCGGCTATCGCTCGGCCATGAGTGTGCAATCCTCCCTGGTAATGCACCCGATCTATAGCTATGGCTCCGAGGAGCAGCGCCTCAAGTATCTGCCCAAACTGGCCAGCGGTGAATGGATCGGCTGTTTCGGTCTGACCGAGCCCGACTCCGGCTCAGACCCTGCCAGCATGCAGACCCGTGCCGAGCAGCATAGCGATGGCTACAAGCTGACCGGTAACAAGATGTGGATCACCAACAGCCCTATCGCCGATATTTTCGTGGTCTGGGCCAAGCTCGACGGCGAGATTCGTGGCTTTATCCTTGAAAAGGGGATGCCCGGTCTCAGCGCACCTAAGATCGAAGGCAAGTTCTCCCTGCGGGCGTCGATCACCGGCGAGATCGTGATGGAGGGCGTGATCGTCCCCGAAGACAACCTACTTCCCAACGTCAAGGGACTCAAAGGCCCGTTCGGCTGTCTCAACAAGGCCCGTTATGGCATCGCCTGGGGAGCCCTGGGTGCCGCCGAGTTCTGCTGGCAGGGCGCGCGTCAATATACGCTCGATCGCAACCAGTTTGGACGCCCGCTGGCCGCCAACCAACTGATCCAGAAAAAACTCGCCGATATGCAGACCGAGATCAGCCTGGGGCTGCAGGGATGTCTACAGGCGGGCCGGCTGATGGATGAGGATCGCTGCGCACCCGAGCTGATCTCGCTAATCAAGCGCAACTCCTGCGGCAAGGCGCTGGATATCGCCCGCACCGCACGGGATATGCACGGCGGCAACGGTATCAGCGATGAGTTTCATATCATCCGCCATGTCATGAATCTCGAGGCGGTCAACACCTACGAGGGCACCCATGATGTCCATGCGCTGATTCTGGGTCGCGCCCAGACCGGCATCCAGGCGTTCTACTAAGCGTTTACGGAGAACCCAGTATGCAAAGTCGCGCCCAGATCGTCGAACAAAACTTCCTTACCCGGGTCGTCGAGGGGCGACTGCCCTCGCCCGATACTCGAATATCTCTGCAGGAGTCCGGCTTAACCCCCGAGAAGCTGGTGCAGCTGTTCGAGACCCAGCTGCAGAGCCGCCACCTGGATCTGTGCTCGCGCCGCCTGCAGGCGCGCAAGGAGTCCTTCTACACCATCGGCAGTGCCGGCCACGAGGGCAACGCGGCCATAGCGGCGGCGTTTCGCAGCACCGACATGGCCTTCCTGCACTATCGCGATGCCGCTTTTCTGATCCAACGGGCCCGCCAGACCCCGGGTGAAACCCCGCTCTGGGACCTGCTGCTAAGTTTCAGCGCCTCCAGCGAGGATCCGATCTCTGGCGGTCGCCACAAGGTACTGGGCAGCAAGGCGCTCTTTATCCCGCCGCAGACCAGCACTATCGCCTCCCACCTGCCCAAGGCGGTAGGTGCGGCCTACTCCATCCCGCTGGCCAAACGCACTGCCCTGGACAGCCAGATGCCGCACGATGCGGTGGTACTCTGCAGCTTCGGTGATGCCTCGGCCAACCACAGCACGGCCCTGGGCGCGATCAACTGCGCCTCCTGGACCGCGTATCAGAAAGTCCCGCTGCCGCTGGTATTTATCTGCGAAGACAACGGCATCGGCATCTCCACCGATACCCCCAGCGGCTGGATCCACGCCAATTTCAGCCAGCGACCCGGGCTGCATTACCTCTACTGTGACGGTCTTAGTCTGCTCGACACCCACCGTGCGGCCCTCGCCGCCGAACGCCTGGCACGCCGCTACCGGCAGCCGGTATTTCTACATATGCGCTGCGTGCGCCTGCTGGGACACGCCGGCTCTGATGCTGAGATCGCCTACCGTTCGCGCGCGCAGATCGAAGCCTCCGAGGCCCGCGATCCGCTGCTGCACTCCGCCCGAGCACTGATCGACCTGGGAATCCTGCGATCAGATCAGATCATCGACCTGTACCGCGAGACCGAGGAGCGGGTCAACCGGGTCGCCGAATTGGCGATCCAGCGCCCCAAACTCGATTCTGCCGCCGCGGTAATGGCCAGCCTGATTCCACCCAAAAAAACACTCCCCCCCCTGCCCCCAGTCCCTGAGGAGCAACGCCAGACGCTGTTCGCCCGCGAACAGCCGTTTATGCAGCAGCCGCAGCACTTCGCCCGCCTGCTCAACTGGGCGCTCGCCGACCTGATGCTGGTACATGACGAGATCCTAATGATGGGCGAGGATATAGGTCCCAAGGGCGGGGTCTACAATGTCACCGGCAAGCTGTCGGAAAAGTTCGGCCCACATCGGGTCATCAACACCCTGCTCGATGAACAGAGTATTCTGGGACTGGCGATCGGGGCGGCTCACAACGGTTTTATCCCGATCCCCGAGATCCAGTTTCTGGCCTATGTCCATAACGCCGAGGACCAGATTCGCGGCGAGGCGGCGACCCTGAGTTTCTTTTCCGACGGCCAGTTCACCAATCCCATGGTGATCCGTATCGCCGGACTCGGCTATCAGAAGGGCTTTGGCGGCCACTTTCATAACGACAACAGCCTCAACCTGTTTCGCGATATCCCCGGGCTGGTGCTCGCCTGCCCCAGCAACGGTGCCGATGCGGTTGAGATGATGCGCGAGTGCGTGCGCCTGGCTCGCGAAGAGCAACGGGTGGTGGTCTTTATCGAACCTATCGCCCTGTATATGGTCCGTGACCTGCACAGCGAAGGCGATGGTCTCTGGACCGATCTGTATCGATCGCCACAGCAGGCGCAGCCGATCGCGCAGGGACAGCTGGGGCAGCTGGGCACCGGCACCGAGCTGTGCATCCTCAGCTATGGCAACGGCTATTACCTCAGCCTCCAAGCGGCCAAGATCCTGAGGGAGGAGCACGGCATCCAGCTGCGGGTGATCGACCTGCGCTGGCTGGCGCCGCTCAACGAAGCGGCGATCCTGGCCCAGGTCAGTGCCTGCGAACAACTGCTGATCGTCGATGAGTGCCGCCGCAGCGGCTCGATCGGCGAAGGGCTGGTGAGCCTGATCAGCGAGCAGCTGGCATCGCCACCCCGTTTCAAACGGGTCACCGCCGAAGATAGCTTTATCCCCCTGGGACGCACCGCCACGATCACCCTGCCCAGCTGTGCCGGAATTGTCTCCAGCGCCCTGACACTCAGAGATCTCGCCACCACCGTGGAAAAAACCTAATGTCCGACGACCAGGCTAACAACGACAAACCAAGCAATAACAAACAAAAAGTGCTGGTGATCTGTCCCGGTCGCGGCACCTACAATGCCCAGGAGTTAGGCTACCTCAGGCGCCACCATAGCGATAAGCAGGCGTTGATTGATGCTATAGACGACTACCGCATCGAGCAGAGCCAGACGCCGGTAAGCACCCTGGATGGCGCGGAGCGCTATCAGCTGCGCGAGCACAGCCGTGGCGACAATGCCTCGGCGCTGATCTGGAGCTGCGCCTATGCCGACTACCTGAGCATCGATCGCGACCGCTACCAGGTCTGCGCCCTCACCGGCAACTCCATGGGTTGGTATATCGCCCTGGGCTGTGCCGGGGCGCTCAACCCTGGCAACGCGCTACGCCTTATCAACAGCATGGGCACGCTGATGCAGCAGTCACTGCTCGGTGGCCAGCTGATCTACCCAGTGGTGGACGCAGACTGGCGACCGGTTCTCGGCCGTGATCAGCACCTGCACGCGCTGCTGGCCGAGATCAATGCGCGCCCCGGTGCCGAGCTGTACCCCTCCATCGAATTGGGTGGGATGCGGGTGTTCGGCGGTAATGAAGCCGGGCTCAGGGCACTGGAGCTGGCACTGCCCCTCGAGCAGGGCCGCTTCCCGATGCGGCTGTTCAATCACGCCGCCTTCCACACCCCGCTGCAACAGCCTATCGCCGCACAGGGTCGCAACCAGCTACCGGCCAGCCTGTTTCAACCACCGCAGCTACCGCTGATCGATGGTCGCGGTGGCCAGTGGCGGCCGCATGCCACCGACACGGTGGCCCTGCACGACTACACTCTCGGCCAGCAAGTCACCGAACCCTATAATTTCACCCGCGCCCTGCAGGTGGCGGTACGTGAGTACGCGCCCGACAAACTGATCATCCTCGGCCCGGGCACCAGCCTGGGCGGGGCGGTAGCGCAGGCGCTGATCGACATCCGCTGGCAGGGCTGGGCCTCGAAACAGGACTTTATCCATGCCCAGCAGGACGACCCCTATATATTATCGATGGGGCTCGACGAGCAGCGCGGGCAAGTCACCTGACGGCCATAAAAGGTGACAATGTATCGACGATCACGCTCCCATCTACAGGCAAGGTCGTGTAAAGTGAATGAAAGGACGATCTAAACCTCGAGCTCCCGCTTGGAATTCTATAGATACTGCTTTATTCACGCAGTAGTGCAAAGCGATGATATAGAATTGATACTAATACAAAAATTCGGTCGAAGCTTCCACACCGGATATGTTTACTGCAGCGCCCTGCTGCTGTTTTGGGTTGCAGGCACGGCCCTGTGCGCTCCGCAATCGGGCCAGCCTTCGGCCGGCATGGCCACGGAGCCTCCCCGGCTGATTGTGGCGATCGATGACAACTACCCTCCCTATATATTTCGTGATAATTCCGGCGCGCTAACCGGCTACCTGGTTGATCTCTGGGCCCTGTGGCAAGAGCGCACCGGTGTGGTTGCCGAACTAAAAGCGAGCGATTGGGGCACCGCCCAGAGTCACATGCGGGCCCGCCGGGCCAACGTGATCGACACCCTATTTAAGACTCCGGAGCGCCTGGAAACATTCGAGTTCAGCCCTGCCTATGCGCAAATCCCGGTGGCCGTCTACAGTCACAACAAGATCGGCGGCATCACCAAACCCAGTGATCTGCAGGGTTTTCTGGTCGGCGTCAAAGCCGGCGATGCCTGCATCCACAGCCTGCAACAAGCAGGCGTCAGCACGCTAAAGACCTATGCCAATTATGAGACTCTGGTGCAGGCGGCCATCGAGGGTGTGGTGCATACCTTTTGCCTTGACGAGCCCCCGGCCAACTACCTGCTCTATAAAGCGGATGCCGCGGGTCAATTTCGCAAGGCCTTTGAACTCAGCAGGGGAGAGTTCCATCGTGCCGTACATAAGGGCGATGCGCCAACCCTGCAGCTGATCAATCGCGGTTTTGCCGCCATCTCCGCCGCAGAGAAGCAGGCTCTTTACGACAAATGGATGGGGAAACCCCTCAGTCTGTCCGGCTATGCACACTACCTGGCCTATGCCCTGACCCTTGCGGCTCTGATCGCCGTCCTGCTGCTGCTTTGGGGGGCCACCCTACGCCGCCAGGTCAAGCATCGGACCGCCGAACTGAATGCAGAACAGACCCGGTTACAGGCACTGCTTCAAGCCATGCCCGATCTGGTATGGATGAAGGATTGCGAGGGAGTATTTCGGTTCTGCAACCCGATGTTTGAGCGTTTTTACGGGACTCTGGAAGTGGATATTATCGGCAAGACCGATTACGATTTTATTGACCAGCGACTGGCCGATACTTTCCGTATTCAGGATCTTGACGCCCTAAAGGCAGACCACCCCAGCCGCCACGAAGACTGGCTCAGCTTCGCCTACAATAACGAGCCTATCCTGGTGGAAACCACCAAGACTCCGGTGCGTGATGCTCAGGGGAAAATACTGGGGATACTGGGTATCGCGCATGATATCACCGCGCGTAAGCAGGCCGAACAGGCGTTGCAGGAGAGCGAAAGCAAGTTACACACCATTCTCGACAGCATCGAAGCCTGTATTTACATCAAAGACTGCAACTACAAGTACCAATACGTCAATCAACAGGCGTGCGAGCTGATAGGAAAACCGCTGACGGAAATTACCGACCAGGCTGACAGCGCTTTTTTTGACCCGAAAACGGCTGCCAACCTGAGGATCAATGACCGCCGCGTGATCGAGAATGGTGAGCGGGTTGCACTCGAAGAAATCAATACCTATATTCATGAGCAGAGAACCAGCGCCTTCGAGTCCATTAAGCTGCCGCTGCGGCACCAGGACGGTACCATCTACGGATTATGCGGCATCTCCACTGAAATCACCGAGCGCAAGCAGGCCGAGTCTTCCTTGCGGGTAGCCGCCGCCGCATTCGAGTCCCAGCAGGGGATGGTGATCACCGATGCCGACAACCTGATCCTGAGAGCTAACCAGGCGTTTATAGAGATGTCCGGTTACCCTCTGGAGGAGATCGTCGGCCAGTCACCGAGTCTATTTATGTCGGGCGGCGATGCTGAGGAGCTCTATGCCCGAATGTGGGCCTCGATCAACACCAACGGCAGCTGGGAGGGTGAGAGCTGCGATAGACGCAAAAACGGTGACCGCTACCCCAAGTGGCTGAATATTACCGCCGTCAAGGACAGCGAGGGGACCGTGAGCCATTATGTCGCCACCCACACCGATATCACCGAGCGCAAGGCGGCAGAAGCGGAGATCCTCAACCTGGCCTTTTACGACCCCCTGACCTCGCTACCCAATCGTCGCTTGCTCGCGGACCGCCTGAAACTGGCCCTGCCATCGAGCATGCGCCTCGGCAAAGAAGGCGCCCTGCTGTTCATCGATCTGGATCATTTTAAGACCCTTAACGATACCCTCGGTCATGATAAGGGCGATCTGCTGCTGCAACAGGTCGCCGAGCGCATCTGCGCCTCTGTTCGCAAGGAGGATAGCGTTGCCCGTCTGGGCGGCGATGAGTTTGTGGTGATGCTGGAAAGCTTGAGTGCCTGCTCTATCGATGCCGCCAACGAGACTCGAACTATCGCTGAAAAAATTCTCGCCGCCATCAACAAGCCCTGCAACCTCAGCGGACAAGAGTATCTCGGCAGCGCCAGCATAGGGATTACCCTGTTTAACTTTGGCATCAACAGCAGCGAAGAATTGATGAAGCGAGCCGATCTGGCGATGTATACCGCCAAGGAAGCGGGCCGCAATACCCTGAGGTTTTTTGATCCCAGCATGCAGGCGGAGATCAACGCCCGTGTCGCTCTGGAAACGGACCTGCGCGAGGCACTGCGGCTCCAGCAGTTCGTCCTCTATTATCAACCCCAGCTCGATAATAGCGGCTGTGTGACGGGCGCCGAGGCGTTGATTCGCTGGTTCCATCCCCAGCGTGGCCTCGTTCCTCCCGCCAGTTTTATCCCGTTGGCCGAAAGCAGCGGTATGATCTTACCGCTGGGGATCTGGGTACTGGAGACCGCATGCCGGCAGCTAACCCGATGGGCCGCCGAGCCCGCCACCGCAACCCTGTCCTTGGCCGTTAACATCAGTGCCAAGCAGCTGCATCAACCTGATTTTGTTGCCCAGGTCATGGCGGTGCTCGAACGCACCGGCGCCAGCCCCTGCAGGCTTAAACTTGAGCTTACCGAAAGTCAGTTACTCGACGATATCGAAGACTGCATTACCAAGATGCAGCACCTGCGGTCCGAAGGCATCGGCTTTGCGCTCGATGATTTCGGCACCGGCTATTCCTCGCTGGCCTATCTCAAGCGACTGCCGTTGGAACAGCTGAAGATCGATCAATCTTTTGTACGCGACGTGCTGAGCGACCCCAACGATGCGGTCATCGCCCGCACCATCGTGGCGCTGGCACACAGCATGGGCCTGACCGTCATAGCCGAGGGGGTGGAAACCGCCGCACAACGGGATTTTCTGGCCGACAATCAATGCTATGCCTATCAGGGCTATCTGTTCAGCCGACCGGTCCCTATTGCGGCATTCAACGATTTTCTGCTGAGCGGCTCCTCCCCACCTAAGCACACACCCGATACTGAGTAGTAGCACTATGCTGAAGAGGGATATCATCGTAGAGTAGACGGTGCCCGCCGGAGTCTCGGCCACCCTCCAGCTGGCGTTTATTTATCTACTGGGTGTGTTCTTATGTATCGCTTTCCTCAGCTCGAGTCAGAAAGCAGACTGTCACGGATCGCGGTACTCACCAGCGGTGGGGATGCACCGGGGATGAATGCCGCTATTCGGGCATTGGTCAGGGCGGGGAACGAGGAGGGTATCGAGGTGTTCGGCAGCTACCGCGGCTTTACCGGCCTGGTCGAGGCTGATATCTGGCCACTGAATTCGGCAGCCGTCGCCAATATTCTGCATCGCGGTGGTACCTGTCTTAAGAGTGATCGCTGTCCCGAGTTTCACCAACCCGCCGTGCGGATGAACGCCGCCGCCACACTGCGATCGATGGCGATCCAGGCCCTGGTGGTGATCGGTGGCGATGGTTCCTTGACCGGCGCCCATCTGCTGCAGCAAGAGACCGGTTTTCCGGTCATCGGCATACCGGGCACCATCGATAATGATATCACCGGCACCGAGGATACCATCGGCTTCGATACCGCTGTGAATACCGCGCTGGATGCGATCGACCGCATCCGTGATACCGCCAACTCACACGATCGCCTGTTCCTGGTCGAGGTCATGGGGCGCAACTCAGGGTTTCTCGCCACCCACGCGGGCCTTGCCGGTGGTGCCGAGCTGATCCTGGTCCCCGACAGTCCGATCGACTTCCAGACCCTGTGTGACAGCCTCAATCAAAGCCGACTGAAGGGCCGCATGAGCAGCATCATCGTCATTGCCGAGGGTGAATCTGGACGTACTCAGCGACTGGCCTCTAAACTCGAAGAACAGGGTTACGAACCGCGGGTCTGCATTCTAGGGCACACCCAGCGTGGCGGTGCGCCTAGCGGACACGATCGGTTACTGGCATCCTGCCTGGGAGCGATGGCGATCAGTTACCTGCAGGCGGGTATTTCGAATGTCATGCTCGCCGTACAACGTAATGAGATCACGACCGTGGCGCTGGAAACCATTCTTGAACCACGCCCATTTAAAGACCAACGGTTGCTGGAACTGGCCAGAAAGCTACGTGGTTAACACCCGTAACCACACTAAAAATTAAAAATTAAAGACCAGCAGCTATTTATTACAACTGGCCAGAAAGCTACGCAGTTGACACCCGCACCCTCCCCTAGACGCTCCCCCCAACTCTCCATAAGGAATGATTAATGCCCATCACAGTCAAATTCGAACTTGAAAAAGAGGTCAAGCACAGCGTTCGCTTCAAAGAGATTGTGGAGGACGGCCGCGCCCCGGTCATAGGGTCAATCTATGTGCAAAAATGGTACGCGGGCGATGCCAAAACACTCAGCATCAGCATCAGCAAACCGGGTGAGGAGGATCTATAGCTCGTAGGCTGGAATGAAATCCCAGCAATATCCAATCATCACCAGTCGCTAAGCGTGAAGGGGAGGCAGGCCTTACATTTGACACTGTACTTGGCTTGGCACACAGCATCTAACGGGTACATACCCTAAAAAATCCGCCCTAGCCGACGTCTCAGCAATTTTCGCTGGCCTGTCTGGACATACGGAGCTGCTTGCCACTCTTGAACGATTCGACGATGGCAGCGCCCAGAATCATCACTCCGCCAATAAGAGTCTGGGCGCTGGGAATCTCAGCCAACAACAGCGCGGCCAGCATTGTGGCGTACAGAGGTACCAGACACATGATCAGGCTGGCCGTTTTCACCGATAATGATTTTAAACTGAAGGAGAACAGCGTGTGCGGAATCGCGGTAAATAACACCCCGAGAACCAACAGCCCAAGCCAATTATCGAGGGTCGTGGTGAAGATAAAATCCCCCGCCAAAGGCAGCAGAACTACGCCCACGACCAGGCATTGATACAGCATCGCCACGGCGCTGTCGTAGTGAGAGAAATAGCGTTTGTAGATAATATTTCGCACACTGAAGAGTAACGCCGACAACAACCCCCAGAGCACACCCTGGGTAACACCGCTGTCCAGATCACGCTGCGGCAGCATAATAATGATCCCGCAGAGTACCCAGAGCGCGGTAAGCAGATCTGTCAGGCGGGGCCTCTGGCGTGCAAATAGCGGCTCGAGCAGCGCGCTGATCACCGGGTGGGAAAAAAACGCAATAATACCGATGGCCACCGATGAGACCTGCATCGAGTGAAAGTAGGTGACCCAATGCACCGCCAGCACAACGCCCAGCAACACCGCGATGCCATAGTCCTTAGCGCTTCCCAAACGCACTCTTGAGCCTCTGAGTAGCAGCAAGATCCAAAGCACCGCAGCTGCAATAAAACTACGCCACAGGGTGATCTCCAGTGCACTGGTGTCGATCAATTTCGAAAACAGCGCCGTACCGCCCAGAAGCAGCGATCCAAGATGCAGCGCGCTCAGCCCTTTACGTGAGTCTGACATAGAGTGTCTCAAGGTTTTTGTGCAAGATACCCCGTACATCTAGTACGGGGAGGAATTGACCTCAACTACAGCCGCATCAGTAAAAAACCGGTGGCGCTACGCCCAGCACCGGCTGATGGCCGAACAGCAACAGCAGATACAGGAGTATCCCGCCAAGCAGACGCCACCCGCCGATACCGCGCCAATCGATGCGAGCAAAGGCACTGAAGGGGATATTCACCGTGCCGCGACGCAGACGCTGCCACTGCAGCGGCGCAAGCTTGCGCTGCCGCGCCCGCTCCAGGGTGAGCGTGCCCACCAGGCTCAGTATCAGCAGTAAGCCAAACAGGATCACCCCGGCCGCATCGCCATTAACCGGGATATGCGCACCGGCCCAAATCACCAGCCCCCACAACAACGGGTGGCGGCTGACAGAGACAATCCCGGGGTGTTCGGGATCGTAGCCCCTGCCACCTGGGCCCAGCGAGAACGGGTTGCTGGAACTGGCACCGGCGACGACCAGCACGCAGGCCAGCGGCATCAGCAGCACCGGCAGCCAGGCAGCTAACCGCGTCCAAGGCCAGAGCGCTATATAGGGCGCATCGGCAAACGCCTGGGCCAGCCAGTAGATGATCGCCAGCGACAACAGGCTGTAGCCAAGCAAGAAGCCCTTGCGCCCCAGCCACCGCTCCAGCGGCTGGCGGAATCGCGGCCGCATAGGGATCATATGACTCAGTAAAAACACCGTCACGGCGACCAGTAACTCAATCAAAAGGGTTCCTTCCACAGTTAGGGACAGCAGCGGCGCGGCTTAGCCTCAGCCCTGAGACTGGCCCATCATAGCCTTAATATTGGCTATGTATGAGTTAGTTGTTGAACGATGGTTGATAAAGGGGCATCTGCGTTGCAGACCCGTGCAATAAAAGATCTGACTCCCTAATGGTGTGTCCACCACCCCGCTCTATGCTCATGTGACGTAGGGCCTGCTCAGCAGTGTACGCTATCTGTTGGATACTCGGGTTACCACTAAGCCATAAGCGATGGTGTGTCTGTTTATACAACAGCGATTTGTCCATCTGCCAGCGTAATGCGCTGTGGACGATACTGCCACGTAGACTCAATCATCTCGTTGGTTAGCAACTCATTCGGTTTCCCCTCATGAGTCATGACCCCATTATTCAACACGCAACAACGATCGCAATAGCGTAGTACTTGGTTTAAATCGTGAAGGATCGCGACAACCGAGTAGCCGCGCTCGCTACACAGATGTTTACTTAATTGTAAAATACTGTGTTGCTGGCCAAGGTCCTGCGCTGAGGTAGGTTCATCCAATAATAACAACGGGGTGCTAGTCGCTTGGCTAAGCTGTAATAACACGCGGGCAAGCTGTACTCGTTGGCGTTCACCTCCAGAAAGCGAAGGGTAAGATCGGTCCGCGAAGTGGAGACAGTCGGTGGCCAGCATTTCTAAACGCACCGCTCGCTCGGCGTCTCGCCGGTTCAGGCTCAGTGGTGTCAGCCCCAGCGACACCACTTCCTGGGCACTGAATGAAAAGGTGAGTTGGCTGGCCTGCGGTAAAACAGCGAGATGTCTGGCGCGTTCAAGGGCCGGGAATGTATTCAGTGATTGACCGTGAAAATATATATGACCCTGTGAGTGAAGATCGCCACTAATAACCTTGAGTAAGGTAGATTTTCCTGCGCCGTTAGGCCCCAATAGTCCATAAAACTCCCCTTTCATGATTGCTAGTTTGTCGATGTTTAGCAGCGTTTTTCCGTAAAGTTCGCAGCTCACTTGGCTCAACTCTAAAAGCATACTAGCTCCACTCTGTGCGCTGTTGAATCAATAGCAGTAAAAAAAACGGGGCACCTAATAAAGCGGTCACCAAGCCGACGGGCAATTCAGCAGGTTGTACTAAAAGTCGCGCTAACAAATCGGCAGCCATTAACAACAATGCACCGCACAGAGCCGATAACGGCAGTAAGTCCCGGTGATTGGGACCGGTGGTTAATCGCACCAGGTGCGGTACTACTAGGCCGACAAAGCCAACAATGCCCGCACACGCAACGGCAATGCCGACACCGATAGCGCTTAAAATAATTAATTGTAGTTTTAATTTCTCGACAGGAATACCCAGGTGTCTCGCCTCAGATTCTCCCAGCAATAAAGCATTGAGCGCAGCGGCGCGGCGTTGAAAAGCAATTGACAGAAAAACAAAAGCCGCCAGTGCTAGCCATAAATTAGCGCTAGTAGCGCTTGCCACCGAGCCCATTTGCCAGAGACTGAGTGCTCGTAAATTTTGATCGTTGGCAAAATAACTGATGAAACCGATCAGTGCACCGGCAAAAGCTGATATCGCTACACCTGCCAGTAATAATACAAGTACTGAGGTGCCATTTTCTGATTGCGCTAAGCTGTACACTACAAGCGTGCTGACTAAACCTCCGACAAAAGCACTGGCAGGAATAACCCATGGCCCCCACGAATCGGGTAGCAAAACAATAGCGACAATGGCACCGACCGCAGCGCCTGATGAAACGCCGATGATACCGGGGTCTGCTAAAGGGTTACGAAATAAGCCCTGCATAACCGCGCCGCATTGCGCGAGAATGGCACCGACCAGCATCGCGAGTAACATTCTCGGCAAACGCAGTTCGAGCACCACGACTCGCTGATAGTGTTCGAGGGTACTGAGGCTAGCGCCACTCAATCGATCGACGACTGCGAGCAAGCTCTCCACTGCCGGTAACGACATGGCACCTAGCGTAAGAGAAAAAAGACTGCCCGTCACAAGGAGAAAAACTAATAAACCGAAGGTCAAGGTAACAGGCCATCGCATTAGTGAGAGGCCGCCTGAGTATTAATTGAAGCGTTAATTGAAGCGTTAATTGAAGAATTAATTGAAGCGTTGATTGGAGAGTTCAGCTGAGTAACTAATCGTAGCGCCTCTTCAACCGCAGAAATGCTCAGCCCTGCAACCAGTGTACTGCCGTCCACCGCAATGATTTGTTGTTTATTCCCTGCGGGGCTGTGCTTTAAAATTGGATTAGCAGCCATTAAATCTACCACCGCGGTCTGGATTGTTTTACCGGCGACAATAATAATACTCGGTTGCATGACCATTAATGATTCGGCAGAAACAGTTTGGTAATTATTAAAGTCAGCTACGTTATTGCCGCCCATCAATTGAATGAGAGCATCG
Organism: Motiliproteus sp.; assembly: GCA_047622605.1. Lineage (GTDB taxonomy): Bacteria > Pseudomonadota > Gammaproteobacteria > Pseudomonadales > Balneatricaceae > Motiliproteus. Next base: position 1,883 of record JBLHND010000009.1, on the reverse strand, counting down.
CCACCGCTGCCTTTGCCTGCCAGGCGCAATGAGGTGCTATCGACACTTAGGATGAAGGCGATCTGCTCCTCGCGAAGCGCTCTTGATTTCAAGGTTATCAGTTGCTTGTCCAGTCGTGAACTGAGTTGCTGCCCACGATCGGGTTGGTCGAGTGCGCCTGCTAATCGAATGATGTTTTTGCGCAGTTGCTCGCTGTCTTTGGCACTGGGTAGTCGTATTAGAGTGACCTTAGCGAGCGTCAACGCATTTATGACGGAGTCGGGTCCCATGTATTCACTGCCAATAACCGCCGTTGGGTTCAGGCTTAGCAAGCCCTCAGCAGAAAGATTGCGGTGATAGCCAATATTGGGTAATCGTCGGTGGCCCTTAGGCAGCTGTGTTGTGACATCGACTGCGATCAAACTCTGCTCGAGTCCCAGTGCAAAAATCAACTCACTGGAACCGGCATCGGTACTTATTAATCTCGATGAGACGGCTTCCGCGTTGCCGCTTATAGGCAATAGAGCCAAAAAAGTGGCGGCGACTGTTTTTAATAATGTACGAGTCATGATTGTTTTTATTCCATCAGTATTTGTGTTTTTCTATCTTCTATTTATTTAAAAGTGCTAGCAGTGACTCTATTTATGAATCGCGTTCAGGCCTATGGTCAATGCTTTTTTATAACCTGGCTGGCCATGAAAGGTTTCCGTTTCATGTTTCATGGGTAGCTCAGAGGCCCCAATGATTGCTGCTGTAACTCCTGTGTCATCATGAGGGTTTCTTAGTGGAACTTACGACTCCCGAAGTCAAGATTTAGTGCTTGTTAATTGAGTGATAATTCAATCGGGACTCTCACTCGCGAGGCGATTCACAAGCTGAATAAGCGCCAGTTGTTCTTGAGTGGCTCTGCCATAAGTACCGCAACGTCGATACTGGAGGATCAGGGTATGGATCTGAATTACATATGTCAATGATAATGATTCGTGTTTGCATTATCGTTTGAGGGTGTTAGGGTATGCAGCCTCTGGGCCTGAAGACAGATGGACGCCAGAAATTTGCCCGACCATTCTTGTTGCTCGGGACATAAACAAGCAGGCAGACACGTACTCACCATAATCGCAGTTCATTTGGGGAAATCATGAAACGCAAACATATCGCAGCGCTGGTCAGTAGCCTATTAGCCAGCAGTCTATCGGCGGCCGCTGAGCCCGTTAAGGCCGAGCAGGGTGTAACACAACTTAAAAAAGTGATTGTCACCGTGACTCGAATGAAACAAAACGCCGAGGAGGTCTCGCGGCCCATTGCCGTGGTTGAGCGTGATGAGATAGACAGTATCCAGCCACAATCGGTTGCAGAAGTCCTGGTCTATGAGCCCAATATCTCTGTGTCTGGCGGTCCGCGTGCGAATAATCAGACGGTCAATATTCGCGGTTTGTCTGGCAATAAAATATTACAAACCGTCGATGGTGTACGGCAGGTTTTTGAGTCAGGGCATCGACCCAGTTACTTTTTGGATCCTGAGTTGTTGCAGAGTGTTGAAGCGGTAAAAGGTCCTGCGAGTACGTTGTGGGGATCGGGGGCTTTGGGTGGTGTGGTGGCACAAAACAGTATCTCAGCGAGTGATTTACTGGAAGCGGACCAAGAGATCGGTGGCTTTGTAAAAACAGGCTATAACGACAACAACCATCAAATGAGCACAACGGCAGTGGTAGCGGGTCGCATAGGAAATGTCGACTGGTTGGTCAGTGATTATTATCGTGATGGCAACGACCTTAAATTAGGTAATGGCAAGAACCTTGAGGGTTCCGCCTCGCGTGATAACGGCACCTTAACGAAGCTGGAATGGCAGATCGACGACGCGCAATCTCTGGCATTTAACTATCGACAGTCCGATGTGACAGAGG
>JBLHND010000008.1:0-40642 GCA_047622605.1 Motiliproteus sp. | reverse complement strand
CTCGTCAGGGGTGTCCGAGGGTACGTTTACGACGGGAGCGTCCGGAGTTGTATCCTCGTCAGGGGTGTCCGAGGGTACGTTTACGACGGGAGCGTCCGGCGCTGCATCCTCGTCAGGGGTGTCCGAGGGTACGTTTACGACGGGAGCGTCCGGAGTTGTATCCTCGTCGTTAGTCGCCAGATAGACCCCACCTGCGGCGATTGAACCCACAACGAGCAGCGGTGCGGAGAGGATGCCGCCATCAACTACTGCGCCAGCATCAGCGGCATGTTCCCAAACCAGATCGGCACTTTCTGTAACGGCATCATTCGTTGCAACCTGCGGTACGGGGGCTCCCATATCGACACTGGCTGCCATACCTTCAGCATAAAACTGCTCGAGAGTGGCGACTTGCTCACCCTCAATCTCAATCAACAAGGCATCTTCTTGCCGCGTAAGCACAGCATGTTCAACAATCATGCCTGATTCTAGATCAACAACCGAATACGTGGCACCTTGCTCTGCCTGCAGGTACAGCATGGAATCCAGTGAGTATTCAATGGCCTGCAGGTTCGGTAATAGCATGCGAATTATTTTCATTTTTTAAGTCCATTTTAATATTCTTCCATTTAACGCCCAGGATTTATAACCCGAATACCAGAACAACTTAAGTAGCGACATGCTGTTATATCACCTGATGCTTTGCCAAGTAATTATAGTGGATGCTGCAGTTATTGCCGCGCCGAGTTCCATAAGAAAACGAGAGGTGAGCCTGATCCGGAAAGACAGCAGGCTAAAAGGCAAGCAGAGATTTTTTTGGCATCAACGCCGATCGACGTGGATCCGCAGTCAGCGGTAATGCCGTTATCTTTTGGTGCGGAGTTATAAAGAGTGACCCGTGGCTCTCTGAATATTTTCAAGGCGCTCTATGTTTGATGGATGCTGCCTAAAAAATGCAGGAAGGTTGTTTCCCGTTTCGGTTGTGAGCTTCGTATAAAAGGTGAGGGCCCCTGTTAAAGGGTAGCCGGCCGTTTTCATTAGTTGAATACCCACCTCATCCGCCTCAGTCTCCTGATCAATTCTGGATGCGGTGCTGGCCATTGTTTCCGAAAAACCCTTATTTTCTCCTACAATATCATGACGTTTCAGGCAATGTGCAACCTCATGGCCTATTAGTGCGGCATACATATTCTTATCGGTGCCTATTAGCGTTAGCATCTGCAGATTAACGGCGATGATATAGTCCGGCCCTACTCTAGCCGCGTAGGCATTGGGGCCGGGGCTGCCCCGATCAGTGATGTATAAAGTGGTCTGAATACCTGCAGCCTGATTGATCCTGGCTGTCACTTCGGCAAGCGCTTTTATAGACGCTCTATCGACTGAGCCCGCTATGCCGTTGTCCGGTCGCTTGAGCGTGACACGTTGGGAGTCTTTATTATCATCGCCGCTACCCGCAGAAACGATTGAATCAGCCATCCATAACCCTGCTTGAGACGCACAGCCGGGCAGCAATACAAGAAGAAGGGAGGTCAGCATCCACTTCCCCGCTCGTGCCGAGGAAAGTCTCCAGCAGGCTGATCGAAAGATATCGCTTAACAACGTTAACGTTCTCCAAAAGACTCTGTAGGTTGTTCTCTCAATCTATCCGCACGCACACAAATCACCTTACCGTTAACTCCAGCATAAATCGTACCATCAACGGGATCAAAATGAGTTATTGTCAATTCTGATGTATGGCGTCAAGCGGCGCTCCGGTCTGATTGATCCGTTACTTACTTTCCATCCTTGAACTCAATGTTGTTGACCACCCGGGTCGGCAGCTTAAATCCCTTGATCCTTTTCCAGTTCTTCTACGCTGACTCCCGCAGTGTGAAAACCATTGCCAGCGTGGTGTCGCGAGACCGCTTTACCCTGCCAGAAATTATTCGATGTGAGCATGTCGGCACAATAACTTTGCACCGGTTTAGCGGGGGAGTTCAGTGCCTGTAGTGATATCTTACCGGACAGCAGCGCAACGGCCTGCTCGACGTTATATGGGTCTAAGCGATCTAGCGACATAATTAGGGTGTTCCTCGGGGATCTCTGTCAATAATACAATAACGGGTTGGTAGAGGGGGATGTTAAAGCGATATGTGTTAAAGCGGACATATTATAGGGCTAGGTGGGCAGTTATTAACTATTTTCTATAGTTTATTCGAGATGACTCCATCGTCATTCATTCATTCATTCATTTATTCATTGATTGGTTGATTAATTTATTGGATCAGCCGCCAAGATTCCTCACAGTAGAGTTTTTACGCCAATGAAGCGTACTCCGTCTAAAAAATTTATCGATAAAATCATGATTCTGGTTGAACGTCTTAAGTGATTACGGGCCGAAGTTAATGTCATCAGACGTTGAATCCAACACCCCCTGCTTGATTCGGTCTGTCTCGTTCAGGCCCTTCAATAACAGACGGCGACCAAGCGCTCTGCCGCAGGCTTCAGCGCCCGTTCGACCCTCATTGCCACCACACGTCGAAGGCTTTGAGCCTCATTACTGTTTTTGAGACTGAGCTTCGCGGCCTTCTCGCCTGGTCGGTAAGTCTGATAATGCGGGGCGGAGGGCATCATTCTCTGCGATTAGCTCTCGACGTTACGGCGGGATTCTTGGAGGCCCCGTGAGCGGGTTGTGGCTCTGCCCCGGCTGGACTGCTGACAACGGAGTGGCTTTGGATAGTAACACCGCTTACCTCCGGGTTCCGCTGCCGTTATACTACTAGGCTGTATTTATAATCTCCGGAAGTTTCATGTCTGATTGTCAATTCGTTCACCTGCGCGTCCATTCTGAATTTTCGATTGTCGACGGCCTGGTGCGGGTTAAGGCGCTGGCGGGGGAAGCTGCCAGGCAGCGAATGCCGGCAGTCGCGCTGACCGATCAAACCAATTTTTATGCGTTGTTAAAATTTTATCAGGCCGCCATAGGTGCGGGGGTCAAGCCGATCTGCGGTGCCGATCTCTGGGTCGAGAATCGGGATGATCCCAAGGCGGCTCCCCGACGGCTGACGCTGCTGGTTAAGGATCGTCAGGGCTACCGCAACCTGACCGAGTTGATCTCGATGGCCTATCAGCAGGGCCAGACGATCATCGCCGACAAGGCGCTGGTGAAGTTGGAGTGGGTAAAGCAGAAGGCGCAAGGGTTGATCGCGTTGTCGGGCGCCAAAGAGGGTGAGATCGGTGCGGCGCTGCTCAGCGAGCGTACGGAGGAAGCTGGCGAGCGGTTGGCAGAATGGATGGCGGTGTTTCCGAATGCCTTTTATCTGGAGCTGCAACGTACCGGACGGCCTAAGGACGAGGAGTGCTTGCATGCCAGTGTGCGCCTGGCCAGCGAATTTAACTGTCCGGTGGTCGCGACCAACGAGGTGATGTTTCTGCGCCCGGAAGAGTTCGATGCCCATGAGGCCCGGGTCTGTATCAACCAGAGCCGAGTGCTGGCCGATAAACGGCGTCCGCGCAGCTACAGTGATCAGCAGTATTTTCGCTCTGGCGAGGAGATGGCTGTACTGTTCGCCGATGTCCCCTCGGCCCTGGCGAATACCCTGGAGATCGCCAAACGCTGCAATATAGAGATCGAGATCGGTAAGTATTACCTGCCCAACTACCCGATCCCCGAGGGGATGACCATGGATGAATTTTTCATCGATGTCTCCAGGCAAGGGCTGGAGGAGCGGCTCGAGAAGATCCTCGACAGCAACGATCCCGAGTATGCGGCCAAGCGTAAGCCCTACGATACGCGTCTGGATTTCGAGCTTGGCATCATCATCGAGATGGGGTTTCCTGGCTATTTCCTGATCGTGATGGACTTTATCCAATGGGGTAAGGACAACGGTGTGCCGGTCGGGCCGGGCCGGGGGTCGGGTGCCGGTTCTCTGGTGGCATACTCGCAGAAGATCACCGACCTGGATCCGATTGAATACGACCTGCTGTTCGAGCGTTTTCTGAATCCAGAGCGGGTATCGATGCCCGATTTCGATATCGATTTCTGTATGGATGGCCGTGATCGGGTGATCGAGTATGTGGCCGAGACCTACGGCCGTGATGCGGTATCGCAGATCATCACCTTCGGCACTATGGCGGCTAAGGCGGTGGTGCGCGATGTGGCCCGGGTGCAAGGCAAGGCGTTCGGGCTGGCGGACAAGCTCTCCAAACTGATCCCGTTCGAGGTGGGCATTACCCTCAACAAAGCCGCGGAGACCGAACCGGCGCTGGCCGAGTTTCTCAAGATCAGCGAGGAGGCCCAGGAGATCTGGGATATGGCGCTGCAGCTGGAGGGTGTCACCCGCGGAGTGGGCAAGCACGCCGGCGGGGTGGTAATAGCGCCGACCCGGCTGACCGATTTTGCGCCCCTGTACTGCGATGAGCTGGGCGGCGGTCTGGTGACCCAGTTCGACAAGAACGATGTCGAATCCGCCGGGCTGGTGAAGTTCGACTTCCTGGGATTGCGGACCCTGACCATCATCGACTGGGCGTTAAAGACCATCCATGCCCTGCAGGCCAAGACCGATGAGGTGCCGCTGGATATCACCACGATCGAGCTGGAGGATCCGCGGATCTACGAGATGCTCAAGCGTGGCGATACCACGGCGGTATTTCAGCTCGAATCCAGCGGCATGAAGGATCTGATGAAGCGCCTGCTGCCGAGCCGCTTCGAGGATATTATCGCCCTGGTAGCGCTGTTTAGGCCGGGGCCGCTGCAGTCAGGCATGGTGGACGACTTTATCAACCGTAAACATGGCCGGGCCAAGCTCTCCTTTCCGCACCCTGATTATGAATATATGCCCCTGCAGCCGGTGCTGGAGCCCACCTACGGGGTGGTGCTGTACCAGGAACAGGTGATGCAGATCGCCCAGGTGATGGCAGGCTTTACCCTGGGTGGCGCGGACATGTTGCGTCGGGCCATGGGTAAGAAGAAACCCGAGGAGATGGCTAAACAGCGGGTCGGGTTTCTGGCGGGTTGCGAGGGTAATAAGATCGACGCCGAGCTGGCGGGCAATATCTTCGATCTAGTAGAAAAATTCGCCGGTTACGGCTTTAACAAGTCGCACTCGGCCGCCTATGCGCTGGTGTCGTATCAGACCGCCTGGCTTAAGTGTCATTACCCGGCGCCCTTTATGGCGGCGGTACTGTCATCGGATATGCAGAATACCGACAAGGTCGTGATCTTTGTCGAAGAGTGTCGAGCGCTGGGGCTGACGCTGGTGTTGCCCGATGTTAATTCCGGCGAGTATCGGTTTACCGTTAACGATGCCGGGGAGGTTGTTTACGGCCTGGGAGCGGTCAAGGGGGTCGGCGAAGGGCCGATCGGCGCGATCGTTGCGGCCCGGGCTCAGGGCGAGCCCTTTACCGACCTGTTCGATTTCTGCGAGCGCGTGGGTGGGGGGAACATCAACAAGCGCGTGCTCGAGGCACTGCTACGCTGTGGTGCGCTGGATAAGCTGGGGCCTAACCGGTCGGTGCTGCAGGCGGCGATTCCCGATGCGGTCAAGGCGGCGGATCAGAAGGCGCGTAATCTCGATAGCGGGGTGTTCGATCTGTTCGGTGATGTCAGTCTGGCCTCTGAGGGGGTTATGGATCTCTATGAGCCCTATGGGCGGATCGAAGAGTGGACCGATAAGCAGCGGCTGACCGGCGAGAAAGAGACCCTAGGGCTGTACGTCAGTGGTCATCCGATCGATGAATATGCGCGCGAGCTGCGCCGATTCGCCCCCAATCGTCTGGCGGATCTGAAACCGGTACGAGGCGCACAGCAGAAGCTGGCGGGCCTGGTGCTCGACATCCGCCTGATTAAGACCAAGCGGGGTGATACCCTGGTCATCGTCACCCTCGATGATCGCAGTGCGCGGCTGGAGGTGGTGCTGTTCGGAGAACTTTACGACCAGTGCCGGGATCTGGTTGTTAAGGATCGGGTGCTGGTCTTCGAGGGCGAGGTCTCCTTCGATGACTACAAGGATCAGATGAAGGTCCGCTGCAGTCGGGTGATGGATATGGCCGAGGCGCGGCGCTGTTTTGCGCAGGCGTTGCAGATTGAGCTGAGGTCCGAAGGTGCCGATTGCGTTAAGCAGTTGTCGTCCTGGTTGCCTGAGCACCGCTGTGATGAGGGTGTCGCGGTACGTATTCGCTATCAGAGTCAGGAGGTTGCGGCTGATCTGGTACTGGGGCAGGGCTGGCAGGTGCGTGCCACCGACGAGCTGCTGTTGGCGCTCAGGCGACTCTATGGAAAGGAGCAGGTGACGTTGCTCTACAGTGGCTAATCCGCTAATCGCAAGGTAGACTCCCTGTATTTTACCGCCTCGACTCCTGCGTCTGGTAGAGAGGCTAGCATCAGAAGCGACCACTTATGAACCCGAATTATCTGGATTTCGAGCAGCCAATCGCGGAGCTGCAGGCAAAGATCGAAGAGCTGCGCATGGTGGGTCAGGGCAGCGAGCTTAATATTAGTGATGAGATCGAGAAGCTCGAGCAGAAAAGCGTTGGCCTGACCGAGAAGATCTTCGGTGATCTGACGGCCTGGCAGGTCGCTAAGATCGCGCGCCATCCCAAGCGCCCCTATACCCTGGATTACGCCGAGCTGATCTTCGATGATTTTGATGAGCTGCATGGTGATCGTCACTATGCCGATGATGCCGCGATTGTGGGCGGTATAGGGCGCATCGACGGCCGTCCGGTGATGGTAATCGGGCATCAGAAGGGACGTGAAACCCGTGAGAAGGTCCGGCGTAACTTTGGGATGCCGCGTCCTGAGGGTTACCGCAAGGCGTTGCGGCTGATGGAGATGGCGGAGCGCTTTAAGATGCCGATCCTGACCTTTATTGACACCCCGGGTGCGTATCCGGGCATCGATGCCGAAGAGCGCGGCCAGAGTGAAGCCATCGCCTACAATCTGGCGGTGATGTCGCGGTTGAAGGTTCCGGTGATCTCCACCGTGGTGGGCGAGGGCGGCTCGGGAGGAGCCCTGGCCATCGGGGTGTGCGATAAGCTGCTGATGCTGCAATACGGGACCTATGCGGTGATCTCTCCTGAGGGCTGTGCCTCTATCCTCTGGAAGAGCGCCGATCGGGCCTCCGATGCGGCTAAGGCGATGGGCATCACCTCGGAGCGTCTGCATGCTCTTGGCTTGGTCGACGTAGTCGTTCAGGAACCGCTGGGCGGGGCTCACCGTGACCGTGAGTTGATGGCCGCGTCATTGAAGGCGCAGCTGCTTGCGGCGTTAGGCGAGCTGGATGGTTTTGAGGTCGATGACCTGCTGCAACGGCGCTACGATCGACTGATGTCCTTCGGCATCAACTGAGAAAAGGGGGCAGATTTATTTTCTCTGATTTATTTTCTCTATTAAATAAATCTGTCCCCATTAATTTAACCTTAATATGTTCTCTTCTCTGCTCGATAACCTGACTCAGGTCACCGCCCAGCATGGCAGCGGCGAGATCTGGATCGCCTACAGCGGTGGCCTGGATTCGCGGGTGTTGCTGCAGCTGGCCGTCGAGGCTGGGCTTAATTGCGAGGGTCGGCTCAGGGCGGTCCATATACATCATGGGCTCCAGGCGCAGGCTGATTCTTGGGCGCAGCATTGCCACTCGGTCTGCGAGCAGCTGGGTGTCGAGCTCCAGGTTCGTCAGGTACGGATCGGCGCCGGCAATAGCCTGGAGAATCAGGCGCGCATCGCTCGTTATCGAGTGTTTGAGTCGTTGCTGGCCGAGGGCGATCTGCTGCTGCAGGGGCATCATGCCGACGATCAAGCCGAAACGCTGTTGTTGCGACTGATGCGTGGCAGCGGTGTGCGGGGCCTGGCTGCCATTCCTGGCTCTCGTCCGCTCGGTCGGGGGCTGTTGCTGCGGCCGTTGCTGGCCTGTCCTCGGGCGCTGTTAGCGCGCTATGCGGCCGAGCGACAGCTAGACTGGATCGAGGATCCCAGCAATCTCGATACCCTGCATGATCGGAACTACCTGCGCGCCCAGGTGCTGCCGCAGCTTATCCAGCGCTGGCCCGGTGCCGTGGCATCGCTGGGACTGAGTGCATGTAACAGCGCCGCTGCGCAGCATCTGTGTCAGGAGCTGGCGGTTATCGATCTGCGGGGTTGTCTGCAGGCGGATGCCGGCTTGTCGATAGCCGCGCTCGGGCAGTTGTCGATGGCGCGTCGCGATAACCTACTGCGCTACTGGCTGCAGATGCTGGCGGGGGTGCTGCCTGATGCGGCGTTGCTGCAGCGGTTGTGGGGAGAACTGGCCAATGCTCGGGCGGATGCGCAGCCGCAGATGCGCCTGGGGGGGCTGTGGCTGCGGCGCTTCGAGGCCGGGCTCTATCTGCTGCCCGAGCTGTCCGAGGGTGTCGCGGGGCAGGTCTGGGACTGGGCTCTCGCCTCGGACAGGGGCTCTGAATTACGGCTGCCGGGGGGGCGGCTGCGGTGCGAGCCGGTTATTGGCTCGGGGTTGGCGCTGCCGAAGACGGGACGGTTACAGGTTCGCCTGCGGCAGGGCGGTGAACGGATTCAGTTGCCGGGGCGCGTGGGTAGTCGGTCGCTGAAAAAATTGTTGCAGCAGCAGGGGCTGGCGCCCTGGCAGCGATCGCAGTTGCCGTTGATCTATGCCGGAGAGCGGTTGTTGGCGGTGGCGGACCTGTGGCTTGCCGAGGGCTGCCTGGCCACGCCCGGGCAACCGGGCGTCAGGCTCGTCTGGGAGCCGCAGACGGTACCTCTGAGAGTACCTCTGAGAGTGCCGGAGTCAGGACCAGGAGGCTGACTTCTCCTCATCTTAAGAACATAGGGTCTCGCGGCAGGTCTGTCTATTCTCGGTCAGCCTCCTTGAAACAGACGATTTCTGATTGTCGAAAGCGAGCCGATCTGGTACCCTGTAGCCCCATCTCGAGGTGCTTCGCATCTCCCCCCAAAAACACTGTATTTACATCTGCGAACAGGTTCTGAATGACGCATTATATCTTCGTCACGGGCGGCGTTGTGTCTTCCTTAGGCAAGGGCATCGCTTCCGCATCTTTGGCTGCTATTCTCGAAACGCGCGGCCTTAAAGTCACCATGCTGAAGCTCGATCCGTATATCAATGTGGATCCTGGCACTATGAGCCCGTTCCAGCATGGCGAGGTGTTCGTCACCGAAGACGGTGCCGAGACCGATCTGGATCTGGGCCATTACGAGCGCTTTATACGTACCACCATGACCCAAGGTAATAACTTTACGGCGGGCCGGGTCTACGAAGATGTGCTGCGTAAAGAGCGCCGTGGAGACTATCTGGGCGCCACCGTGCAGGTGATCCCGCACATCACCGACGAGATCAAGCGTCGAGTGATCGAGGGTGCCGGCGACGCTGATGTCGCGCTGGTAGAGATTGGCGGTACCGTGGGCGATATCGAATCCCTGCCCTTTATGGAAGCGGTACGGCAGCTGAAGGTCGAGCTGGGCAGTACCCGGGCGCTGTTTATGCACCTGGTGCTGGTCCCCTATATTGCAACGGCAGGTGAAACCAAGACCAAGCCGGCGCAGCATTCTGTTAAGGAGTTGCGTTCGATCGGTATACAGCCCGATATCCTGGTATGTCGCTCCGACCACGAGATTCCTGCCGATTCGCGGCGCAAGCTGTCGTTGTTTACCAACGTCGAAGAGCGCGCGGTTATCGCCCTGGAAGATGCTAATACCATCTATCGTATTCCCCGGATGCTGCATGAGCAGGGGCTGGATGACATCATCGTCGACAAGTTCAGACTCGATTGCCATCCGGCGGATCTGCGCGAGTGGGATGCGGTGGTGGATGCCAAACTGAACCCACACCGTGAAGTCACCATCGCCATCGTCGGTAAGTACATGGAGTTGCTGGATGCCTATAAGTCGCTGACCGAAGCGCTGATCCATGCCGGAATCAAGAATCGCGCTAAGGTCAACTTCAGATACATCGATGCCGAAGAGATCGAACGTAAGGGCACCGGTGTGCTCGAATCGGCCGATGCGATCCTAGTGCCGGGCGGCTTTGGTGAGCGCGGTGTCGAAGGCAAGATCGAAACGGTGCGCTTTGCGCGTGAGAACAAGATCCCCTACCTGGGTATCTGTCTGGGAATGCAGGTCGCCGTGATCGAGTTTGCCCGTCATGTGGCGGGGTTGCCCGGCGCGGACAGTACCGAATTTAACCTCCAGGCCGAGCATCCGGTGGTTGGCCTGATCACGGAATGGACCACCCCCGAGGGCGGTGTCGAGACACGCTCGGCGGATACCGATCTGGGCGGATCCATGCGTCTGGGCGCACAGGAGTGCCGGCTGGAGTCCGACTCCACGGCCGCCGCCTGTTACGGCAAGGCGGTGATTCTAGAGCGTCACCGGCACCGTTACGAGGTCAATAATAATTATATTGAGCAGCTGGAGCAGGCGGGTCTGCGGATCGCCGGTCACTCTATCGACGGTACCCTGGTCGAAGTGATCGAGGTGGTCGATCATCCCTGGTTTGTGGCCTGCCAGTTCCATCCGGAATTCACCTCGACCCCGCGAGACGGTCATGGTCTGTTCACTGGATTCGTCAAGGCCGGCCTGATTCATGGCGGCAAGTAGCGAGTACCAGAGTGAACAAGACTCGCAATGAATAAGACCCGTAATTAATAAAACTCTTAATTAATTAAGAAGTGAAGCTATCAGGCTTTAAATGGAGCGAAAGGCAACATGACAGCGATTATCGATATCAAGGCACGCGAAGTGCTGGATTCCCGCGGCAACCCCACGGTTGAAGCCGATGTGATTCTGGCCTCGGGTGCCCTGGGTTCTGCCTGTGCACCCTCCGGCGCCTCAACCGGTTCTCGCGAAGCCCTAGAGCTGCGCGATGGTGATATGTCACGCTATCTGGGCAAGGGTGTCCTGAAGGCAGTTGCCGCGATCAAGGGTCCTATTCGGACTGCATTGTTGGGTAAGGATGCCTGCGATCAGTCTGGCCTGGATCAGCTGATGATCGACCTGGACGGTACTGAAAACAAAGGTAATCTGGGTGCCAATGCGATCCTGGCTGTGTCCCTGGCCGCGGCCAAGGCCGCCGCCGTGGCGAAAGGCATCCCGCTGTATGCACATATTGCCGAGCTGAACGGCAACCCCGGTGATTACTCCATGCCGGTGCCGATGATGAACATCATCAACGGCGGCGAGCATGCGGATAATAACGTCGATATCCAGGAATTCATGGTCCAGCCGGTATCGGCCCCGAACTTTGCCGAAGCCTTGCGCATGGGTGCCGAGATTTTTCATAGCCTCAAGAAGGTGTTGTCCGGACGTGGCCTGAACACGGCCGTGGGCGACGAGGGTGGCTTCGCGCCAAACCTGGCCTCTAACGAAGAAGCGCTGGTCGTCATCCAGGAGGCGATCGATAACGCCGGCTACACGCTGGGCAAAGACATCACCCTGGCGTTGGATTGCGCCGCTTCAGAGTTTTATAAAGAGGGGCTGTATGACCTGGCCGGGGAAGGCAAAAAATTCGACTCCGAAGGCTTTGCTGACTACCTGGCCGATCTGACCCGCAAGTATCCGATCATCTCCGTCGAAGACGGCATGGACGAGAGCGACTGGGACGGTTGGGCGACCCTGACCCGCAAGATTGGCGCTAAGGTGCAGCTGGTCGGTGACGATCTGTTTGTCACCAACACCAAGATTCTGGCGCGCGGTATTACCGAGCAAATCGGTAACTCCATCCTGATCAAGTTCAATCAGATAGGCACCCTGAGCGAAACTCTGAGCGCGATCAGGATGGCGCAGGATGCCGGCTTTACGGCGGTTATCTCCCATCGTTCGGGTGAGACCGAAGACACTACCATTGCCGATCTGGCTGTGGCGACTAAGGCCGGTCAGATCAAGACTGGCTCGCTGTGCCGTTCTGACCGGGTTTCCAAGTACAACCGCCTGCTGCGTATCGAGGAGGAGTTGCAGGGCAAGGCGCCTTACAACGGTCGCTCCGAAATTAAAGGTCAGGCATAGCTACCCAGGGGAATACCCAGGGGGGGCGCGGCTCCCCCTCGGCGTTACCCATCTGGGCAGGTATGCGAATTAGGGCGAGGGCCGGGTTATGAAGTGGCTGCTGGCCATGCTCTGCGTCCTGTTGCTGGGGTTGCAGTATCGGCTCTGGTTCGGTGATGGCAATCTACCCTCGGTATGGTCGCAGCAAGCCTCCATCGCCACCCAGCAAGCCGCCAACCAACTCTTAATCGATCGTAACGATGCCTTGCGTGCCGAAGTGGATGACCTCAAACAGGGCACCTCGGCGCTGGAGGAGCGTGCCCGCAGCGAGATGGGGATGGTCAGGCGTGGCGAGACCTTCTTCCTGCTCCCTGAAGAGAAATAATCTTTGAACGTATATAACCTTGATTTCCCTCGTTTCCATGGCGAGCCTCCCGCTCGCGGTGTGATTCGGGTAGTGCCGGAAGATTTTCAGGTCGATGAGCAGCTGGGCTACACGCCTGAGGGCAGCGGCGAGCACCTGTACGTATTGTTGCGTAAGCGCGGCGAAAACACCCAATGGATCGCGAGCCAGCTAGCCGAACTTGCCGGCATCAGGCCTATGGATGTCAACTATGCCGGGCTTAAGGATCGGCATGCCGTGACTAGCCAGTGGTTCAGTCTGTGGCTGCCCGGTCAGCCAGATCCGGATCTGAGCGGCTTGCCCGAGACAGTCACCCTGCTGAAAACCGCCCGCCATAATCGCAAGCTCAAGCGGGGTGGGCACCAGAGTAATCGTTTCATAATAAGGATTCGTGATCTTCAGCCGAGCGTCGATCTGGAGCAACGGCTGGTGGCGATTCGCCACCAAGGGGTGCCCAACTATTTTGGCGAACAGCGCTTTGGCCATGGGGGGGGCAATCTGACCCAGGCTGATAAGCTGTTTAAGGGTGACATCAAAATCCGCGATCGGCTCAAACGCGGCATGGCCATCTCGGCGGCGCGCTCCTATCTGTTTAACCGGGTGCTGGCAGAGCGAATCAGACAGGGCTGTCTGGATCGCTACCTGCCGGGCGATAAGCCGATGATCAGGGATTCGAGTAACCTCTCTCATGAAGCCGATCCCGCATTGCTGGCCAGCGCGATCGAACGGTTCGAGCTGCATCCGACCGCGCCGCTGATGGGCCGCGGGCGGGCGTTGGTTGAAGATCAGGCATTAGCGCTGGAAACAGCGATGCTGGAAGGGTTTGCAAGCTGGTGCCAGGGGTTTGAGCGCCTGGGGCAGGCTCGGGAAAGGCGTGCGGTGCGGTTCTTACCGCAGCAGTTCAGTTGGCAGTGGCCTGAGCCCGATCAGCTGGAACTGAGTTTTGAGCTGCCACCGGGCACTTATGCGACTAGTGTATTACGAGAACTCTGCCACTACTCAGTGGCGTCAGGCCAGGGCGCTGGAGTTGCTGTTGCTGTTGCTGTTGCTATTGGCGTTGCTGAGAGTACTGAGAGTACTGAGAGTACTGAGAGTACTGAGAGTACTGAGAGTACTGAGAGTACTGAGAGTACTGAGAGTACTGAGAGTACTGAGAGTACTGAGAGTACTGAGAAGTAGATACAGATATTGATCCCTAACGACGATGGTACAGGCGCGGGTCTGAGGCTGAACGGAAAAGTAGATGCGGATATTAATCTCTAACGATGATGGCGTACATGCGCCGGGACTGAACGCCCTGGCGACGATGCTGGCGGAACAGTTTGAGGTCCAGGTGGTCGCCCCCGAGCGAGATCGTAGTGGTGCCAGTAACTCGCTGACGCTGGATCGGCCACTCGAGATTCAGCTATTAGCCAATGGCTATATCAGCATCAACGGCACGCCGACCGACTGTGTCCATCTGGGTATCTCCGGGAAGCTGGGGTTTAAGCCGGATATGGTGGTCTCGGGCATCAATTCCGGTGCCAATCTGGGTGACGACGTACTCTACTCGGGCACCGTAGCGGCTGCGATGGAGGGGCGTTATCTGGATAAACCGGCCATCGCCGTGTCCCTGCACGGGCGGCAGCATTACGTCTCGGCGGCCACCGTCGTCAGTCAGTTGTTGCCGCAGTTGCATGCCTTGAATCTAGCGCCTCGCACGGTGCTTAACATCAATGTCCCCGACCTTCCTCTGGAGCAGATAAAAGGGATCCATGTGACCCGCTTAGGACACCGGGCGTTAGCCGATCAACCGGTGCTCTCGGTCGACCCGCGTGGGCGGGAACGATTTTGGATATCGGCGGCCGGTGAGCCTGCAGATGCCGGCCCTGGCACCGATTTTTATGCGGTCGCTGCAGGGTATGTCTCTATTACCCCGCTGCATGCCGATATGACCCAGTACTCGGGTTTTGACAATCTGGCCAGCTGGCTTGAGGAATTGGAGTGAATAAGTTCGATATTGAAGGCATCGGCATGACCTCGCGGCGAACCCGCGACCGCCTGAGCGCACGACTCGTTGCACGGGGTATTCAGGACTCGAGGGTGCTGGAGGTGATGCGTGACTTGCCGCGGCATCTGTTTGTCGATGAAGCCCTCTCGCATCGTGCCTACGAAGATACCGCGCTGCCAATCGGCTTTAATCAGACGCTCTCCCAACCTTATATAGTCGCCAAGATGACCGAGATTCTGCTCAATGGCGGTCGTCCCGAGCGGGTGTTGGAGATAGGCACCGGGTCTGGCTACCAGTCGGCGGTGCTCGCCTGTCTGGTCGATAAGTTGTTCAGTGTTGAGCGGATCCTGCCCTTGCAGCAAAAAGCCCGCAGTCGCTTGCGTCAGCTGGGGCTGCGCAATGTTTATTTCCAGCATGCCGATGGCGGCTTCGGCTGGCCCGAAAAAGGGCCCTTTGATGCGATCACCTGTGCCGCGGCTCCCGAGCAGATTCCGCCAGAGCTCTATTCACAGCTGGCCGTTGGTGGACGGATGATTATTCCTGTCGGCGGCGACAGGCAAGAATTACGGTTGGTGATCCGTGTCAGTGATACCGAATACGACCATCAGGTATTGGAGGCGGTGAAATTTGTACCGATGCTCAGAGGTTCAATCAGCTAGGGAGAGTTACATGCGTCGAACGACGGGCGACTGGGTGTTATTATTTTTTAAGGGTACCGCCATGGGCGCGGCCGATGCGATCCCTGGAGTGTCAGGTGGGACCGTCGCGTTTATCAGCGGCATCTACCAGGAGCTACTGGATTCTATTCGACGGATCACGCCGCAGTCGCTGTTGTTGCTTGGACGGCAGGGGCCGCGGGCCTTTTGGGACCATATTAACGGTACCTTCCTCTTGGTGTTATTGTCCGGCGTACTCTTGAGTCTGGCATCGGTTGCCCGTTTAGCGATCTATCTGCTGGAGCAGCATCCCACCCTGCTATGGGCGTTCTTTTTTGGCCTCATCGTGAGCTCTTCGATCTGGATGATGACGCAGGTCAAACGCTGGAACTCGGTGCCGGTTATCGCCCTTTGGGTGGGGATGGTCGGGGCGTATTTGGTTACGGCGATCAGCCCTGTAGAGGTTGAAGCGACGCCGTTGATGGTTTTTGGTGCCGGTTGTATCGCTATCTGCGCGATGATTTTACCCGGAATCTCCGGTAGTTTTATTCTGCTGCTGCTGGGCCTCTATGGTCCGATCATGGGCGCAATCAAAGATTTCGATCTCCAGGTATTGACGCTTTTTATGGCCGGTTGTGTGCTGGGGTTACTGAGTTTTTCGCATCTGCTGGCATGGATGTTCCGCAACCAGCATGACCTGATCCTGGCACTGTTAACGGGGGTCATGCTGGGTTCACTGAGCCGAGTCTGGCCCTGGAAATATACCACCGAGTATCGGATCAATACGCGGGGTGATACCGTGCCTTTGTTACAGGATAATGTATTACCGGTTAGCTACCAGGCCCTGACAGGACAGGATGCGATGCTCTGGGGGGCGCTGCTGTTGATGTTGCTGGGAGCCGTTGCGGTCTATATGCTGGAACGTAGTGGCAAGAGAGGCTGATTTCATAGCCAGCGTTACCGGGGTATCTCTAGGATACCGCCGCGCAGTGACAGCAGAGGCAGAGTGACAGCAGAGGCAGAGTGATAAGAGAGGCTGATATCATAGCCAGCGTTACCGGGGTATCAAACTAAACCGGCCCAGTTCGGGGTGTTTATAGGATCGGTAGATGTGCGACTAAGGCCAGCGGCTAGCATAAGGGGGATAGGGATCGTAGCGCTGCTTAGCGGCGTGCTACTGTCTGGTTGCGGTGGGCATATAGCACCGGTCAGCGATTACTCTATCAATGTGCCCAAGACCAGCCGTGTTAATACGAAACCCGAACCGGACGGTTATTATCGAGTGAAGTCGGGCGATACCCTGTATTCGATTGCGTGGCGCTACGGTAAAGATTATCGCGGCTTGGCCCGCGCTAATAAGATCGACAGCAATTATCGTATCTTTCCGGGCCAGCGGGTGCGCATCGCCGAAGTACCACCGCTCAGCCAAGTTAAGCGTACGCCAACCCCCGCATCTATCCCAGCCCCGCGCATTCTGCCCCCCACTCGTCCTCAATCCGTTCCTCAATCCGTTCCTAAATCCGTCAGCGTAGCGCCGGGACCTGTTGTCTGGCGTTGGCCCGCTGCTGGTCCTGTAGTGCAGCGGTTTAGTGCTAAGGGCAAGGAGAGTAAGGGTATAAATATTGCCGGGAAACGGGGGGGGCCAGTGTTCTCGGCCGCAGCAGGTGTGGTAGTCTATTCAGGTAATGCTTTATTAGGATATGGTAATTTAATCATCATTAAGCATAATGAAACATTTTTGAGTGCTTATGCCCATAATCATAAACTTCTTGTAAAAGAACAAGATAAGGTAAAAGTGGGGCAGAAGATTGCGCAAATAGGCAATAGCGGCGTTACTAATATCATGCTACATTTCGAAATTCGCAAAGAGGGTAAGCCAGTGGATCCTCTCCACTATTTACCCCCTCGGTAGCTATAAACCGACCCAAGGATGGGCTTGTTAGCAGGGAGATTGTTGCCATGGAAATGCTCGAAAGAACGACTGTTCGGCCCGTGCAAACACTGGGCAAGCGGGTAAGGAAGAACACTTCAGAAACTCTGATGGTCAGAGGTAATATCACCGATGACCTGGATCTAATGGATTCAGGGCATCGGGCTAGGGATGAGGATGAGGATGTAGATGAGGATGTAGATGCGGATGTAGATGCGGATGAGGGCGTGCTGGACCGGGCGCGTAGTGTGGTCCATAAAGATCTGGTTAAGGCCAGAAATATGGATGCTACTCAGCTTTATCTCAACGAGATCGGAGCTTCACCGTTGTTAAGCGCTGAGGAGGAGGTGTTTTTCTCGCGCAAGGCGTTGCGCGGTTGTAAAGCCTCCCGCAAACGGATGATCGAGAGTAATCTACGTCTGGTGGTTAAGATTTCACGCCGCTATATCAATCGCGGTCTGACCCTGTTGGACCTGATCGAAGAGGGTAATCTTGGTCTGATTCGAGCGGTTGAGAAGTTTGACCCTGAACGCGGGTTCCGCTTTTCGACCTACGCGACCTGGTGGATTCGGCAGACCGTCGAGCGTGCGATTATGAATCAGACCCGCACCATCCGTCTGCCGATTCACGTCGTCAAAGAGCTTAATGTCTGTCTGCGGGCCGCACGTGCCTTAGCCCAGCAGCTTGACCATGAGCCCAGCTGTGAAGAGATCGCGGAGATGCTCGGTAAGCCTGTAGAGAGCATCAAACGGATGATGGGGCTCAACGAGCGCGTGGTCTCCATGGATGTGCCTGTAGGCAAAGATTCAGACAAGACCCTGGTCGAGAGCCTGCCTGACAACGATGCGGCCGATCCTGAAGTCTGGCTGCAGAATACCAATCTGATCAGCCGTCTTGATCTATGGCTCGATACACTTCCGCAGAAACACAAAGAGGTGCTGATGCGCCGTTTTGGCTTACAGGGTCACGAGATCAGCACCCTGGAGGAGGTCGGCCGGGAAATCGGCCTGACTCGAGAGCGGGTACGGCAAATCCAGGTCGAGGCTTTGCGGCGGTTGCGTGACATCGTCGAGGATAACGGCCTGACCGGGGCTGATTTGCTCCAATAAAGCGTCATCCTAAACGACAGAACGTATTAAAGAGCCATTAATAAGCTGCTGGGGTTAACGCTCAAGCAGCTTTATTTTTCCCGGTTTGCCGTCCCAGTCGGCCGCATCTTCGGGCGCGGCTTTCATCTCCGAGATGTTGGGCCAGATCTCGGCTAACTCGGCATTGAGCTGGATAAACGACCGCTGATCCTGCGGTAAGTCATCCTCTTCGAAGATCGCGCCGGCGGGACATTCGGGCTCGCAAAGCGCGCAATCGATACATTCATCAGGGTTGATGACCAAAAAATTTGGCCCCTCATAAAAGCAATCTACCGGGCATACTTCGACGCAGTCGGTGTATTTGCACTTGATGCAATTTTCAGTAACAACAAAAGCCATTCTTAATACTCATGTGGATTGGGCTTCAGGATAGGCATTATTTCAACGCTTACTTTAGCAAAGTTTGTTTCAACAGGTACAGCTGCTCGAGCGCCTGTCGCGGGGTCAGACTGTCCGGATCGATCGCCTCGAGTGCGGTCTCCAGTGGGTGAGGGGCGGCAACAGGGGCGATGGTTGGGGTAGAATCCGCATGTGAGTGCGGCTGGCTGAACAGGTCGGCCTGCAGGGGATTTTGGCCTGCTCGGTTCGAGGTCGACTCCAGCTGTTTGAGTTTGTGTCTGGCCTCATCGATCACCTTTAGGGGGACCCCGGCAAGCTTGGCAACCTGGAGGCCGTAACTCTGGCTGGCAGGGCCTTCATGAACGCTGTGCAGAAAAATAATATGATCGTTGTGCTCGGTGGCCGTCAGATGGATGTTGGCGACCCCCAGTTCGGTTTCGGGGAGTGCAGTAAGCTCGAAATAGTGGGTGGCGAACAGCGTGAACGCACGCGTCTTAGAGGCGAGGTGGCGGGCGCAAGACCAGGCCAGCGACAGACCATCGAAGGTGCTCGTGCCGCGGCCGACCTCGTCCATCAGGACCAGGCTGCGAGGGGTGGCATTGTTAAGAATATTGGCGGTTTCGGTCATCTCCACCATAAAGGTCGAACGGCCACCGGCCAGGTCATCCGATGAGCCCATGCGGGTAAATATCTGATCGACCAGGCCTATCTGCGCCCGGGCTGCGGGGACATAGCTGCCGATATGGGCCATCAGTACAATCAACGCCGCCTGGCGCATAAAGGTTGATTTGCCGCCCATATTAGGCCCAGTAATCATCAGCATTCGGCGCTCGGGATCAAGCTGGAGATCGTTGCCGACAAAGGGGTTATCCGAGACCCGCTCGACCACAGGGTGGCGGCCCTCCTCAATCTGAATGCCGGGTAGCTCGGACAGGGTCGGGGCACAATAATCGAGGCGGTCGGCCCGGGCCGCTAGGTTGTTCAGCACGTCCAGTTGCGCCAGTGCGGCGGCACTGTCCTGCAGGGGCGCCAGCTGTTCGGCGACCAATTCGAGCAGTGCCTCGTAGAGCATCTTTTCCCGAGCCAGGGCACGACTCTTGCTGCTCAATGCCTTGTCTTCGAACTCTTTAAGCTCGGGGGTGATAAAGCGTTCGGCATTTTTCAGGGTCTGCCGGCGGATATATTCCACCGGTGCCTGCGCCGACTGGGCCCGGCTTATCTCGATATAATAGCCGTGGACCCGGTTGTAGCCGACCTTGAGGGTGTTGATGCCGGTGCGGGTTTTTTCGCGCTGTTCCAGTGCGAGCAGATAGCCGCCGGCATTCTCACTCAGCGAGCGCAGCTCGTCGAGTTCGCCGTCATAACCCTCGGCGATCACTCCGCCATCACGGATAATCACCGGGGGATTGTCGATAATGGCGCTGGCAAGCAGTTGCTGCAGCTCGGGAAACTCGCTGATGGCGGTGCCCAGCTGGCGGGCTAGGGGTGATGGCAGGGGTATTAGCAGTTGTTGCAGCTCGGGCAAGGCTGCGAGTGCCGACTTGAGCCGCTCAAGATCGCGAGGTCGTGCCGAACGCAGGGCGATGCGGGCCAGAATGCGCTCGAGATCACCGATCTGTTTCAGCACCGGTTGCAATGCTTCGAAGCGGTAGTCGGAAATTAAGCTGCCGATGCAGAGCTGGCGTTGTTTAATAGTCTCAAGATCGCGCAGTGGGCGATGCAGCCAACGCCTCAGGAGTCGTCCGCCCATGGGCGTGGAGGTGCGATCGAGCACCGAAATTAGGGTGTTGTCGGTGCCGCCCATCAGGTTGGCATCCAGTTCCAGATTGCGCCGGGTTGCCGCATCCAGGACAACGCTGCCATCCTGTCGCTCTGCGGTGATGCTGCGAATATGGGGTAGCGCTGTACGCTGAGTCTCACGGGCATACTGCAGCAGGCAGCCTGCGGCACGCAGTGCTGTCGGCAGGGATTCGCAGCCAAAGCCACTAAGATCGAGGGTCTGAAACTGTTGCGTCAGCAGTCGATGGCCGCTCTCGAAATCAAAGTTCCAGGGTGGCTGGCGGCGCAAGCCGTTAAAACGACTCAATAAGTCATCGATGCCATCTTCTTCGTTAAAGAGCAGTTCGGCCGGTTGTAAGCGCGCCAGTTCGCTGATCAACGCCGTCTCACTCTCCAGTTCCATCACCAGAAAGCGGCCCGAGCTGATATCGAGACTGGCGATGCCAAAGCGGTGGCGATCACGGGTTACCGCCACCAACAGGTTGTCGCGGGAGGCATCGAGCAAGGCTTCATCGGTGAGGGTGCCGGGGGTCACAACCCGCGCCACCCTGCGTTCAACCGGACCTTTACTGGTAGCGGGATCCCCGAACTGCTCGACGATGGCCACCGAGCGTCCAGCCCGAACGATCTTGGCGATATAGTTTTCGGCAGCATGGTAGGGGATCCCTGCCATCGGGATGGGTTCACCGCCGGAATGGCCGCGGCTGGTCAGGGAGATGTCGAGCAGCTGGGATGCCTGGCGAGCATCGTCGTAAAATAGCTCGTAAAAATCACCCATGCGATAAAACACCAGCTCGTTGGGGTGCTCTGACTTTATCCCGAAATACTGGGTCATCATGGGCGTGTGGGTGCTGTTTTTGGCTAGGGCTGTACTCATGCTGGATTCGGATCCATCTGCTAGATTGGGGTGTGATGGCGCCGTACCTATACCCGGCAAGGTGGGTTATTCTACGGCATGTCGTAGTATATTTCTAAGGCAAACAATGAATACTCTGAGATGGATACCGCATGCAGGCTCTGATTGAAACGTTATCGACCGCCTTGTTGCAGCGTCACTGGACCCTGGTGACTGCCGAGTCCTGTACCGGGGGCGGGATTGCCTGCCGACTGACAGAGCAAGCCGGTAGTTCGGCATGGCTCGAGGGTGGGTTTGTCACCTACTCCAATGCGATGAAGCAGCGATTGCTGGGGGTGAGCGCCGAGTTGCTCGAACAGCAGGGTGCGGTCAGCCAGGGCTGCGTCGATGCTATGGCGCGCGGCGCTCTGGCTCATAGTCCGGCCCAGGTGAGTGTGGCGGTCAGTGGGATAGCAGGCCCGGGTGGCGGGAGCCAGGAGAAGCCTGTAGGGACAGTATGGGTCGCTTGGGCGCGTGCGGATGGCGTGAGCCAGGCGAGGTGCTTTCATTTTAAAGGCGATCGTCAGGCGGTGAGGGATCAGGCGGTCGAACAGGCGATCACCGGATTGCTTACCGTGATCGAGCGCTAAATAGTTATTAAAAAAAGTATGAAATAATACTGTTTAGATATACAGTGTTTGCAGTGGACCCGGGTACTGATCGTAATGACCGCCCGTCCTGAAAAATCTAATAGTCAGTCTCAGTTTAAGGGTATCGCAATGGATGACAACAAAAAGAAGGCGCTGTCAGCCGCGCTAACACAGATCGAGCGTCAGTTTGGTAAGGGTGCAGTGATGCGCATGGGTGACAAGCCCCGCGAAGCGATGCCCGCTGTGTCTACCGGATCGCTGGGGCTGGATGTGGCGCTGGGTATAGGCGGACTTCCTTATGGCCGTATTTGCGAGATCTACGGCCCGGAATCTTCCGGTAAGACGACCCTGACCCTGCAGGTCATCGCCGAAGCGCAGAAGCAGGGTAAGACCTGTGCCTTTATCGATGCCGAGCACGCCCTGGATCCCATTTATGCCGAGAAGTTAGGCGTCAACATCGATGATCTTCTGGTCTCTCAGCCTGATACCGGTGAGCAGGCGCTGGAGATCTGTGACATGTTGGTGCGCTCGAACACCGTGGATGTCGTGGTCGTGGATTCGGTGGCCGCCCTGGTGCCTCGCGCCGAAATCGAAGGCGAAATGGGTGATACCCACGTCGGGTTGCAAGCCCGGCTGATGTCTCAGGCGCTGCGCAAGATAACGGGGAATGTAAAAAACGCCAACTGCCTGCTGCTCTTTATTAACCAGATACGGATGAAAATCGGTGTGATGTTCGGATCGCCCGAGACCACCACCGGCGGTAATGCCCTGAAATTCTACTCCTCGGTGCGTCTTGATATTCGCCGCACGGGGGCTGTGAAAGACAAGGATGAGGTGATCGGCAACGAGACCCGCGTCAAGGTCGTCAAGAATAAGTGCGCGCCTCCCTTTAAGCAGGCGGAGTTCCAGATCATGTATGGCAAGGGCATCTACAAGATGGGTGAGCTGATCGATCTGGGTGTTAAGCAGGGCCTGGTCGATAAAGCCGGCGCCTGGTACGCCTATAAAGGCAGCAAAATTGGTCAGGGTAAGGCTAACTCTGCCCAGCATCTGAGTGATAACCCGGCGATAGCGGAAGAGATCGAGAAGCTGCTGCGTGCCGAGCTTATGCCGCAACCTAACGCCAAAGAGCCGACCCCGGATCCCGTCACCGGTGAGATCGACGTTTAATCACAGGTATTAATCACTGACCGTGATCACTCAGAAGGGCAGCTAAGGCTGCCCTTTTTTCTTTTGTGGGTTAGGCTTCAGCCTGTCGATGGTTGCTGATCATTATTGTTAAAAAATGTTCGTGCGTTTACCCGGTCGTATAAACCCTTCCTGATTGGATGCGCCCTGCTCTGTGGTCAATCACCTTCAACCACTCGGCATCAGGCCAGGTTTTCACCCATCCCGGCAGATCCTGCGCGGGCATCGGGCGGGCAATACCGTAGCCCTGCAGCAGTGTGCAACCCAGCCTGAGTAAGGCCTCGCCGTGTGCTGCCGTCTCTACCCCTTCGGCAATCACCTTGCGATTAAAGGCCTTTGCCAGGCCGATTACCCCGGCGACGATGGCCTGGTCGCCGGGGTGATCGAGCATGTCGCTAATAAAAGACTGATCGATCTTCAGCGTATCGGCTGACAGGCGGCGCAGATGGGTGAGCGAGGAATAGCCGGTGCCGAAATCGTCGAGCGAAAAACCGATGCCCAGCTGGCGGCATTCGACGATCAGTTGCTCGATCTTGTCGGTGTCGTCGAGCGCCGAGGTCTCCAACACTTCAAGCTCCAGCCGATCCTCAGGCATGTCAGGGTGTGCGGCCAGCAACTCACGCAGGCGAGCGGTGAAATTGCAGTGCGCCAGATGCTGCGGCGCTATATTAACGCTAACCGCAAGATCCAGCCCGCCAGCGCGCCAGCGCGCCATCTGCCCCAGGGATTCCTCGATCACCCAGTCGCCCAGATCGACCATCAGCGCATTATTCTCGATCGACGGCAGGAATGCGCCAGGCGGCAGCAGGCCACGCTCCGGATGCTGCCAGCGAATCAGCGCCTCGGAGCCAACCACAGAGCGACTCAGCAGATCGACCTTGGGCTGGTAGTAGAGTATGAATTCGCGGTTTGCAAGCGCGGTCCGTATGCGCTCGACCCAGTCCTGATGCGCGCGCAATTGCTTGCTGCTTTCGGGATCGAAGCGCTGGTAATTTCCTTTGCCATTTTGCTTGGCTAGCATCATCGCCTGATCTGCGTGGCGCAGCAGGGTCTCGGGGTCTGCATCGTCCTGTGGGTAAAGAGTCACGCCGATACTCGCACTCAGGGTCAGGGTGACGACATCTGAGATATACGGCTCGGAGATGCGTTCCTGTAGTCGCAGAAAAACCTGCTCAAGATCGGCATCCCTTCTGTTCCAGAGCAGGAGCAAGGAAAATTCATTACCGTCAATGCGGGCCAGGGTATCGCCGCCCAGCAGGCAGCGGCGGAGGCGCTCGGAGATGTTGATCAGCAGGTGGTCGCCAAACGCCTCACCATAGGTGTCGTTAAGCAGTTTGAAGTCGTCGATATTCACCGAGAACACCGCCATCGAGCAGCCGGTCCGCTGCACCTGCTGTATGCCTTGGCGCATCCGCTTGATAAGCAGGGCACGATTCGGATATCCGGTCAGCTCATCGTAGTACACCGTTTTTTCGAGTTTCTTTTTATAATCCTTGGTTGCCTGTTGCAGGCGCTCTGCCGAGCGGCGGCTCTCGGTAATATCTTGCAGCATTAGGATCTGCGCTCCGAGGCCCTCATACTCGACCCGCTGCAGCACGCCTTCAACATCTAAAATTTGGCCATCCTTATGGGAAAAGTGCAGCTGGCGGGTGTAGAGGCTCTCCTGTGAGTGCTCGGTCAGTTTGTCGGCCAGCGAACGCAGGGTTTCTTCATGTGCGGGTCTCACCGCGAAATCGAGTGTGCGGCCGACCGACTCCCCGGCGGTATAACCCAGAAGCCGGCTAAACGCACTATTGACCGCCAGGATTTTCAGCCCGTCGCTCTCAAACAGCATAACGGGCATGGGGCTATCCTCGAACAGCACGCGGTAGCGGGCTTCGCTGAGGGCCAGTGCCCGAGTACGTTGTTCGACCATGCTTTCGAGGTGTTGCTGCATGTGGTACAGCTGGATATGGGTCTTAACCCGGGCCAGCACTTCCTCGGCCTGAAAAGGTTTGGCCACGTAGTCGACCCCGCCGGCGCGAAAACCGGCCAGCTTGTCCTCTGTATCCTGCAATGCGCTGATGAAGATCACCGGAACATTGCGGCTCCGCTCGTCGGTCTGTAGACGCCGGCAAGTCTCGTAGCCGTCGATCCCGGGCATACGCACATCGAGCAGGATCAGGTCCGGCAAGCTGGCCTGGATGGCGCGTAAGGCGATCTCCCCGGACAGCGCCGGGCGCACCCTGTAGCCCTCCTGCCTGAGCAATGCACTCAATACATTCAGGTTATAGGGGTTATCATCAACGATGAGCACAGTGCCGATGTGTTGCATGTCTTCTCCGAAATCCGTATTGCCGGAAAAATTGTGAGTGCCGATTCGCTAGCTCGTCGACGGTTGCGATAGTGCGCGCATAACGCTGGGACTTGCCCAGCGCGCCTTATCTCCGAGTCGCCTCTCGAGCAGGTTCTTGGGTACGTTCTTGAGTAGGTTCTCAAGTAGGTTCTCAAGTAGGTTCTCAAGTAGGTTCTCAAGTAGGTTCTGGTTGCCGGGATCATCTAACCTCAGGATGCGGCCTATAGCGCTTATGAGGTCCGCGCGAATCATTTATCAGCATCGCAAAGTGCGACGATAAGGTCGAAACGGAACCCTGCCAGCAGCTCATCAAGCGCGCCGACCAATGCCGGTTCCGTATCACGAATCGGCTTAAGCAAGGCCTGGACAGCATCTTCATCAAGTATTTCAGCGGCGTCCCGCAGTGCCGCACGCTGCGTGGCAGTCAGATCCGACAGATTTGTCAGCGTGGGCAAGGCCTTGCTGTCTGGCACGGGGGCGTCGGCATAACGATAATGCAGGCCCAGCAAGGTGGCCATCACCTCGAACAGCTGCTCTTCCTGGACGGGTTTTATAACCATCTCGTCGCAACCGGCGGCCAGAATGGCTGCACGATCTTCCTCGAAAACACTCGCTGTCAACGCGGTGATCTTCACCGCGTCGCCGCCGGGTAAGGTCCGTATCTTTCGAGTAGCCTCGTAGCCGTCGATCACCGGCATTCGCATGTCCATCCAGATGAAGTGCGGTTGCCAGCTCAGAAACGAGGCAATGGCTTGTTCGCCGTTATCGACCGTCCGGACATCCAAGCCGGCCCTGCTGAGGATCTGGAAGATCAGTTGGAGGTTGTCGGCCTGGTCGTCGGCCACTAGGATACGTGGCGATACTTCCTGTGACTGCAGCCCGATTACCACGCCAAGACGCTCACGCGCTGGCACCGTCACTGGCACCGTCACTGGCACCTCCGTGGCCGGCAGCGGCAGCGTCAGGGTGAACACGCTGCCCTGACCGAACTCGCTGTCGACACTCAATTCGCCGCCCATCAACCCCACGTATTCAGCACTGATCAACAGCCCCAGTCCGGTACCTTCGCCTTTGGCAATGCCGGTTGCACTCTGGTAGAAGGCCTTAAAGACACTCGCCTGCTCTTCCTTACTGATACCGCCACCCGTGTCGGCCACTTCAAAGCGCACCACGCCTTCAAACACGCTGACGCGCAGCCAGATACTGCCCTGGTCCGTGTATTTGACGGCGTTGCCAAGCAAATTGATAAGTACTTTTTTGAGATGATGAGCGTTGCCCAGTACGTAAGGCGGCAGTTCGGACGAGCGGACCACGACGAAGGTCAGCCCCTTGCTCTCCGCGCGGGCCCTAAGCATGCCCTCGACTTCGCCGAGCAGCTCACCCAGATCGAAGCTTGCCTTCTTGAGATCTAAGCGCCCGGCTTCGATGCGCGAGATATCGAGCACGTCGTTGATCAGTGCCAGCAGATGCTGGCCCGCTGAATTGATGATGCCGACCTGACTCAGGGCTTCGCCACTGATGTCGGCATGCTTTTCCAGCAGCCGCGCAAAGCCGATGATCGCATTCAGCGGCGTTCTTAGCTCATGGCTCATGTTCGCCAGAAAGACACTCTTGGCCCGGTTGGCGTGCTCAGCCGCTTCCTTGGCGGTGCGCAGGTGGTCCTGCATCTCGACCTTGTCGGTAATGTCGGCATGGACACAGACAAAATGCGACACCCTCCCATCTGCAGCGCGCATCGGCGCAATCGAGGACGACACCCAGAAGAAGCTGCCGTCCTTTCTGCGGTTCTGAATCTCACCCCGCCAGACCTTGCCGGACAGGACGGTGCTCCAGAGCTGCTGAAAGATCGGTAAAGGCGTTTTACCCGAATTGAGCAGGCTAGGATTCTTGCCAATTGCCTCCCTCGCGGCATAGCCGGTGCTCTTGACGAAAGATGGATTGACGTATTCGATAGCGCCGCTGGTATCGGTTATAAAGGTGCTATTGGGACTTGCTTCGACCGCCAGCGTCAGCTTCTTCAGCGCCAGGGCCTGGGTCGCCAACTCTTTCGCCGTGGCCTCAGCCGATTCTTTGGCCTGCAACAGATGCTTTTCGCTGAGCTGCAGTCTTTGAACTGATCGTTCAAGGATCAGTTCGCGCTCGCTCAGATGCTGATAGAGCCGCACCCGACTCAAGAGCAGACTGTCGTCAATCGGCTTCGTCAGATAATCCACGGCCCCCAGTCCATAACCACGTGCCACAAACTCGCTGGCCTTGAGCACTGCCGTCACGAACACAACGGGGATATGTCGAGTACGCTCGGTCATCTGCAGATGTTGGGCCGTTTCAAAGCCATCCATGCCGGGCATCTGCACATCGAGCAGGATCAGGTTGATCGTCCGCTCCAGGGTACATCGCAGGGCCGCCTCGCCAGAATCGGCCTCGACGACCGTACAATCAGGCAGCCGCGCCAGCAGGGCACGTAGGGTAAAGCGATTGTTGACATTATCATCAACGACCAGGATAACGAATTTTTCAGTCATGAGAGCGCTTCCCCTTGCGGTAAATATTGCTGCCACGTTTGTAGGGTACAAAGCCCTGCTCTTCTGCCAGATGACTCAGGCCGTCCTGGGGTCCAAGCACCAGAAAGCCATCGGCGTGCAGCGACTGCTCGAAGCGTTGCAACACCTGACGTTGCAGCTCGGCGTTGAAATAGATCATCACATTGCGACAAATGATGAGCTGAAACTCGTTGAAAATACCGGCATCAGCCAGCGAGTGGCGATGAAACAGGATGCGCTGCTGCAGCCGCGCGTCGACTTGGAGGAAACGGCCAACTGATGCTAAACAGGCATCGAACTGGCGCGGTCCGCCACTGGCCAGATAGTTTTCGCGATGCGTCGTCAGCGGGCCGGAGGGATACAGGCCACTGCTGGCCAGCGCCAGCAGATAGTGGTTAATGTCAGTGGCAAACAGCTGGCTTTGTTCGAGCAGCCCCCGTTCATCGAGGATTACCGCCAGGGAATAGGCTTCTTCGCCGGTCGAGCAGCCGGCAGACCAGAGTTTGATCACCGGAAAACTCGCGAGGTAGGGAAGAACTTCTTCACGGATCAGGCGAAACTGGTCGGGATGCCGAAAAAAGCTGGTCACACCGACCGTCAGTTCCGCACAGAGGCGTTCGAATAGCGCGGCATCCGTCAAGACGGCGCGTTGGAAGTCACAAAACCGGCCGAGACTGAAATGGGTCGTCAGGTTGCGGATGCGGCGCTCCAGACTGTCACGCTGGTAGCCGCGAAAATCGTAGCCATACTGGTTGAACAGCGCCTCGAGAAACAGGTCGAGCAGCACTCCGCGCGGGCTGCCACCGTCATCGGCGAGCGTGGCGGCCGCTACGCTGGCAATCGCCGGCAGCCCTAGCACATAATCGTAATGCAGCCCGTCGCGTGCGGCATCGGGCAAGGCGCGTGCGGCTTGGCACTCGTTTCCATCCTCGACAATCACGCTGGAACCTGCTGCACGCAGTGCGGCACAGCCGGCCACACCGTCTTGGCCAAAGCCGCAGAGTAGCGCGGCGAGTACCGCATCGCCATATTCCACCGCCAGCGACTCAAAGAGTACGTCGATCGATGGCCGGGCAAACTGAATTTTGCGATCGCGGGTTAGATAGAGCAGACCCTGTGCAACTTTCATGTGATAGCCGGGAGGCGCCACATAGACAGTGCCGGCCTTTATGGGCATCAGGTGCTGCGGCATGACCACAATGTAGTCAGTACAGGTCTTGAGTAGTTTATCGAGCAGATTGGGCTGATCTTCCAAGACATGCTGGGCGACAAAAACTGACGCATCGGAATGCGGAAGATGGGCCAAGATATGCATCATCTTGTCCAGGCTTTGCGCGGAACCGGCCAGTGCCAGAGCCCGATAGTGCACTGGTTCAGAGCATTGAATCCGGTTCGGTACCTGGGTCACCGGCAGGTCGAGCCGCATCAGGGTGTGTGCAAGCAGGGCGTGGTAGGCGACGATTTTCAGTGCCGCGCCGCGATCGACCTGCGCCGCGAGGCTGGAAATGATTGCCGCAGGCAGAGTATCGGCGTCGTAGAAATTCAGCTCCAGCATTTCGTCGCTGCAGGTCGATGCCTCAGGCCTGGCGTTCAGCACGGTCTGCAACGCTTCCTGGTGGGGCGTCGTATCGAGCCGGCCAAGAATGGCGACCCGACGCAGTTTTCCCAGCGTCTGCACCGTAATCGTCATAACACTCTGCCCGCACACCATTGTTCCGCTTTGGCGACCAGCTCCTCATAAACCACCGGCTTGGCCAGATAGTCATCGGCACCGGCCGCAAGCACCTGGGCGCGGTCGTCCGGCCCGGACTTGGCGGTAACCGCCAGGATGGGAATAGCAGCCAGCGCTAGGTCTTTTCGGATCAGCGCGATGGCTTCATAGCCATTGAGTTCGGGCATCATGATGTCCATGATAATCAGATCAACCTGCTGCTTTTCGAGAAACTCAAGTGCACTCAGTCCGTTGATTACACTGCTTATTTTTGCACCGTGTCGCTCGAGTGCTGCAGCGATGACGAACAGGTTGCGCGGATCGTCATCGGCGACCAATACGTGCTTGCCGGCCAAGCGTTTGCTGTCGGCCACGGCACCCCGGCCGGCGTGTGACATCGCCCTCACGCGCGGGGCTTCGCGCAGGAAGCGTTCGATGTTCTCCAGCAGGCGCTGTTCGGACTGCTCGGTCTTGACGATGACGCTGTCCGAATAGCGGCGCAGACTGGCGTCTTCCTTGCTGCCTGGCGCCCGCTGGCCAAAGAATACCAGCGCGATACCGGGGTTTTCAGCGCGCAATGCTTCTGCACTGGCTAATGCCTGCTGCACCAGGCCCTCGCCAAAATCGACAATCGCCAGCCGGCAGGCGTTGTCGCGCAGCGCCTCCGCGACGCCTGTGCCGGGGGCTACTACGATCACCTGGCCCTGGCCGTTCTGCTGTCCGCAGATACGCGCCACATCGGCCGCACTGATGCTGCCGTTCTCGACCAGCAGGATGGCACTGCCCGCGACGTTAGTCATCGCGCCCAGCAAAGCCGTCTCGGCGTCGACCAGTTGTCGTTTGTCGACCGGTTTTTGCAGGAAGCCGACAACGCCCTGCCTCAACAGCGCCTCGTCGCGATCGTGCCCCGAGAAGATATAGACCGGGGTGTGCATCAGTAAGGGGCTCAGTTTGATCTTGTGCAGCACCTGACTGCCGTCCATATCGGGCAGGCCGAGATCGAGCAGAATGCCTTGCGGCTGGTGCTGCCGGGCCAGTTTCAGCCCCTCGGCACCCGTTGTTGCGAGCAGGGTTTTGTAGCCCAGCTGGCGGTTGATCAACAGCAGCGTCTGGCCCAGTACCGGGTCGTCATCGATCAGCAGGATAACCTTGTCGTTGGCCTTCAGCACCGCACGATCATCGGGCGTGGCTGCGGGCCGCTCGGCGGGCAATGCGGCGGTAGTGTCGGCCATGGGCAGTGCGGCGGTAGTGTCGGCCACGGGTAGCGGCAGAGAGGCTGCGGGCAGACGCAGCAAAAACTCGCTACCCTGTCCCTGTTCGCTGGTCAGTTCGATGACTCCGCCGAGTAGTTTGGCAAGACGCAGGCTGATTGTCAGCCCGAGTCCCGTGCCACCATATTCACGTGAAGTCGAGCCATCGGCCTGCTGGAAGGCTTGAAAAACGTGCGACTGTTTTTGTTCCGGGATGCCAATACCGGTATCGCGCACGGCAAGGCAGATCGGCAAGGCCTCGTCAGGACGGTGATCGATGCAGAGGGTGACGCTGCCCTGTTTGGTAAACTTTAAGGCATTGGAGAGCAAGTTTCGCAGGATCTGTGCCAGCTTGTCGCGATCGGTGACAAACTCTCTATTCAGGTTATCCTCGACGGTAAAGGCCAGTCCCAGCTGCTGAGCTTGATGCTCGAACAACTCCTGTAACTCCACTTGCACGGATGCGCTCTTTAGCGGTGCCAGCTGCAGGTCCATATGCCCTGCTTCGACTTTCGAGAGGTCGAGGACGTTGTTGATCAGTACCAACAGGTCTTCGCCCGAGCGGTGAATAATCTTCGCCCACTTGACGTTCTCGTCTTCACAGTCGGCCTGTTCATCGCTCCACATCATCTTGGATAGCAGGATGATCGAGTTTAGAGGGGTACGCAGTTCATGCGACATATTGGCGAGGAACTCCGATTTGAACTGGCTGGCCTGCTCCAGTTCTTCCGCCTTGGCTTTAATCAGGTTACGCGACTCGCGTAACGCCTGATTATGCTGTTTCACCTGCTGCTGCTGCTCCTCCATCTGCTCATTGCTCTGCTGCAGTTCTTCGGTCTGTTGCTGCAGTTGCTGCTGCTGCTCCTCCATCTGCGCATTACTCTGCTGCAGCTCTTCGGTCTGTTGCTGCAGCTGCTGTTGTTGCTCCTCCATCTGGGTATTGCTCTGCTGCAGTTCTTCGGTCTGTTGCTGGAGTTGTTGTTGCTGCTCTTCCATCTGGGCGTTCGCCTTGCTCAGATTTTTGCTTTGCGCACGTGCTTCCTTCTCGGCGAGTTCTGCCAGCAGCAGCATTTTACTCGCACTCTCGCGTTGCTCGGCTATAACCAAAGAGGAGGCGATTACCTCGGTAGCGCGATGCAGAAACTCCTGCTGGGTCACATCGAAGCGCTCGAAACTGGCAAGTTCCACCACCCCCAGCAACTGGTTCTGATGTAGCAGCGGGTAGGTGTAGGTGTACAGCGGTAACGCAGAGGTCATGCCGGTGACGATGGGGGCTACGTCTGCCGCCAGGGTGGTCAGGATAATGGGTTTTTTCTCCTGAGCCACCTGCCCGATGGCGCCCTCGCCGAGCTTGAAGCGGCTGCCCTGACCGGAGGCTTCGGTGTACATATAGCTGCCTAGCAGATCCAGAGCATCCTCGCTTGGGAGGTAGGTATGCAACACCCCGCGCCCCGCGCCCAGATAACGGCTCACCGTGGAGATGGCCGCAGAGGCCAGCTGCTGCTTGGAGAAGTCGCCGGTGATGGCCGTTAACAATTGGCTGCTACCGTCGCGTAGCCAGTTATGCCGGTCATCGTCTGTTTTAGCGGTACTCAGCAAGGCGTTCATGGTGTTGATGGCGCGACCCAGTCGATCCTGCTCCGACAGCAGTTCCACTTCCTGTGAAAAATCTCCCTGACCGATGGCTTCGGCGTGAGCCGCCACGATCTGCATACGGGTCTGCATCTGCTGCATCGCGGCGATCAAGCTGGTGCTATCCCCTGCGCGCAAGACCAGTTGCGTATTCAGGTCGCCGACCGCAATGCGATTGGCCAGTGCCGCCGCTACGGCAGGCTCGCCCCCGAGCAAGCTGATCATGGAACGCAGGAGGTAGAACACAAAAATGCCGGAGAACAGCACAGCCAGAACAGTCACGACTATCAGCAGGGTGAGGCTGGTATGCTCCGCACCTATGGCATCCTTGACGGCAGTCGCGGTAGCGTCGCGCAGCTGACCCTGCAAGATAGCCGTATTCTGTGCGAGAGCACCGCCTGAACTATCCTCTAACGCCGCCGCCATCCCCATCGCGCTCAGAATATCCCTGGCTTGGATCCGGCGCATCAACAGATCAATATCATCCTGATACTGAATTATTTTGGCGTCCAGAATTCGCAAGGCGTTACGTGTGCTGGAAAGCTCGCGCCGAGCCTCGGCATCGTCGGTCTTAGCGGCGGCGTCCACGATGTCTTTGGCGGTCTTGTAGCTTGCCGCCATTGCGTCGAGACGGGAATTCACCCTGTCCTCAAGCTGCGCCATGCCGGCAGACCCTAACCCCGCATGGCTCGAACGTAGTAACCTCTTGATGGTAAAGTCAAGCGCAACCCGCTCGCGTTCAATGTTGGCGACGGCATTCTCTATAGGAGCATGCTGGTTGGCCACTTTATCCATCAGACCGACGATTTTTTTCATGCCGAACAGGCCCAGCCCTGCGACGACTATCAGCCCAAAGATAAGCGACGCGGTGAGCCATTTCACCCGCAGGAAGATTGATACCGGTTGTTTGCCAGGCTGAGCGGTGGTCGCGCTGTCTGTTTGCATGATAATTATTCCACGGCTAGCAGGCTTTTCCGCTAAATGGTTGATTGATTAATATATAGGAATGGATGGTTTATTGTAGTGGTTTTCACTAAGGGGGGGGGGTGGAAATTATTTTTTTATCTCTTCGTGAGAAATGTGGGGATTAATGACAGCCAAAAATAGACACCACTTTGCTCCTGAGTCTCGACTCGAAAGTGCTCGGCTTATTGTCGATCAAGGCGGCTCTGTTTGTGAGGCTCTGAGTCATGAGTGTGGGTACATCAACCGTCGACAGATGGGTAAGGCAATTGCGTGCAGAGCGCGATGGGGAATCGAGTCTGTGAGTGCATTGGCATCGGCGAGTATCGACGCCGGTAATCGAGGCTATGGCGTGCGCTAATTCAGAGGCTGGCGTTAAGGCTGCGTAGCTGCGGGTCAGGCGCGCAGGGTTGACAACAGCGCTCTTGATTAGCACTCTGAGTGAAGTCGTTTCAGCGGATGCTGGATGCGATGTGAGGATCCCTTTATCATAGGCATCCTTTTGTATTCACTATAAGGCGTATGCACAGATGACAGAGCCGGACCAGGATCAGCAGTCGGAGGGTGTTAGTGAGGCGGATACAGCCTCCTCACCCAATACCAAAACCCGCAGTCGTGGGATCTACCTGTTGCCCAACCTATTGACTTCAGCAGCCCTGTTTTCCGGGTTTTATGCCATTATCGCCGGGATGAATGGCGATTTTGAGAAGGCAGCTATCGCCATCTTTGTGTCGATGGTGCTGGATGGGCTTGATGGCCGAGTCGCGCGGATGACCAATACTCAGAGTGAGTTTGGCGCTCAATACGACAGCCTAGCAGATATGGTCTCCTTTGGTGTGGCGCCGGCATTGGTGCTATTTACCTGGTCACTGCATGATGCCGGTAAGGTGGGTTGGGCTGCGGCCTTTGTGTTTGTTGCGGGTGCGGCACTGAGGTTAGCTCGCTTTAATACTCAGATCGGTAGTACCGATAAACGCTATTTCGTCGGTCTGCCCAGTCCTGCGGCGGCGGGCGTGGTGGCGGGCATGGTATGGGTCGGTGCCCAGTTTGATGTAGATGCGGCGCATTATGCGCTGGCGGTGGCGCCTATCGTGGCGTTGTCAGGGATCCTGATGGTCAGTAATTTCTATTACCATAGTTTCAAAGAGATAGACTTTAAGGGCAAGGTACCCTTCGTGGTGTTGCTGGGTGTGGTCATGCTGTTTGCCGTGATTGCGACTGATCCAGCGACCTTGCTGTGGTTGATCTTCGTGGTGTATGCCTTTTCCGGGCCGCTACAGGCCGTGGTGCGGTATAAAAAGAAGCGCCTCTCAGAATAGCTGCTCAGCCTATCGTGCAGCGCCGACCCCCAGGGGCCTAGCCCTGCAGATAGGCCTTGCGGGCCTCTTCCGCGATAATCCCCACGCCTTTTTTAACGCTATCGGCATCCTGGGTATAGGTCACACGAATGCATTCGTGCTGGTGCTGCCAGCCCTCTGCGATGCCGGGGAAAAAGTAGTGGCCGGAAACCACCAGTACGCCTCGCGCCTTGAGGCGTTGATAGAGTTCCAGGCTTGAGATCGGCAGATCTTTAAACCAGAGCCACAAAAACATCGCCCCCTCCGCCTTATGAATGTAGTAGGGCAGCTCGCCCAGGGCCTCATGAAACCAGGCGACGGCCAATTGCGAGCGCTGCTGGTAGTAAGGCTTCACCAGGTCGTTACTGATGCGGATAATCTCGCCAGTGCGGACCATATCCTGGGTCAGTACGGCACCAAAACTTACCGTAGACAGGTTGATAATCGCATTGATCGAGGCAACCGCGCGGATCACCTCCTCGCTGGCAACGATAATGCCGGTGCGGGCGGCAGGCAGGCCAAGTTTGGAGAGGCTCATGCAGGCGATGATGTTCTCATTCCATAGCGGCGTGGCATCGGTAAAAATAAGATTGGGAAAAGGGGTGCCATAGGCGCCGTCGATGATAAGAGGGATGTCGTTCAGTTTTGCCAGTTCATCGAGTTTGGCGAGCTCCTCATCGGTAATGACATTGCCGGTAGGGTTGGTGGGGCGTGACACGCAGATCGCGCCGGTCTGCTCGGAGATCTTGATCTCGTCGAAGTCGACCCGGTACTTAAAGGTGTGCGCGTCTATAAAATCAATCTTCGGATGGCCGGCGGTGAAAAAGTCACGGTTGAGTCCCGCATCCGAGTAGCCGATATATTCAGGTGCCAGCGGTAGTTGGATCTTCTTCTGTTGGCCGTCGTCGAAGGCACCCGCAAACATATTAAAGAGCATGAAAAAGCCGGACTGGCTGCCGTTGGTCAGGGCGATGTTTCTGGCGCTGACCTCCCAGCCCAGCTCGCGGTGCAACAGCTTGGCGAGGTTGGTGGTAAACTCGATTTCGCCCTGCGGAGGGTCATAGACACCGATCAGGTGCTGGAACTCCTTGGGGTTGTCGAGGATGCGTCGAGTGCGGTCATGAAAGAGTGTCTGAACTTCAGGGATGTGGCTCGGATTTCCGCCGCCCATCATGATCATGTCCTGATCACCGGCCAGGGCATTACCCAGGTCATCCATCAAGCTGAGGATGCCTGAGTCGGTGGTGAATTTAGTGCCGAAAGCGGAGAGTTTCATGGGGTGTCCTCGTATCTCGGAAGCGATGCCTGTGTACGGCTCCCCAGTGACGGCTATTCTATCGGTGGCCGCGAATGATGGCAAAGTGAGAGTGATGTGTTTGAAAGCAATGAGTCGAGCCACGAGTTGATGCAGCAGTTGAACCATCAGCTGAGACAGCAGGCGCTGGTGATGCTGTCTCGCAGAGAGTATAGCCGTGCCGAACTGGCGCAGCGTCTGGGGCGAGTTACGTAGAGAGGGGGCAGGACCCCTGGGCTGGTTGCCGGTATCGGTGGCCGCGAATGATGGCAAAGTGAGAGCGATGTGTTTGAAGCGTTGTTGAAGGGAGCGAGCGAGTTGAGCCATCAGCTGAGACAGCAGGCGCTGGTGATGCTGTCTCGCAGAGAGTATAGCCGTGCCGAACTGGCGCAGCGTCTGGGGCGTCATGAGGGGGCCGGGCCCTTGCTGGCGACGCTGCTCGATCGGCTTCAGGAGCAGGGGTTGCAGAGCGATCTGCGCTTTGCAGAAAACTTGCTGCGTTCCCGGATCAGCAGGGGGCAGGGGCCGGTACGTATCGTTCAGGAGATGCGGCTTAAGGGTGTCGATGAGCAGATCCAGGAGGCGCTGCTGGATGCCTGCGAGCAGGACTGGTTTGAGCTGGCGCGAACCGTGCGGGCGCGGCGTTTCGGTTTGGCGCTGCCCTGCAACATGCGGGCACAGGCTAAACAGTGGCGTTTTTTAACCTACCGAGGCTTTACCCAGGAGCAGTTGCGCTATGCCATGGAGACATCAGAGCCGGAGTTCTAGCATTTAACCTTTTAGATTTGTCAACTATTCGGTATTTTGCGGGTCAAGCCCCATGTATACTCTATCCCAATTTTTCAGGTATAAAGTCGTTGTTCTGGGGTTCTTAGAGCCTTGGTCTCATAGGGCAGTGGGTACCTCGTCAGTGGTTGAGTAGATATGAAACAGATGAACAGCGCACAGATTCGCCAGGCTTTTCTGGATTACTTTGAACAGCAGGGGCATCGCGTCGTTGCCAGTAGTTCGCTGGTACCTGGCAATGATCCGACGCTGCTATTTACGAATGCGGGGATGGTGCAGTTTAAAGATGTGTTCCTGGGCACCGATCAGCGCCCCTATAGCCGTGCGGTGAGCTCGCAGCGCTGTGTGCGTGCCGGGGGTAAACATAACGATCTGGAGAATGTGGGTTACACCGCTCGTCACCACACCTTCTTCGAGATGATGGGTAATTTTAGTTTTGGAGATTACTTTAAGCGCAATGCGATCCAGTTTGCCTGGGAGTTTCTGACCTCTGCCGAGTGGATGGCGATCCCCGCCGAGAAACTGTCTGTGACGGTCTATCAGGAAGATGATGAGGCCTACGCGTTCTGGAAGGACGAGATCGGCGTGCCAGCCGAGCGTATTATTCGCATCGGCGATAAGGGCGGGCGCTATAATTCAGATAACTTCTGGGCCATGGGTGATACGGGGCCTTGCGGCCCCTGTTCCGAGATATTTTACGATCACGGCGAAGAGATCTGGGGCGGTCCGCCCGGCAGTCCGCAAGAGGATGGCGATCGTTTTATCGAGATCTGGAACATCGTCTTTATGCAGTATGTGCGTTCCGCCGATGGGTCTATGGCGCCGCTGCCCAAGCCCTCGGTCGATACTGGCATGGGCCTGGAACGGATCGCCGCCGTGATGCAGGGCGTACACAGTAACTATGAGATCGACCTGTTCCAGCATCTGATCAGTGCGGTGGTTGCGGTTACGGGTACCACCGATCTGGAGAGCAAGTCGCTGCAGGTCGTTGCCGATCATATACGTTCATGTGCCTTCCTGGTGATCGATAAGGTCGTGCCTGACAATGAAGGGCGTGGCTATGTGTTGCGGCGGATCATGCGCCGGGCGATCCGGCACGGTAATAAGCTGGGTGCCAGCGGCCCGTTCTTCCATAAGCTGGTCGCGCCCCTAGCGCAGGAGATGGGCGCTGCCTATCCCGAGTTGCTGCAAGAGTGTGCGCGTATTGAAAAGGTATTGCTGCAAGAAGAGCTGCAGTTCGCCAAGACCCTGGAGCAGGGGATGCGAATCCTAGAGCAGGATATTGCCGTCCTGAAGGGTACACAGATTCCGGGCGAGACCGTGTTTAAGCTTTACGATACCTATGGCTTCCCTGCGGATCTGACCGCCGATATCGCCCGTGAGCGGGAGCTGAGTGTGGATATGGACGGCTTCGATATCGCCATGACCGCGCAGCGAACCCGAGCGCGAGCGGCAGGACAGTTTAGTGTCGATTATACCGATCAGGTCGATCTGGATATAGAAACCCAGTTTGAAGGTTATGATTCTCTCGAAGGACAGGCCAACGTTGAGCTGTTGCTCAGTGCCGGAGTCAAGACAGATACCCTGACCGCCGGCATGGAGGGTGCGCTGGTATTACGGCGGACGCCCTTCTATGCCGAATCCGGCGGGCAGGTCGGTGATCAGGGTGTGATTCGGGGGGACGGGGTCCGCTTTCTGGTGCAGGACACCAAGAAGCAGGGCAAGGCTTTTCTGCACCTTGGCAAGGTGGTCGAGGGTGAACTGACCGTCGGCTCGACGCTGCAGCTGCTTGTCGATGTGGATAAGCGCACCGCCACGGCGTTGAACCATTCCGCCACCCATCTGTTGCACGCGGCGTTACAGGATATTGTCGGCGAGCATGTGGCCCAGAAGGGTTCGTTGGTTGACGCGGATCGATTGAGGTTTGATTTTTCTCACTCTGCGCCCCTGAGTGCCGAGGAGCTGCAGCAGCTGGAGCGGCGGGTCAACGATCAAATTCGTGCTAATTTGCCGGTGTCTACTGAGGTCATGGCGATCGATCAGGCCAAGGCTCGGGGTGCGATGGCGCTGTTCGGTGAAAAATATGCTGCTGACGTGCGCGTGGTTAGCATGGGGCAGGATTCGCAGCAGGTCTCACTAGAGCTCTGTGGCGGGGTTCATGTTAAGCGTACCGGCGATATCGGCCTGCTTAAGATCACCGCAGAAAGCGGCATTGCTGCAGGCGTGCGCCGTATTGAAGCGGTAACCGGCCGGGGCGCTCTCGACTGGTTGGCAGCTACCGATGCGACGCTCAACCGAGTCGCCGCCCTGATCAAGGGCAGTCGCGATACGGTGGCCGCTAAGGTCGGCTCGGTGCTGGAGCGGAACCGGCAGCTGGAAAAAGAGTTGGAGCAGTTGAGCGCCAAGCTGGCGAGCACTGCCGGCAATGATCTGCTTGATCAGGCGGTTGAGGTCAACGGGGTTAAGTTGTTGGCCGCGAGGTTGGATGGCGTCGATCCTAAGTCGTTACGAGATACTCTGGATCAGCTCAAGGATAAGCTGGGCACCGCGGCGGTCGTGTTATTGGCCACCGTAGAGGGCGACAAGGTGAGTCTGGTTGCCGGCGTCAGCAAAGATTTGACCGCACGTGTTAAAGCGGGTGATCTGATCAAGCATGTGGCGGCTCAGATAGGCGGTAAAGGGGGTGGTCGTGCCGATATGGCTCAGGGCGGGGGTACCGATCCACAGGCGCTGCCGGCGGCACTGGATTCGGTTTTACATTGGCTGGAGCAGCGATCCTAACTCGCTGTTTTTAAGGACTTAATACGCAAATGGCACTGATAGTTCAAAAATATGGGGGTACCTCGGTAGGCGCAGTTGAGCGTATCCAGGCGGTGGCCGCTAAG
The DNA here is from genome assembly GCA_047622605.1 of Motiliproteus sp. Taxonomy (GTDB): domain Bacteria; phylum Pseudomonadota; class Gammaproteobacteria; order Pseudomonadales; family Balneatricaceae; genus Motiliproteus. Next base: position 1,047 of record JBLHND010000008.1, on the reverse strand, counting down.
ATCAAGACGTTCCGTGATAACGGCGATGATATCGTGGTCGTGGTCTCGGCCATGAGCGGTGAGACCAATCGACTGGTTGCGCTGGCCAGTGCGATCCAGGATCAGCCGACGGCCCGAGAGATGGATGTCCTAGTCTCCACGGGTGAGCAGGTCACTATCGCCTTGCTCTGTATGGCGCTGAACGAACTAGGCTGCCCTGCACGCTCCTATACCGGCAGCCAGGTTCGTATCCTGACCGATGATGCGCACACCAAGGCACGGATCCAAAATATTGACGATGAGCCTATTCGCCGGGATTTGAAAGCGGGTCGAGTGGTTGTGGTCGCAGGTTTTCAAGGTGTGGATGCTGCCGGCAACATAACGACCCTGGGCCGCGGCGGTTCGGATACCACGGCGGTAGCGCTGGCTGCCGCCTTGAAGGCCGATGAGTGTCAGATCTATACGGATGTCGACGGCGTCTATACGACGGATCCGCGCGTTGTAGCCAGTGCGCAGCGTCTGGATAAGATCACCTTCGAAGAGATGCTGGAGATGGCGAGTCTCGGCTCTAAGGTGTTGCAGATCCGGGCAGTGGAGTTCGCGGGAAAATACAAGGTGCCGTTGCGGGTGCTGCACAGTTTTAAAGAGGGTCCTGGAACCCTGATCACCATAGAGGATGATAATACCGTGGAAAGACCGGTAATTTCTGGCATAGCGTTTAACCGTGATGAAGCCAAACTAACAGTTATGGGTGTCCCTGATATCCCGGGTGTCGCCTCTAAGATTTTAAGCCCTATCAGTGAGGCCAATATCGAAGTCGATATGATCCTGCAGAATGTTGCCGAAGATCATACGACCGATTTTACCTTCACCGTGCACCGTAACGACTATGCTAAGACTTGCAGGGTGTTGGAGCAGGTCGCCAAGGACTTGCATGCGCGGGAGGTGATTGGTGATAATAAGATCGCTAAGGTCTCTATCGTGGGCGTGGGCATGCGCTCTCATGCGGGAGTAGCGACCAAGATGTTTACTGCATTGGCCGACGAGTCGATCAATATTCAGTTGATT
>JBLHND010000007.1:0-42272 GCA_047622605.1 Motiliproteus sp. | reverse complement strand
AAATCTGTCCCCATTAATGTCCAAACTCCGGTAATTGTGCCGGGGTTAGCTATCCAGTCGAGATCGGATAAAATGAAAGTCGTTGGCACACCGACCTGAGAAAAACCGTTCAAATTCCAAAAGATATCAAACGAATCGACCTTCACGTCAAAGAGGGGGAAATGGGGACTGGGAAATGGGGACAGATTTATTTTTCTCATAGAAATGGGGACAGATTTATTTTTCTCATGGAAATGCGGGGAAATGGGGCAGAGAAAATAAATCTGTCCCCATTAATGTCCCATGGAAATGCGGGGAAATGGGGCAGAGAAAATAAATCTGTCCCCATTAATGTCCTGGAAATGCGGGGAAATGCGGGGAAATGGGGCAGAGAAAATAAATCTGTCCCCATTAATGTCCCATTAATTACATGAGAATCACTCCTGCCGCCGTAACACCCGCAACGGACTCAGGGTTACCAGCTTGCGGGTGCCGAACCAGCCGGCGCTGCCGACCAGTAGCGCGCCGGTGAGGGGGCTGAGTAACCAGAGCCACAGATGGGGCGCATAGTCGAGATCGAGCAGGAACCGGTAGAGCCCAAAGCGCAGCAGTTCGACTAAGACGGCCGCCGAGAGTCCGGCGACGGCGCCGAGCAGGATAAATTCGGTGCCCAGGATTCGCTGTAATAAGCCTCCGCGTGCACCCAGGGTGCGGAGCAGGGCGCCTTCATGCATCCGCTCATCATGACTGGAGGCGAGCGCGGCAAACAGCACCGTGAGACCGGCCGCCAGCACAAACAGCAGTACATACTCCACCGCTAGGGTGACCTGGACGATAATCGTGCGAATATTCCCCAGCAACTGCTCGACCTCCAGCAGGGTGAGCGTCGGAAACGCTTTCATCAGCGGCACCAGGTCCTGGCGGCGTTCGGCGGGCAGATGGAAGCTGGTGATGTAGTTGGCGGGTAGCTCGGCGAGTCCGCCGGGGGGGAAGATCACATAGAAGTTCGGGCGCATCGAGTTCCATTCCAGGCTGCGCAGGCTGGCGATTTTGGCGTCGATGCTGCGGTAACCGAAATCGAAGCTCAGGTGGTCTCCCACGCCCACGCCCAGATCCTGCGCCAGCTGCTGTTCGAGCGAGATCAGCGGCTGGCCCTGGTCCTCTGCGGTCCACCAACGACCCTCGAGGATCTTATTGTCGGCGCCCAGGTTATCGCTGAAGGTCAGGTTGAGTTCACGGGTGATCGCGCGATGCCCCGGAGATCCTTCGGGCAGCAGGCCCTGGGCATCGACGCCGTTGATCTGGCTGAGACGACCGCGCACCATCGGATACAGGCCGCTGAACGAGATCTGTTGCTGCTGCAGATACAGACGCAGGGGGGCTACCTGGTCGGGTTGAATATTGATCAGGAAGTGGTTGGGGGCATCCTCAGGCAGGCTGCGTTGCCAGCTATCGACCAGATCGGTGCGCACCAGCAGGATTAACGCCATCGCCGCCAGCGTCAGGCTGAAGGCGATCAGCTGGCCGATACCGGCGTTGGGACGGCGCATCAGGTTGCTCAGCGCCAGGCGCCAGCTTAGCGGCCCCGGGAGCCTGGCCAGTAGCCGCAGCAGCCCCCAGCCGAGCAGTCCCAGCAGCAGGGTGGCGGTGCCGCCCCCCAAGCCGAGCAGCAGCGTGAGCCTGAGGTCCTGACTATGGGCCCAGAGCAGCGCCAGGATCAGACCCCCGGAGAGGCCATAGACCAGCCAGGCACTGGCGGGCAGCGGATCGAGTTCCCGGCGCAGTACCCGCAGAGGCGCGACTCGGCTGAGGCGCAGCAGGGGCGGCAGGGTGAAACCGATCAGCACCAGCATACCCGTACCGAAGCCAATCAGTGCCGGTGCCAGCCCCGGCCCCGGCAGCTGAGTCGGCATCAGCTGTCCCAGCAGCGCCGCCAAGCCGTATTGGGTCAGCCAGCCCAGAGCGACCCCGAGCAGTGCGGTCAGGGTGCCGGCGAACAGCAGCTGGAGAGCGAATAGCTGCAAGATTCGGTGCTGGGTCTGGCCCAGGCAGCGCAGCAGGGCGGCCGTATCGAAGTGGCGCTCGCTGTAGCGGCGCGCCGCCATGGCGATCGCGACCCCCGCCATAATCACCGCCAGCAGACTGGACAGATTAAGGAAGCGCTGCGCCTTACTCAGGGTGCCGCCCAGCGAACGGTTTTCCTGATGGATATCCAGCAGCCGTTGTCCGGGCAGCAGTTGCTCGGACAGCCAGTCCTTGAAACGGGCTATATCCGCCTCGGAACCGTTAAACAGATAGCGGTAGTCGATCCGACTGCCGGGTTGGATCACCCCGGCGGCCGCCAGATCGTCCTGATGCATCAGCACGCGCGGTCGCAAGTTAAACAAACCGCCGCCGCGATCGGGTTCCTGGAGCAGAATATGGGTGAGTCTGAGCCGGGCATTGCCGACCAGGATACTGTCACCGATGGCCACGCCCAGGGCATCAAGGATCCGGGCTTCGACCCAGGCGGTTCCAGGTTCCGGAGGACTCTGCCGTGACTGAATACCGGTATGAGAGCTGGCGTCTAAACCGGTTGCGACCTTCAGTTCACCCTTGAGCGGGTACCGGGCATCGACGGCTTTAATGCTCGCCAGCAGCATCTTATCCCCCTGCATGGCCATGCTCGGAAACAGCAACTGGCGGCTGAACTGCAGCTGGCGCTGTTCGGCGATCGGTGCCAGCGGCTGCTGGAACTCCCGCGCGCTGCTTAACACCAGGTCCGCCCCCAGAAACTCGGTCGCCTGGCGCGTGAGCGCCCGCTCCACCCGGTCGGTAAAGAATCCCACCGCGGAACCCGCCGTCACCGCGACGCAGAGCGCGATCAGCAGCAGGCGTAGTTCGCCCCCGCGCCATTCCCGTTTAAGCAGTCTTAATGCCAGAGATAACAAACCGAAGTGGTTCATACCTGGGTAGCCCCGGCGGCTTCGAACAGCTGGCCGTCGACCAGCTCCAGCCGGCGTTGGCAGCGCGCGGCAAGCTGGGTATCGTGGGTGACCAGGATCAGGGTGCAGCCTTGTTCTATATTGAGGTCGAACAGCAGCGCTATCACCTTTTCGCCGGTGTGGCGGTCGAGATTGCCGGTGGGTTCGTCTGCGAACAGTATCGAGGGCCTAGCCGCGAAGGCGCGGGCAATCGCCACCCGCTGCTGCTCGCCACCGGAGAGCTGCAGCGGGGTATGCTCGAGTCGGGCCTGGAGTCCGACCCGTTGGAGCAGTTGGCTGGCCACGGTTCTGGCCTGGGGGTCGCCCTTAAGCTCTAGGGGTAGCATCACATTCTCGAGCGCGGTGAGGGCGGGCAGCAGCTGAAAATTCTGGAACACAAAGCCGACGCAGGCGCTGCGTAACCGGGCGCGCTGATCTTCGTCGAGCCCTTCGAGCGCCTGGCCATTAAGTTCGATCTGGCCGCTGCTGGCACGGTCCAGTCCGGCCAGCAGTCCCAGCAGGGTCGATTTTCCCGACCCTGAGGCCCCCAGAATAGCCACACTTTCGCCTGGCTTGACCTCAAGGTCGAGGCCGCTGAGAATAGCAAGTTCACCCTGCCTGGCAGCAACCCTATGGTGCAGGTTGCTGACCCGAATGCTGGGGGAGGCGCTTACTGAGGAGAGACTATTTGGCTCGTTCATGGTTACAGTTAGGCTCGATGCGGGTGTTGGCTCGAATGCTGGCTCGAATGCTGGCTCGGGTACTTTCTCTGGCACTTTTTCTAGTGCTGACGACAGCGTCGGTGACGGCTCTTGCCGCCAATGAGATCCTAGGATTGAGTAAGAGTAGACCCTCGCCGGTGCTGTTAGTTCTCGGTGATAGTATCAGTGCCGGTTACGGTCTGGAACCTCAGCAGGGCTGGGTCAGCTTGCTGCAACGCCGCTTAGTGGTTCAGGGCTCGGGGTTCAGGGTGATCAATGCCTCGATCAGTGGTGATACCACCAATGGTGGCCTGAGCCGGCTGCCGCGACTGTTGCAAGACTACCGTCCGCAGATTCTGTTGATCGAACTGGGCGCCAACGATGGCCTGCGCGGCGCGCCGCTGGCTCAGATAGAGTCGAACCTGACGCGCCTGATTAAACAGGGCCAACAGGCGGGTGCTCGAGTGCTGTTGCTGGGGATGCGGATTCCGCCGAACTACGGTTCGCGTTACAGCGAGGGGTTTTTTGAGCTGTTCCGCTCGGCCGCCGATGGTGCCGGGAGTGCTTATCTGCCGTTTCTGCTGGAGGGGGTCGGCGGGGTGCCTGAATTGATGCAGAACGATGGGCTGCATCCCAATCAGCTGGCGCAGCAGCGTCTGCTCGACAATAGTTGGCTGGCGTTGCAGCCGCTATTGTCAGATTGAAACCCGAACTACAGGGACGTAGCAGTGCCGTTCATGCAAGAGCGCTCAACGGCTAACCTACAAAAGAATCACCCTGTATGATCAGAGCAGAGGCTGGGGTTCTTCGTGATTTGACGCGTAGATCCAGGTACGGTTCTTTCCAGATTGCTTCGCTCGATATTGCGCCGTATCGGCTCTGTAGAGGAGTTCTTCGATACCGCTGTCCGGCGTGGCCAGTAACGTAATCCCCAGACTGATGCTGACGCGGTGGCCCTCTACCTCGAGGGATTGCACTTGACAGGCCTTGCGGATCCTCTCGGCGACCTCCCATACGGTGTCGATGCCGCACTCGGGTAGTACCAGTGCAAACTCCTCCCCACCGATACGCCCGAAAATATCGGTGTTGCGTAACTGTAGGAGGGTCGTCTGGGCTAACTGGACCAACACTCGGTCGCCGACAGCATGGCCGTAGGTGTCGTTTATCCTTTTGAAATCATCGACGTCGAACATGATCAGGGCCAGTTTGCTGTGATGGCGACGGGCGCGCTGAAACTCGAGTTTGGCACGTTCTTCGAAGGCACGGCGATTGAGAATGCCAGTCAGTGGGTCGGTCGTTGCCAGCGTCTGCAGCCGGTGCTCGTGTTGCTGGCGTTCGAACACCAGTGCCAGCTGGCTACCGATGTTATCGAGGACCGCTTCGGTCTCCTGGTGTCGACTGGGGGGTTGAGCAACAAAGATCGCCAGTCTGGCCACGATCTCCGTGCCCAGTTTTACGACAATGATGAGCAGGGTATCGTCATCCTGGTTTTTCAGCAGGCGGGCCGTGGTGGGACCGTGGCTGTTGCGCTTCGCCTCACCCTGAGGGGGCCAGCTGATCAGGGTCGCTTGCCGGAATCGCTTCAGAGTCTGGCGCTCGGCAGAGGTTAATCCTCGTGGCAATGGCGTCAGCTCGATCGTCGGCTGCTCCTGCTCCTGTTGGCGGGGCGCAGGCTGGTAGTCGCTGACGGATGTGTCGGCGGCCCAGTCTCCGTACCGGAGCACCAGGCCGCGGTGGCCGTTGTAGGCGAACATCAGCTGTTCCAAGCTCAGGCGCAGGGCACTGTCGGGGTCCGATTCGGTATTAGCGATGGCCGCGACCTGGCCCAGCAAGCGGACGTGGGTATTCTGCTGCGTCAGCTCCTGGAGGGCGGCCTGTAACTCCTGAGTGCGGACCTCTACCGTCTGTTCGAGGTTATGATTGGTCTCTTGCAGGGCTTGCTCGGCCTCTTGGCGCTGGCACCAGTGGTTGCTCACCGAGCAGATCAGCGAGTTGGTGGCGCGCACCAGCTGGCCAAGCTCGTCGCGACGGTGGTTCTTGTGGGTCAGTAAGGGTCGAGTATGAGGGTTGGAGGGGTCCAGTTGGGTCAGAAAGGCGGAGATGTCGAGTATCTGGCGAGTGAAGTTATAGTAGAACAGCAGCATCAGGCCGATCGCCAGAATCAGGTTGCGGAGCAGTCCGGTGAGCAGGGTCGCGGTCGCCCGGTCAACAAAGGCGATCCCGTGGGTGTGAGGGTCCACCGTGATCCGTAGTTGGCCGATCAGGGAGCGCTGCCCGTCTTCCTCAAGCACCAGCGGTTGCTCGATTTGGCGGGTCGTGCCGAACAGCAGCTCAATCAGCCAGGCGAGGGGGTGGGGGTGGGAATGGGAGGGTTTGCTCTGGCTGGCCAGAACAAACCCGGCCTCGTTGACGATGGCGCCCTGGATTACTGCCTCGAAGCCGAATAGGCCGTCGATCACCCCTTTGGCCAGATCCTCGTTCAGGTACCAGAGTGCCTCGGTCGCCGGCTGCGTCAGGGTGCTGAGATGATCAGTAACCCCGTTCTGAAATGATCGCGACTGGGCCTGATAGTCCCAGTAGATCTGTAGGCCGCTGAAGAACAATCCGAGCGAGAAGGCCAGCAGTACCGCCCATTTGGCCTGGCGATAGGCTAGGCGCTGCGTAAGCTGCGGCGGCTCGGTCTGGCTGGGCGGGGGGTCGATAATAGACATGCGCTCAGTCCTTAACCGCTCGGAGTAGTGCGGCCATCGAAAAGTCGTAACCTGCCCGTTGTGGCTGTTGTTGAGGATTGAGCTGACGGCTGAACCGTTTGAAGTCGATCTTGCTCCAGTCGCCGTCACCCAGGGCACTCAGGTAAGCCCCAACATTGGTTTGATCGATCGCGGTCATCGGAAAGTGAACCTCAGCCCCAGAGCCTGCGCCAGAGCCTGGCGTGACGAAGTCGAGTCCCTGATCATAATCGTACAGCAGCACCAGACTCCAGGCGCCCGCCAGGAAATGGCCCCCGTGGGTCAGGGTCATGGCGCCGCTTTTGACCAGCTGCAGTGCCTCGGGGGACCAGTTCAGCCCGGCTACGCTGACATCTTTGCCGGGGGTACGTCCGGCCTCACGCAGTGCCTTGATAGCCCCGAGGGCGATAGGGTCGTTGGCGGCCCAGACCGCATCGAGCTGGCCTTGACTCTGCAGCCACAATTGAGTCTGCCGATAAGCCTTGTCTTGGGACCAGTTGACGGTGAAGCGGCGCTCAAGCAGGGCGTTGGGGCGATCTTCAAGGGCGCGTTGCAGGCCCTTAAGCCGTCCGAGGGAGGCGGGGGTCTTGAAATCACCGGCCAGGGCAAGCAGGTGGATCCGGTCCTTCTTGGCGAGTCCCAGCTGGGTGGCTTTATCGATGACAGAGGTGGCGATCTGGTAGCCGGCAATTTCATTGTCGGGCGTCAGGCTGCCCAGCCAGTGGCTCAGCGCCTGGCGTGGTTGGCCCAGCGTTTGGGTTTGTTCCGGAGTCAGGCTGTTAAGCAGGAGCAGGGTCTTGACTCCGCGTTGCTCTGCTAGCTGCAGCAGCGCGGGTGCCTGCTGGTGTTCGTTAACTAGAATCAGGTAATCGGGCAGCTCGGCCCGGGCGAGCACCCGGGTGCCGTTTTCCACCATCTTCGGCCACTGCCGGTCGGAGTACAGGATCTCCAGTTCAAAGCCGAGGCTGTCGGCGGCCGCCTGCATGGTGGCGGATACCTTCATCCAGAACCCCTCGGCTTCAAAGCCAGGATTGATAAAGGTGATGCGTTTGGCGGCCAGGGCGGGTGTGCAGAGGGTTAGCAGGCACAGCATTACCAGCAGGCCGGGGGTGCTGGAGTTACGAACGCGGTTGCTTATAAGGGACATGACTACCTCGGGTACTCGGGCAGGGAAAACACTGGCCTGTTGCTATGCCTCTGCAAGCGCGTTGCGGGGTCGGACGGTTCTCGCCAGCATTACAGGACATACCCAGATAGATTCTCTGATTTGTGATTGTTGAGAATCATCTGATCAAATTTGATGCGCTATAAATATCGGTAGAAGTGCTGGCCGGCGCTTGAGGCGAAGCCGCCAGCTTTCGATGGCCAGGAGGTCGTTTCGGCCACACTAATGCCACACTAGCACACTACACTAGCACGATTAACCCGCGGGTGGCAGGAGTTTGTACGGCGTCCAAAGCAGTCGGAGTACGGGCTAAGGATACTGAGCCCCTGGCAGCCTGTCGAACGCCGAGATCTTCGTGTCCGCCTCTGCGTATGACTCGCTGTCAGCGCACTACGGCTCCGGTTGTATTGCAATAACTGCAACGCTAAAGTGCGTATATATCAATTTACGAAAGGTGCAGGCTTCGATAGAGTAGCGTCATTCGATTTTGAGGGTGACTTCAGAATCGCCCCCTGAACAGGTGCTGTTTTGCCTCAGCGCTAAAACATCACCACACGGAATTTTCGATTATGGCTAACAATTACTTCAACACCTTGCCGCTGCGTGAGCAACTGGCGCAGCTGGCCAAGTGCCGTTTTATGGGCCTGGATGAGTTCGGCGACGGAGTTACGGCTCTTAAAGGCAAGAAACTGGTAATTATCGGTTGCGGTGCTCAGGGCCTGAATCAGGGCTTGAACCTGCGTGACAGTGGCCTGGACGTGTCCTATACGCTGCGTCAGGCAGCGATCGACGAGCAGCGCCAGTCGTGGAAGAACGCGACCGAGAACGGCTTTACCGTCGGTACTTACGAAGAATTGATTCCGAGCGCCGATGTGGTCCTGAACCTGACCCCCGATAAGCAGCACACGCCGGTTATCACGGCCATCATGCCGCTGATGAAGCAGGGCGCCTGCCTCTCCTATTCGCACGGTTTCAACATCGTCGAAGAGGGAATGAAGATCCGTGATGACCTGACCGTGATCATGGTCGCTCCTAAGTGCCCCGGTTCTGAAGTACGGGCCGAATACGTGCGTGGTTTTGGTGTGCCGACCCTGATCGCCGTTCACGAAGCTAACGATCCCCAGGGTCAGGGTCTGGCGCTGGCCAAGGCCTACGCGGTCGGTACCGGCGGTCATAAGGCAGGCGTGCTGATGTCTTCGTTTATCGCCGAAGTTAAATCTGACCTGATGGGCGAGCAGACCATTCTGTGCGGCATGCTGCAGACCGGTTCGCTGTTATGCTTCGATAAGATGATCGCCAAGGGTGTCGATGCGGGTTATGCCTCCAAGCTGATTCAGTACGGCTGGGAAACCATCACCGAAGCGCTGAAATACGGCGGCGTGACCAACATGCTGGATCGTCTGTCTAACCCAGCCAAGATCAAGGCGTTCGATCTGGCCGAAGAGCTGAAACTGATCATGCGTCCGCTGTACAACAAGCACCAGGACGATATCATCGACGGCACCTTCTCCCGCACCATGATGGCAGACTGGGCTAACGATGATGTCAACCTGCTAGGCTGGCGCGCCGAGACGGCCGAGACCGCCTTCGAGAAGACCCCGGCGGGCGATGTCGAGATCTCCGAACAGGAATACTTCGACCACGGCATCCTCATGGTGGCGATGGTTAAAGCCGGTGTTGAGCTGGCGTTCGAGACCATGACTTCTGCCGGCATCGTCGCCGATTCTGCGTACTACGAGTCACTGCACGAGACGCCACTGATCGCCAACACCATCGCCCGCAAGAAGCTGTACGAGATGAACGCTACTATCTCTGACACCGCCGAGTACGGTTGCTACCTGTACAACCACGCCTGTTTGCCCTTGCTGGCTGACTTTATGACGAAGATCGATACCGATGTCATCGGTCGTGGTCTGGCGCTGGACGACCAAGGTGTGGATAACGCCCGCCTGATTGAAGTCAACAGTGCCCTGCGCAGCCACCCGGTCGAAGCGATCGGTAGCCTGCTACGCGGTTACATGGCGGACATGAAACAGATCGTCTAAGGCGATCTGTTCACGGCTTGCATCAACGTGCAGGCCGCTAACGTCCTCTAAAAGCCAGGATTAGATCCTGGCTTTTTTATGTACAGGACGTACGTGCAGTTTTTTGCTCCTGCAAAAACTGCACTTCCGCCGTCCCTAGCGGTCGTATGCCGCGGGCGGGGGCCGTTGTCAGTTCCCGACAACAACGGCAGAGCTACGTCCCTGTAGCCAATGCGCAGGAGCGGCGAAACTTCTAAATATAGGTCGAACTGCCATGACTCATCTTCCAGCGATCCGGCTCGACAATCTAACGGTTAACTTCGACGACCGTTTTCAGCTTAATAACATCAGTTGGGAGATAACGTCCGCGCAGCATTGGGTGATCACCGGCACCAATGGCGCGGGTAAGTCGGCGTTGGCGGCGGTGCTGGCCGGTGTCGGCACGCGGCTGTCGGGCCGTATCGACGGCCTGCCTGCTCGAGTGGGGGTGGTGTCGTTTGAGGCCCAGGCCGAGCTGATCGAGGCGGAGCGTAAGAAAGATGATGCCGACATCCTCGATGTGATCTCGCTGGGCACCCCGGTGCGCGAGATCCTGTACCACGACTGCGCCGATCCTGAACTGGCGGCCGAGCTGGCCGCTAAGTTCGGTCTGGACGGGCTGCTCGATCGGGCCTTCAGGAAGCTCTCCACGGGTGAGTCACGCAAGGTGATGCTGATTCGGGCACTGGCCAGCAAGCCGCAACTGCTGCTACTGGACGAGCCCTTCGATGGCCTGGATGTCGCTACCCTGGCGCTGCTGCAGCAGCATCTTACCGGGCTGATCGATACGGTGCCGATGATCCTGGTGCTGAATCGTTTCGATGAGTTTCCTGACTTTATCACCGACATCGCCTATATGGATCAGGGCGAGTTGCGGCATCAGGTGCGGCGTGATGATGCCAGGGCCTATGCCGAGCTGTATCAGCTGTTGCACCTCAAGACCACGGCGCTGGCGGTGCCTCCCGCCGACCCGGGCACCGCGATTGCGGCGCTCGATCCCTCGCAGCCGCTGGTGCGCCTCAGCGCCATCAGTATCAAGTACGGGGATGTTGCGATCATCGATCGGCTCGACTGGACCATCGAACCGAACCAGCACTGGCAGCTCAGCGGGCCCAACGGCTGCGGTAAGACCGGGCTGCTGTCGCTGATTACCGGCGACCATCCGCAGTGCTATAGCAACGATATCCGGGTGTTCGGGTTTCAGCGTGGCAGTGGCGAGAGTATCTGGCAGATCAAGCAGTTTATCGGTTATGTCTCCACCGCCCTGCAGTGGGAGTACCGGGTCGGCACCGGATTGCGTAATGTGATCATCTCCGGCTTCTATGACAGCATCGGCCTGTACAGCAAGGCGACCGACCGTCAGCGAGAGATTGCCGACCAGTGGCTGGCGCTACTGGGGATGAGTGGGCGGGCCGATCAGCCGTTTAACAAGCTCTCCTATGGTGACCAGCGCCTGCTGCTGATCGCCCGGGCGATGGTCAAACACCCGCCGCTATTGATTCTTGATGAGCCCTGCCTGGGGCTCGATGATATGAACCGCCAACTGGTGCTGGCCTTGATCGAAAAGATCTGCGCGGGCAGCGAGACGGCGGTGATCTATGTCAATCACCACCCCGAAGACCGGATTCAGGGAATCGATCGCTATCTGGCGTTGCCCAAACGCTGAGGTGTTTCGACAATGCGGGCACGCGGTGGCCAGCGTCGGGCTGAAGCCCAGCCTACAGGGTCGTGGTCTGGGAGACCGACGACCAGAAGGCCTGGATTAGGGGATTCTTGAGTTTTTTCTCCAGCGCGAACAGGCCGACCTGGTAAGCCTCCAGCTCCGGTTGGATGGCGAGGATCCGGACTTGCTGCGCCAGCGGGCTGTTGTCCAGCACGATCTTGGGCACCACACCCACGCCGAACCCCAGGCTGACCATGCTGACTATCGCTTCGTGGCCGGCTACTTGGGCGTAGATCTTGGGTTTAATGCGTTTGTGTTTGAACCACTGGTTGACCCTTTTGCGCGCCAGTCCCGACTCAGATAGGATCATCGGGGTATTGGCCCATTCCTGGTTGCTGCCGGGGATCTCTATCGGCTCGACACCAGGGTCTCTGACCGGCGCGATAAAGACCAGCGCGGAGGTGGCGATATGCTTAAACGCCAACCCTGCCGGCAGAGTATCGGGTCGTGCCGCGATGGTCAGCTCCTCGACACCACTCTGGACCCGGCCGATGGCCGACTCTGGATCGCCGGTGTGGAGTTTTATCTCGATGCGAGGGTGGTTGCGGCGGAAGGCACTGAGCAGCTCATAAAGAAAGCTATAGCTGGCAGTCACCGAGCAGTAAATACCGATCTCGCCCTGAAGTTCACCGCTGTCGCCACTGAGCCGGCGTCGTAATAGCTCCCACTGGGTCAGCGCCTCACGGGCATAATCAAGAAACAGCTCGCCCTCTCGCGTCAGGCTGACGCGGCGATTATCTCGCAAGAACAACTCAACACCGACCCTCAGCTCCAGCTGTTTAATCGCCCTGCTGAGGGTGGATGGGCTGACATGAGCCAGTTCGCTGGCGCGACCAAAATGGAGCGTTTCAGCCAGGGCTAGAAATTGGCGTAGAGCCTTGTGGTCCATAGTGCTGCTGCTCGGTAGGGCATACTGAACTCCCATTGTGTTGTATTCGCAGCGGTTTATGCAACCCGCGGCTGAATATAGGATCTGCGCCTAAAGTGTTATGATCTTTCTCATTGTTGATCAATGCCTTGGGTTAGGCAGACGGGACAGGCAGTAAAATCAAATGAACGCGATGGCATTGGTCAACAAGATTGCACTCAGTCTGAGCGGAGGGTATCTCAGGCTGGCGGCCCGCAGCCGGCTGTGGCTGGGCTGCGCCCGCACGGCGAAGCTGCTGCCGTTGCTGCTGCCATTGTTGGTCTATGCCGGCGCTCAGCTCTACCTGCATCGAACTGCAGTCGCGGTGCTCGATAGTCTGATCGCTACCCTGCCCGCTGGGGTCGAGTTCAGGTTCGATCAGATCGACAGTCGGTTCGATGGTGACGTCGCTATTGAGGGTGCGACCCTGCGGCTTCCCGGGATGAAGGCAGCCGTTCGGTTCCAGAGTCTGGGCCTGGTCAACAGTCGCTGGCGCGAGCTTTCTACCATGGCCCAGGCTCTGGATCAGGGGCAACTGCCCGGCGCGCTGCGGATTGAATTTACCCTGACCGAGCAGGCGTTGGCGCGTCTGAGTAACGCCTCAGTGCTGCCTGTGAACGCAACCCTGAGGGTGCTGGGTTGCTTTCGACCCGCAGTACTGCGCGCAGCCCCCGAGACCGAGGGTAAGGCGCTCTTTAGCGGTAGCCTGGTTACCGGCAACCTAGAGTACCGTTTCGATACCCAGACAGAATACCTCAACGCGCGGCTCGAATTAGGCGCGCCGGAGCGCTACCGCCTGGTCTTCAATGCAGACCTGGATGTCCGGGCGCCGCAGCTGCGTCTGAGCGCTCTCGATAGGATCGGCCTGGGTGGTGCCGCGCTCCAGTATATCAACCAGGGTGCGCAGACGGCTCTGCTGTACGACTGCGGTGCCACCGGACGTTCCGGCCTGGTCGAAGGGGTCTATGTTGCGAGGCAAGCCGACCAGCTCAGGCAGCGACTCTCTCGGCAAGGCTGGTTGGCATCGACCGAGCTGGAGCTGGCCTATCAGGATTACCTGTTTCTACCGCTGCGGTTAAGTCTGCAACTCAGTGCGGCCAAGGCCGTGGACCTGCTCGAATTAGCCCGCTCGCCCGTCAGCTGGGGGCAGTTTGGGGTGCGTATCGGCTTGAATACCCCGGAGGCCGATCATCAGGGTCTGACCTGGCAGCCCGATACAAGAGCCCACACGGCGGAAGAAACGGCCCCAGAGGTGCGCAGCGCGGCGCTTACCCCCGCCCTGACTGATCGCGTGTTGCCGAATGACTCAGGTCCTGAGAACAAAGGACCTGAGAAAAAAGGACCTGAGAAAAAAGGGCTGGAGCCGCCCGCGAAGGTGCGGCTCGTTAAACCGGATCGAGCGACGATCAGCGCGGCGCCGCGGCCCTCTCTGTTACAGCCGGAGTTACGACCGGCGCAGGGCTATCAGCCAGCCTATAAACCGGTATCGATTAGGGCGTTGCCAGGCTTACTGGGTGCGCCACTGCGCTTGACGACCCTCAATGGCCGGCGGATCGAAGGAGTGCTGCAACGGGTTGAGTTAGACCGGCTGCAGCTGCGCAGCGAACTCGCTGAGGGCACCGCGATCCTGCCGGTGCGACTGGATATTATCCGCGCGATGCAGGCGTACTTTTAGACGCTCTCTTTATTTGGATTGTAGGCTGGGATGCACTCCCAGCCATCTACCAGCCATCTACCAGCGATCTACCAGCGATCTACCCGCATTCATCCATCGCTAAATCAGCCGGTGTCCAAAGACACTGCCCTGTTTACCGGAGAAAGGCCTCGCGCGCTAACGCTGAAGTAAAGAATACGGCCAATCGATGGCACGCCCCCTTATGCCCATGTTTGAACGGATTGTAGTGGCATCTCATCGAGATGAGGATGCACGTCTCTTCCGTTCATTTAAGTCTTAGTGTTCTAAGATTCCGGCCCGCAAGATTGGGCCTCGGATCGTTGCTCAACAGCTTTAGCGGGCACGTTCAGCATTTCAATGACGCTCATCGGGCCACTCCAGGCAGACTTAATTTACTTTTTATGAATCGTTAAATTGTCATCACCCGTCATGATGTTAGCTACCTTGTTAGGCGGTCTGATGGATTATTCAAGATCAACAGACATCGGCTTGGCCTCTATTTAAATATACACGTTTCTTAGTCGCTATCTTTGTCGGGGGAGGGTTGCTGGTCTGTATTGATTAAATTATACCTGGATACCGAAGGTACGATTAATGTCGTATTGCTGAAGTACACGTTTTGAACTATATATATTGAGCACAGGTTTGTGCGGTATTTCATTTAAATTTTTAAGTTATCTTATAGGGAATATATATATGAGCAGAGTTGCATTGTTCACCGGGGGAGCCCGTGTAACGGGTGAGGCGATTTATAATAAGATTTTTGGAAAAGATTACACTTCATCTTCAATTTTTTTCGGAGAGTGCTGATGAAACGTCCCATCATCGCCTCATTAGGCAAGGGTATCGGGCTGCTTGCTTTACTTAGCATGGTTTCTGTTGCACAGGCTCAGACGGTCAAACTGCCATCCTATCAAACAGATCTGACCCAGACCTCGGTATCCGGTCTGTCATCGGGCGCCTTTATGGCCGCGCAATTCCAGGTCGCATTTTCCAGTATCACGGTGGGTGCCGGGATCATTGCTGGCGGCCCTTTCTATTGTGCAGGCTCGCACCCGTTTATAGCCCCGATGTTCACTGCCACCACGGTCTGTATGAATCCGCAGCGAGTGGGTATGTCACCGCCGGATGCGTCAGAATTGCTATCGACGGCGAAGATCTTTGCGGAACACGGATTGATAGACGATACCGAGAACCTGAAGACGCAAAAGGCCTATCTGTTCAGCGGACAGAGCGACCAGACGGTGACGACCGCCGTCGTCGATCAGACTGCCGCTTTTTACACCTTGGCGGGTGTCCCGGAAAAGAACATCAAATATGTGACCAACGTCGATGCCGGCCATGCGATCATAACCAGCAACAGCCAGGATGACGCCTGCGATGTGACGGCGGCGCCGTACATCAATGATTGCGACATCACCCAGTCGCAGGTGATCCTGGAGCACATCTACGGCCCGCTGAATCCGCCGGCGACCGTGCTGAGCGGAAAAATTATTCAGTTCGATCAGCATGAATTCGAAAACTCGCCGATCACCAGTATGAGTGATGCCGCTTACGCCTTTGTGCCAAAATCCTGCGATACCGAGACGTGCAGGGTGCATGTCGCCTTCCACGGATGCGAACAGGGTGCCGCCAAGATCGGCAATCTGTTTTACACAACCACGGGCTACAATGAAATGGCCGATACCAACAACATCATTGTGCTGTATCCGCAGGTCCAGGCCAGCAAATTGATTCCCCTCAATCCCGAGGGATGCTGGGATTTCTGGGGCTACTCCAGCCCCGACCCGTTCCTGCCCAATTTCTACAGCAAAAAAGCACCGCAGATGGCAGCAGTCAAGGCGATGCTTGACCGCTTGAGTCAGCCACGCTAGCTGGTTTCTACTGCGGCCTCCGCTATGCATTGATGGGCGCGGGCGCAGGTCCTTACCTGATTATTCGCGCGATACAGGCGTACTGTTAGCCTCTGTCATTATCAGAACCCTAGGCCGGGATGCATCCCAGCCTAGGGTTCTGAGTTTCGAGGGTAATCAGGTCGTCTCTTGAAAGGCTTGAATCGGAAACCGTAGCAGCAGAATGACGCCCAACTCCCAACTCCCAACTCCCAACTCCCAACTCACAGGGACGTGGGACGTGGGACGTGGGGCGTGCCGTTCATGCAGGAGCATTGAACGGCCTGTAGTGGTTTGATCCTAGAAGGCACTGCATACCTATAAATATGTCTGTCAGGTCCGCATGACATCGTCGCGATGCTCATCAAGCCAGTGCATTAGTTTGTCCATCTGGCCATGCATTTGCGATAACTCCGAATCTTCCCAGCTTCCAAATGTATGAGCAATATCAGGGAGCAGGGTCCCTAGGATGTCTTCACAAAGCTTGAGTCCCTGGTTAGTGATTTGCAGGTGTCGCCTGCGTTTATCCTCAGTATCGCTGCGTGCTTTCAGCAGCCCCCGATCAAGCAGAGTGGTGATTATTTTAGTGATGCCCGGCTGGTTAATCTCCATTACTTCAGCCAGTTCAGTCACTGTCCAGCTTCGCTGTGGGGTATGGGTAAAGTGATTCAACACCCCGAACTGGGAAGGGTTCAGTGACATCCCTGCAAACAGTTTCGCTTCACGGGTTGCCATCAATTGCCGAATAATACCGAGCAATACCATCAGTCGAACTTCTGTCTGCGCTCTCTTTTCCAAGACGTTTCCCACCACCCTATAAAATCTACTTGCGAACTAATTCTAAGGAATATACTATAGATTCCTTGGAATGTTAATATTCAGGAGCATCTTATGAACCGCCGACACTTTATTCAGGTTTTTGGTCTGGGCCTCGGATCCATGACCCTTAGCAGTACTATCGTGGGTTGCGGCGCTGCTGAGCCGACATTGAACTTTGGTTGGGACGGCCCGGATCCAGCGGAAAAAGATATTCGCATGCAGGTTTTGGCCTACGCCATTCTTTGTCCTAATCCCCATAATAAACAACCCTGGATCATCCATCTTACAGGCCCCCGCAGCGTTGACCTCTATGTCGATCAAGAACGGTTGTTGCCAGCCACTGACCCCTTTTACCGACAGATACATATAGGGCAAGGGACGTTCCTGGAAACCCTGGCCATAGCCGCGACTGGACTCGGCCATGAGGCCCGCATCGACTACTTCCCCCAAGGCCTGTATAGCAACACGGAACTGCTCAATAAACCGGTCGCATCCATAGAACTGATCGCAAGCCCGGGGCTCACTCCCGATCCACTGTTCGCCCATTTATTAACCCGACACTCCAATAAGCGGGAATACGATAACCGCCGGTTAACTCAATCAGAAATCGATACGTTGTATGATTTTCATGGTCAGGAAAACACCTCCCCCCTAACCATTGTTCAGTCGACTGAGACCAAGCAGCGTTTAGCACACATACTGACGGATGCCATGCAGATCGAAGTAGGGGATCAAGCGCGCGATCATGAAACCATCGCCATGTTCCGCTTTAATGAGGAAGAAGTTAGAAAGTACCGGGACGGGTTTGGGGTCTCTCAGGCGGGTGTCAGCGGGATTAAAAAATTTGTATTAGAAAACATATTGCTATCGCGGGAGCGGGTTGAAAAAGATCCTTTCGACTTCGGTGCACAAGCGGTGAAGATGACTCGGGTTACCGCTGCCTCAACAGCGACCTTCGCCTGGATTTCAACGTCGACCAATAGCCGTCTCGATCAAGTTAAAGTGGGAAGAGATTACTGCCGCATCAACCTCAAGACCACCGCGATGGGGCTAGCGCAACATCCCATGAGCCAAGTGTTGCAGGAGTACTCGGAGATGCTGCCATTACAGGCTGCATTCAAACAAGATTTCGATATAACGCCGACTGATACCGTGCAGATGCTGTTTCGTTTAGGAAGAGCCGAAGCGACCGCTCATGGACCGAGGCGCCATATTTCAGCGTTGGTCCATAGCTAAGGCAACATCAATGGATGAATTAAGCCAGGCGTCGATGGCTACATTTGAACCCGCGAAGGAGTCTACGCGAAGGGGGCAGGTCTTTTCGCCGCACATAGAATGTGATTTCGAAAGACCTGCCCCCTTTGGCTCTTTTCGCAGGGCTAATTGAGTATCACTTCGAGGTTGTCGATAAGACGGGCGGCGCCCAGATGGGCCGCCGCCAAGAT
Organism: Motiliproteus sp.; assembly: GCA_047622605.1. GTDB lineage: Bacteria > Pseudomonadota > Gammaproteobacteria > Pseudomonadales > Balneatricaceae > Motiliproteus. The sequence goes on along the minus strand of JBLHND010000007.1, from coordinate 24,211 downwards.
GACCAGTAGATGGTCGCCCTCGGCGGCCGGGCGTAGATCGCTTTGTCGGCAGATATGGATGTAATCCCGGATAAAGCCGTTGCTCTCCAGGTGTTGGTTGGCGTACTCCTCGAGTTCCTGAAAGGTGCGTTCACCCTGTTTGAGTTGGGTGGCGAGTTCATGCAGGGTGTCGTAAAGGATGGGCGCGATTGTGAGCTCGGATTCCGTCAGATAGCCATTACGAGAACTCAGTGCCAGTCCGCTGTTGGCGCGGCCGGTCGCGACCCCGATGATCTCAACGGGCAGGCTCAGGTCTTCGGTCAGCTGCTGAATCACCGCCAGCTGTTGATAGTCTTTTTTACCGAAGACCGCGCAATCTGGCTGCACGATGCCGAAGAGTTTGGTCACGACGGTAGCGACCCCGCGAAAGTGGGTCGGGCGGCTGTCACCACAGTGCAGGTCAGAGAGCGAACGGACGCCGACCACCGTCCGGATCTCGCTGCCGCGCGGGTACATCTCATGTGCTGAGGGGGCAAACAGCAGGTTGCAGCCATAGAACTCGAGCTTGCTTTGATCTTTTTCCAGGGTGCGCGGGTAGCTGTCCAGATCTTCGTTGGCACCAAATTGCAGCGGATTAACAAAAATACTGGCGACCACCAGATCCGCCTGGCGGACGGCCTCTTCGATGAGGCTCATATGGCCGCGATGTAGGTTGCCCATGGTGGGTACAAAGGCGATTTTTTTACCCGCGCGCCGCGCCGCATTCAGCTGCTGGCGTAATTCCTGGATGGTATGGACAGTTAGCATCATGTTTCGAAACCGTGCTCAGGCTGTGGGAAGGTCTGGCTGTGTACTGCCTGAACATAGGCCTGGACAGCGCCCTGGATGCTGTCGGCTTCGGCCATAAAGTCTTTGACAAAACGGGGCTTGCGCCCAGGGGTGATGTTGAGAATATCGTGTAAGACCAGGACCTGGGCATCGGTATCTGCGCCCGCGCCTATGCCAATCACCGGGACCTCGGCCGCCAACGTCAGCGCCTTAGCCAGCGGTGAGGGAACGCATTCGAGCAGCAGCATAGCCGCGCCTGCTTGCTCCAGGAGCTTGGCGTCTGCGAGCAGGGTGGTGGCGGCATCCTCGGAACGGCCCTGGACTCGGTAACCGCCGAGCATATTGACCGACTGCGGGGTGAGGCCCAGATGAGCGCATACCGGGATGCCGCGCTCGCGGAGGAGGCTGATGGTCTCGGCCAGCCAGCCAGCCCCTTCGAGTTTAATCAGGTGTGCGCCTGCTTGCATTAATGCCGCCGCGCTCTGCATCGCCTGCGCTGGGGTGGCGTAGCTCATAAAGGGCAGGTCGGCCATGATCAGGGCGCCCCTGTTGCCGCGGCTGACGCAGGCGGTGTGGTAAACCATCTCTTCGATGCTGACGGGGAGGGTGCTGTCGTTGCCCTGCAGTACCATTCCCAGAGAATCGCCGACCAGGATCACTTCGGTTCCGGCTTCGCTGACCAGTTGCGAAAAGCAGGCGTCATAGGCGGTCAGGCAAGAGAACTTGCTGCCGTCTCGTTTCATCTGGGACAAGGTGTTTAAGTTGATGTTTTTCATAGTAATTGTCGTTCAAGTCGTGGAGCCGAGAGCGGCGATGGGCCGATTATACCTGTACGGGGGCGAGAGTGCCCCTTTCGCAGTGGGCCATTAGTTGGGTGAGGCTGTCGCCATTGGGGAGTCGTAGCGCCGGGGCTATCTCCTGTAAGGGGTAGAGGACGAAGCTGCGCTCGGCCATATAGGGATGAGGAACGCTGAGTCGCGCGCTCTGGATCTGCAGGTCACCGAAGACCAGGATGTCCAGGTCCAGAGTGCGCGCGCCCCAGTGCTGGATGCGCACGCGGTGGTGCTGGCGCTCCAGTGCCTGGAGTTGATCGAGCATCGTTTCCGGTGGCAGTCGAGTGCGTAGGTGGGCGACGGCATTGATATAGTCGGGCTGGCCCGCCGGACCTACAGGATCACTCCGATAGAGTCGCGAATGCCGGATCAGTTCGCTGTAGGGAAGTTGGCCGAGTTCGATCAGTGCCTGACGGACCTGTTGCAGCGGGTCTTCCAGGTTGCTCCCCAGGCCGATATACAGATCGATCGCCTGGGGCAGCAATTGATCAAGAGCCGAATCGATCGCTGGGTCGATCGCTGGGTCGATCGCTGGGTCGATCAGGTTATCAGCCATGTTAGGGCTTGCGGCGGACGCGACGCTTGCTGTTGCTGCGTTTGCGGCTTGGGCCGCTACCCAGCTCGGCGACCATCAGTTCGCGTTGCTCGGCATGGGCCTGTTGGTAATCGGTCCACCATTGGCCCAGATCATCCAGATCTTCGCCGCTGGCTTCGCGCATCAACAGGAAGTCATAGGCCGCGCGAAAGTTGGGATGCTCAAGCAGCTGTTCGGCGCGATGACCGTTGCGGCGCGGCAAGCGGTATTGCAGCTCCCAGATATCACGCATCTGGCCGGAGAAGCGGCGCGGGATCGAGGAGGCGCGTGACTGCAGCTGATGGATCTCCAGTGCCGCCTGATGCAATGCCGGAATCGGAGGGACACCCTGCTGCTTGAGACGTTCTAAGCTGTCCAGCAGCGGGTACCAGAGCATCGCGGCATAGAGAAAGGCCGGGGTGACACTCTTGCCCTGTTCGATGCGGGCATCGGTGCTGCGCAGCGCCTGAATAATCAGTTGCTCAGCCTGGGGGCCATCGGGTTGCTGCAGCCGCTTATGGGTCGTGGGAAATAGCGGTTCAAACAGCCGGTAATGACGTAACTTGAGGAAGGTGGTTTCACCCTGGCCCGACATGAGCAGCTTGAGAACCTCTTCAAATAAGCGCGCCGCAGGTATATCGCGCAACAGATGGGCCAGCTGCGGGATAGGTGCTTCGGTGTTTGGCTCGATACTAAAATCCAGCTTAGCGGCGAAACGTACCGCCCGCAGCATCCGCACCGGATCTTCGCGGTAACGGGCCTCAGGGTCGCCGATCATCCGCAGCGTCTCTTTATCCAGGTCATCCCAGCCACCGGCGTAATCGTGAACACTAAAATCGTTGATGGTGTAGTAGAGGGCGTTGACCGTAAAATCGCGGCGCATGGCATCTTCTTCGACAGTGCCGTAGACATTGTCTCTGAGGATCATGCCGCCATCGTTTTGTCTGCCATGCTGCTCGGCATCGTTATGAGTCGCCTTGTGGCTGGCTCGGAAGGTGGCGACCTCGATGATTTCGCGTCCAAAACGGACGTGGACCAGCTTAAAGCGTCGCCCGATCAGGCGTGAATTGCGAAACAGGTCATGGACCTCCTCCGGATGGGCCGCGGTGGAGACATCGAAGTCTTTAGGATGCATGCCGAGCTCGATATCGCGCACGCAGCCGCCTACCAGGTAGCTTTCATAGCCGGCATCTTTGAGGCGATAGAGCACTTTCAGAGCATTGTCACTGATCTCCTTGCGGGTCACGTAATGCTGTGACCGTGGAATAATGGCCGGACCGCGGGTGTCGATAGTGTCGCCCTGGCGTGCCGAGGTTTGATGTTGTCCGGGTGTGCGGCTTCCAGAAAAATACAGCCAGCCGATGACGACCCAGGGTAGTAGCGCAATAATTACGCCTAAAGAATTAGAATCCATGAGTTTTTAACGCTTAACATCTAAATAAGAAGGTGTGCAATGATAGCACTCGAGGCGTTGTGAGCAAATGCCAGAGGGGAATTGAATTTTCTAGGGAGAGTTCACGTGTCGATAAGGGCTATGTAGAAATTCCCGTGGGTTGAATGTAGTCCGACAATTCTAACAACAGGCACCCTGTAGGTTGGTTTTTTGTAGGTGGAATGTAGTCCGACAAGGCTAGCATGGCGCTGTCATTGTCAGGCTGAAGCCTAACCTACAAACAACACAGCCCTCAGACTGAAGCCCGAACTACAGGGACGTAGCGAGTGCCGTCAATGCAGGAGCGTTTGACGGCTACCCACAGAGACACCCTATTGTTTTTGTTTACGGGGAATGCCTAAGCGCTGGCGCCGTTCCCAGAGTGTTTTTCGACTCACACCCAGCCGTTTTGCTAGCTCGGTTTCGGTCATCTGTTGTTGATGTTCTAAGACAAAACGCTGAAAGTAATCTTCAAGTGATAGTGCCGGTGACAGCGTCTCTGCACGATAGTTTTGCGGCTCGCTGGCCGCGCTCCCCATCGCCGTGTCTGTCACCGCATTGGCGTGGCCAAGCTGAGCGCTGGGGTGGGAGTCCAGTCCCAGCAGATCGACTGAAATAAGCTCGGTTTCGTTGAGGATGACCGCCCGCTCTATCGCGTTTTGCAGTTCACGAACGTTGCCTGACCAGCGGTAGTTGAGCATCAGGTTGCGGGCCGGAACGGACAGGCACATCTGTGGGGTTGCCATGCGTTCGCAGGCTTTGCTGAGAAACTTTTCTGCCAGTTCGATGATATCCTCGCCGCGCTCGCGGAGCGGCGGCATGGCGATCTCCATAATATAGAGGCGATAGAACAGGTCTTCGCGGAACTGACCGCTACGGGTCATCGCCTTGAGGTCGCGATGGGTGGCGGCGATAAGGCGAATGTCTACCTTCATCGACTGCACCGATCCGACCCGCCGAATTTCGCCCTCCTGCAACACGCGTAACAGCCGGGCCTGAGTCTCGAGTGGCAGTTCACCAATCTCATCCAGAAACAGGGTGCCGCCGTTAGCCGCCTCGATCAGGCCATGATGGGTGCTGACGGCGCCCGTGAAGGCCCCCTTTTCGTGGCCGAACAGCTCGGATTCGATCAGGCTTTCCGGAATGGCCGCGCAATTGACGGAGATCATCGGTGCCAATGCCCGCAAGCCTTGCTGATGGATCGAGTGTGCCGCCAGCTCTTTACCGGTCCCTGACTCGCCCTGGATCAATACTGTGGCGTCGGTCCGGGCGACTTTGCGGATGCGCGAGAACAGCTCCAGCATCGGCGGGCTTTGACCGATCATATAGCAGGACGTAGCAGGTTCGGCGTTCGGGGCTTCGGTGGTTTCTATTACGGCGGGGGGGCTGGCGTACTGGCTGAGAATAGCGCTGATACTCAGTAGCATCTCATCGTGGTTGAAGGGCTTGGCGATGTAATCGACCGCCCCCAGCTTCATCGCATCCACGGCCGAGCGCATGCTGGCGTAGCTGGTCATAATCAGCACCGGGGTGGTGCCGGCCTCTGAGATCAGGTCGGTACCGGGACGGCCCGGCAGGCGTAGGTCGCTAATAATCAGATCGAAACGCTGCTGCTCTAACAGCGGCAAGGCCTGGTCTACAGAATCAGCACTCCTTACCTGGTAGTCGTTGCGCTCCAGAAACTTCTGCAGTGCGGTGCGGATGATATCTTCGTCTTCGACGATCAGGATATGACTCATGTAATGCGGTCTCTGTCACTGAAAGGAGGAGTGGTGATCCTCGGGAGGCTCAGGAGATGATTCCTGTAGGGCTGCTTCTGTCTCTGTCACTGAAAGGAGAGGTTGTGATCCTCGGGAGGGTCAGTATGACTCGAGTGCCGCTATTCTCCGTAACATCGGCCGGACTTTCAATCTGCACGCTGCCGTAATGTTCCTGGATAATGCTATAGATCAGCGATAATCCCAGGCCGGTGCCCTGGCCGGGTTCTTTGGTGGTGAAGAAAGGTTCAAACAGCCGTTTTTGCAGCGCTTCGGGGATGCCGCTGCCCTGGTCTTCGATATGGATCAGGACACTGGCATCGGTTTCGTAGCTTTGGATGCGCACGGAGGTGCCGGGCTCGGAGGCATCTGCCGCGTTATTGAGCAGGTTGACGATGACCTGCAGCAATCGCTGGGGATCACCCTGAAGCTGCAGCTGGTGGTCGCAGAGGTTCAGGTAGTTACGTTGTTTACGCCGTGGATCCAGGCGCACCAGTTCGATCGCCTGTTTGACGCAGTCGTAGGGTCTGAGGAGTTGTTGCGATTCGGGTCGGTAGGTATCGCCGCCATGGGCGAAATTCATCAGTGATTTAAGAATGGTATCGACCCGCTCGGTCTGTTCCAGGATCTGGATACTCGTCTGCTGGAGCTCTGCCGGATCGGTTTCGAAGCTGAGGTTTTGTGCCAGGCAGGCGATACCGGTGATCGGGTTGCCGATCTCATGCGCGACCCCGGCAGCCAATCGGCCGATGGAGGCCAGGCGCTCGCTGTGGGCCAGTTCGTCGGCCAGCAACTGGGTTTCGGTCTGGTCTTCTAGTAGTAATACCTGATGGGCATGGGCGTGGCTTTGACCCGGAGGCTGCTGTTGTTCGGTCAGAGTTGCCTTGTGGAGGCTGAAAAAGCGTGGCTGGCCGTCGATGGTCAGGCGCTGATTGGGGCAGCTGAGATCAGCCTTATGGGCGAAACGGCTCAGGAGTTCGCGCCAGGGCGTGGGCAGCGCATCGAGGCGCTGGCCGAGCACCTGAGCGCCGGCAACGCCGGTAAAATGTTCCAGCTCGGCGTTCCATAGCAGCACCTGGCCCGTTTCACCCAGAGAGCAGACGCCGATCGGCAGGCGCTGCAGGGTCGTGCGATGCAGGCGCCGCAGTTCGTCCAGCTCTGCGGCCAGTCCGGAGAGTTGATCTTGAGATTCCTCTAGGTGGCTTTCCAGCAGGTGGATGTCCCGACGGCGGAAGCTGTCGCTGGGGGTATGTTCTAGGCTTAGCAGCGATATCGCCTCGACCGGACCGAGTAGCGCAGAGAGGTTGATCTCCAGTTGATCCTGGAGTTGTTCTAGCGCCTGAGGACGGGTCTCGGAGGCATCGAGCTGGAGTTGTTGCAGCGCCAGCTTGACTTCGCGCCGGGCGCTCTCCTGTCCGAGACGCACGGCGAGCCGGTTAATCAGGGTGGTAATATCTGCGAGCGGAGCGCGTTCACTCTGTGGGCGGTGCAGGGCGCTGAGGATGCAGGAGTTGGCGGCGAGCTGTTCGTCGCTGCTGGCTTTTTCCAGGGTTGAGAGCATGACGAAGATGAGGACGTTGACGGCCAGAGCCAGGGTGGCGACCTCATGCCAGCTGCCGCTGGTGAGCTGGAGCATGGTGGCGAACAGCTGGGATTGAGGCATTAGCGGTCCCAGCATCGATATCAGCCAGATGGTCATGCCCGCGCTCAGTCCAAAAATAAAGCCCTTGCGGGTGCCTCCAGGCCAGAACAGGGTCGCGAGCAACCCGGGCAGGAACTGCAGAAACGCGATAAAGGCGATCAGCCCCATCTGATAAAGGGCGGTCTGGGCATTGGTGATATAAAAAAACAGATAGCCGAGCAGGGTGATCAGGACGATCAGCAGGCGCCGGCTCCAGACCAGCTTAGGGTACAGATGGTTGCTGCTCTGTAGCGGCAGGAACGGCAGGATCAGGTGGTTGAGGGCCATCCCGGCGAGCGCAATCGTGGTCACGATCAGGAGCCCGCACGCGGCGGCCAGGCCGCCGATATACGCCAGCAGGCTAAGCAGAGGCGTCTGGGTGTAGTGCCCGAGCATCAGGCTAAAATACTCGGGGCGAGCGTCGATATCGAGTGCCAGTCCAGCCCATAGAATCGGTGGTATGGCGATCGACAGCAGCAGCATCAGCAGTGGAAACCCCCAGCTGGCCTTGCTCAGGACGCGGCTGTCGCTGTTTTCGTTGAACAGCAGGTGAAACATATGCGGCATGATCACCACGGAGGTCATAAAACCCAGCAGCAGGGTGCGCCAATAGTCGCCTTCTATGGGTTGGTTGAGCGAGCCGGGTCGAGTGCTGTGCTCGACCAGCCAGGCTTCCATCTGCGTGTTGCCGCCGAAGACGCCATAAATAGCGAACAACGCCAGGGTGCAGAGCGCCAGCAGCTTGACCAATCCTCCCGCCGCCATCGCCACCACCAGACCTGCGGTATGATGTCGAATCGACGGATGGCGCGAGCCGAACAGGACGGCGAACAGGGCGATGCTGGCACAGAAGACCAGGGCTATGGCGTTGCTGTCTGAGGCGCCACTCAGGAGCTGGGTGCTGTCGGTTATGGCATTTATTTGCATCGACATCAGTGGCAAGCTGGCGAAGAGCATCATGACCGTGACCAGGGTTCCGGCCAGCTGACTGCGAAAGCGGAACGCAAACAGGTCGGCGATGGAGCTGAGTTGGTAGGATTTGGTGATCCGTAGTAGCGGCAGCAGGATAATGGGCGCCAGAATAAAGGAGATCGAGGCCCCCACATAGGAGGCCATAAAGGCATAGCCGTAATCGTGCGCCAGTCCTATGGCGCCATAAAATGACCAGGCGCTGGCATACACGCCCAGTGCCAGGATAAAGGTCGCAGGGTGTCGTGCTATGCGTTTGGAAATATAGTTGCGGTTGGTGGCGTAGGCGATGCCCAGCAGCGCCAGCAAGAAACCTATACCCAGGCTGTACAGCAAGCCGAGACTAAAGCTCATCCCGGCTCCGTTTTAGCTCGAACCAGGCGGTGAGTGCAATCAGCAGCATCCAGATCACGAAGGGGCTGTACCAGGGATGATCGGCGGAGGCCAAAAATTTAATCATCCTCGGGGATAGCAGATAGACCGCCAGGATCATGACTGCGATGAGTCGGTACATCGACATTTCAGGACTCCAGTAACGATTCGGCAAGCTGGGGTTGCTGTGGCACTCGGGAGCGGCGCCAATGGTTAACACCCCAGTCGAGCATCTCATGAGTAGAGGCTGCTCGCAAATCTTCAGGAGGCCTGTGCCCCAGCAGGGTTAAGGCTTGAAACAACGAGGGCTCGGGGCGCCGGGGATCCAGAGCGCTGGCGAAGGTCTGCTTGCTGAGTTTTTGTCCTGAGTCGTTGACCAGGATGGGTATGTGAGCATACTCCGGGGTCGCGAGTTGCAGGAGTTGTTGCAGGTAGATCTGGCGCGGGGTCGAGTCGATCAGGTCGTAGCCGCGCACTATATGGCTGATCTGCTGGTCGGCATCATCGATCACCACCGCGAGCTGATACGCATAAAAGCCATCCTTGCGGCGGATAACAAAATCGCCGACCGGTTCGCGGAACGGTTGTCTGGGCTGTTGTGGATAGTTGCCCTGGATGCCATCGTTAAATTCGATCAGGCCAGTCAGGCCGTCCTGAACCCTGACCCGAATCGCAGCGGGCTGATCCCCTATCTGCTGGCGTGAGCAGGAGCAGCATGAAGAGGGCGCCTGTTGTCGTTGTCGCTGCTGCATGAGTTGCTGACGTGAGCAGGAACAAGCGTAGGCTTTCTGTTGTTCAAGGAGTTGGTGCACGGCCTGTGCGTAGTGGTCGAGGTGTTGGCTCTGGTAGCGGACCGGTCCGTCCCAGTAGAAACCAAAACCTTCCAGGGTGCGCAGGATCTGGTCAGCGGCGCCCTTTATTTCTCGGGGCGGATCCAGATCTTCCATACGGAGCAGCCAGCGGCCCTGATGGGCGCGGGCATCGAGAAAACTAGCGAGAGCCGCCAGCAGGGAACCAAAATGCAAGGCGCCTGTGGGGGAAGGAGCAAAGCGACCTCTGTAACTGCTGATCCCGGCCATCACTGGCTAGGAGGCGGGTCAGCTGCAGGGCCTACTGCAGCGCACGCCGAGGCCTGGGGTCGCAAATTAACTGCCCAGTTGCCGCTCTTTGATTTCGGCCAGGGTTTTGCAGTCGATGCACTGGGTTGCGGTCGGACGTGCTTCGAGTCGGCGGATGCCGATCTCAACGCCGCAGGAGTCGCAGTAGCCATAATCATCCTGCTCGATCTTCTCCAGGGTGCCGTTGATCTTCTTGGTCAGCTTGCGCTCGCGATCACGGGTCCGAAGTTCGAAACTGAACTCCTCTTCCTGGCTTGCACGATCGGCCGGGTCCGCAAAATTGGATGCTTCTTCCTTCATATGCTTGATGGTCGTGTCAACTTCGTCCATCAGCTCCCGTTTCCAGGCGTTAAGAATATCTTTGAAGTGTTCCCGTTGGGCTTCGTTCATATATTCTTCGCCCTTCTTGGGCTGGTAAGGCTGGTAGTGCTTGAGTAAAGATTCTTTAGTTTGTGGCATTGTACGCCTCACTTCATATCTAAGATCACGCGGATGTCACCGCGATCAATCCATTTAACACATCACCCTGAGGTGACGGCGCCGGTTTGTGCCGCAAGACGGTTCCGAGCGAAGCTTGGAGGTTGTCAGAAACAGGCGCAAGAAAATACCAGATACCGGGGGTATGTGCCAGCCTGTATTGCAGAATGATTGCTTTATCATACTGTATATCCTGATTTATCCTGATTTATCCTGATCGTTAAAAAGCCGTCTATTAATAGGGTTTGACGGTTTGGGTGATCTGAGTCTTAGCATCCGCTCGATTAAGGCGTCGCATTCCCTGAGGCTAGTCGTCGGCGTCAATGGTTGGCACCGGCATCTCAGAGATCCATACCTCCTTGGCGATCAGAGTATAGTCGATGGGTTCGAGTGACAGACCCTGACAAGGGCCTTGAATGCACAGGCCGGACTCTAGGGTGAACAGTGCGCCATGCGTCGAGCATTGAATAAATTGGCGCTCAAGATCCAGAAACTGGTCGGGTAGCCACTCCAGCGGGATCCCCCTATGGGGGCAGCGGTTGCGGTAGAGGTAGAGTTGCCCCTGGCGTTTAACCGCGATCAGGGTCTGTTGGCCCCAGAGGAGTCCCTTGCTTTGGCCCTCGGGGATGGCATCGATGTGGCAGAGTTGATACATGTGTTCTTAACCTTGAAAGCGAGAGAGAGGCTGGCAGTTCCGGAGGCTGGGATGCAACCCCAGCCGCGCGCTGATTAAGCATTGTTATCGAGATACCGGGCTGACACAATCGCTCAATAATTTACAGCGGTGCGGATCCTGAGCCGCCGCTGGCCTCACTATGAGAAGAGAGTTTTGGAGACAAGAATGGCTGATCACGCGAATACCGACTTTGTAGCGCTTAATATTGCGGTCTTGACCCTGTCTGATACCCGCACTCCGGACAACGATACCTCCGGTGATGTGTTGGTCGAGCGTCTGGAAGCGGAGGGGCATCAGCTTGGCGATCGCGCCATCATTAAAGATGATATCTATCTGCTGCGGGCGCAGGTATCGCAATGGATCGCGGATCCCGCTATTCAGGCGGTGTTGATCACCGGAGGCACCGGTTTTACGGCTAGAGACACCACGCCCGAGGCCGTTCTGCCGTTGTTTGATAAACAGATCGAAGGCTATGGCGAGCTGTTTCGGCAGCTCTCCTTTGCGCAAATCGGCTCCTCTACGGTGCAGTCCCGAGCCGTGGCAGGGGTGGCCAACCGCACCGCTATTTTTTGTATGCCCGGCTCGACCGGTGCCTGCCGGCTGGCTTGGGACAGCATTATCAAAGAGCAGCTGGATGCCCGGCATAAACCCTGTAACTTCGTCGAGATGCTGTCGATGACAGGGACCGGCTTCTGTAAAGGAGAGCGTAAAGGAGAGCGTAAAGGAGAGCGTAAAGGAGAGCGTAAGTGAGCGCAGCAACGAGCGGAGAGCCTCAGGTCGAAGGCTGTGATCAACCGGGGCTGATGCCTTTCGAGCAGGCGCTGGCGCAACTGCTGGGATCGGTCACGCCGACTCAGGCTCTCGAGCGGTTGTCTCTCAATCAGGCGCTGGGGCGGGTGCTGGCCGAAGATCAGTGTGCCGGGCTGGATGTGCCTCCTCATGATAATAGCGCCATGGATGGCTACGCGGTACGGATGGCGGATCTGGTGGCAGCCAACGGCCAGCCGTTGCGGGTCAGTCAGCGTATTCCGGCGGGGGTCGACCCGGTGCCATTAGAGTCCGGAACCGTCGCGCGCATCTTCACCGGCGCGACTATTCCCGAAGGCGCCGATACGGTGGTGATGCAGGAGCACGCACTGGCGGATGGCGAGGCTGTCATCATCTCAACCGACAGGGCACCGGGTGAGCATATTCGGCGTCGCGGTCAGGATATCACCAACGGCGCGGTGGTGGTGGCAGCCGGAGTTCGGTTGCAGCCGCAGCACCTCGGGGTGCTGGCCAGTATCGGCGTGGCAGCGTTTCCCTGTTATAAGCGACAGCGGGTTGCCGTGCTCTCGAGCGGGGATGAGCTGGCTCAGCCGGGTCAGGTCGCCCTGCCGGGGCAGATCTATAACTCCAATCGCTTCCTGTTGCTTGGCCTGATAGAGCAGCTGGGCATGGAGTGGGTCGATCTGGGGACGGTCGAAGATAGCCTAGAGGCGACGATCAGGGCGCTGGCTGCGGCTGCCGAGGATGTCGACTGTATCATCACCAGCGGCGGAGTCTCCGTGGGTGAGGAGGATCATATTAAGCCTGCGGTCGAAGCCCTGGGCGAGATCAGCCTGTGGAAGCTGGCGATCAAACCGGGTAAGCCGCTGGCCTTTGGGCGGGTCAAGGGCGTGCCCTTTGTCGGTCTGCCGGGAAATCCGGTCGCGGCGATGCTCTGCTTCCAGATGTTGGCGCGACCGGTGCTGTTAAAGATGCAGGGGGATAGCGCGCCGCTGCGTCCGGGTGTGCGTCTGCCGATTAACTTTAGCCGTTCCAGGCCTCAGCGCCGCCGGGAATACATTCGGGTGCAGCGGCAGGAGACGGCTCAGGGTACCGTGCTGCAGCCCTATGCGAATCAAAGCTCAGGCGTATTGACCTCGGTGGCCTGGGCCGACGGCTACGCGATTATTCCCGCCGGTGTCACGGTCGAGCCGGGAGACCGGGTCGAATTTATCGCCTTTACCGAACTGGGCTGAACTGAACCGGCTAAAGGGGTCGGCTAAAGGGGTCGGAGTCAATTAACCGGCTAAGGTCAGCAGTGGGGTCAGGTCTTTGATTTATGATCTAGGATAGGACTTTCTAGGAAGAAAGGAGATGTTCAATGGCCAGACCATTGCGATTGGAGTCTGCCGATGCCTTATTAAGGCTTATGAAAGCGGTGCGGGTTTACCTTTTTCAACGGTGAGGGGCGTTATTAAAAGTCATAAATCAAAGACCTGACCCCGTTGCCCGCAGCGCGATAAGCGAGAACTGTTCAAATTTTATAAGGAAGGTCACATCATGAAGCATACATTTATTGCCGCGAGCCTGTTGGCTCTTCTGATTAGTGCGCCAATATCGGCAACGGCTGGCGATCCCAAATGGCTCGAAAATCGGGACGAATCAGTGCATCAGATCACCGTTTATCACAACGCCAGCTGCGGATGCTGTAAGGGGTGGATCGATCATTTGCGCGATCATAACTTCGAGGTGAACTCTGTTGAGGTCGACGACGTAGCGCCCTACAAACAGCAATACGGCGTACCCAAACAGGGTGAGTCCTGCCATACGGCGGTCGTAAACGGCAAGGTGATCGAGGGTCATGTCCCGGCGCAGGATATCAAGGCGTTACTGGCCAGTGACTCCGATATCCGCATGCTAACCGTACCGGGTATGCCTTCTGGCGGTCCTGGAATGGACTGGGAGGGTGCAAGAGAGGATGCGTTTAAGGTCTATGCGGTGTCAAACAACGACAAGACCAGTGTCTATCGGGCTTACCAATAAAGTGGCCGGGTGATTGGCTTGTGGCTTGCCCATTGTAGGAACGCAAGCGGAAAGGGGGGTGGAAGCTAGCCCAATAGTGGGCCATAGCGCAGGCTTCAAAAGCGACGAGAGAAGGTTTTTGCTTGGCCAGAAACTCAGCAAACTTAATACGCGTCAGTTGTCGTTTGAACCCTAAGTCTGCATAACCGTCTTCAATAAATCAGAAGTTTACACGTTAAAATGCAGCATAAGATTGCCAAATAGTTATAAATTTCCGCGCCAAGATTCTTCTTGTAGTTTTGCTACGCCTTCTTTCCGATCCCTGAATAGAAAAATCCCCGGCGCTTGTGTCGCCTGAGCAGCAATTAACGTCTGCTTCTCCACAGCGGTCACTGCCTCGGGAAGCCATCAGCGGCAAGAGTCGGCCCAAAGCGGTCACCCAACAACGGTTAATCTAGCTGTCTAATCCGTGGCAGGGCTTTTCTCAGGCCCTCAAGAATGCGACTCCATCCAATCCGCTCCTTCCAGAATTTACCGTCGATTATGACCTTATAGCAATCAATGCGATCACTGCGGTATAGTTCGATGGCATAAGTGGTTGGCATACCCGAATTGTAATCCGTAATTTCGATCATACGCCTTAGATCAGGGAGGTCTGGAGGATAATCAGGAAGAGCAGCACTCAGCCGTTTTCTCTCTTTGGCAGCTCTTGCAGCAGCCAGTCTGGCAATTTGAGCCTGATACTTCCTGCTCAGTCGATATATATGGTCCGCCTCCAACCTTACAAGGTAGCCCAAGCTTGCAAGGTAGCCAAACCTTGCAGGGTCTCAATATTAAAATATTTTACGTTAAGGAGAGTTATCAATGGAAGATGATTCAAAATCGTTATCCGATATTATTGCGGAGCGGAATACCACATCACCTGCTGGCCATGTTCTAAATGTTCTTAAAGCGGGCCTAGCAACAGCCCCTTTTTGTGGCGGGATAGCGTCCCTGATGACAGACTATATACCTAACTCAAAGCAATCGCGTATTGAAGATTTTGCAGAAAGGGTAGCAGTTGATCTTGAAGCTCTTCAGGATAAGGTCGATGAAAGCGCCATTTTTACAGATAATTTCGCCTATACCTTTGAGAAATGCTTCCGAGGCGCAGCTGAGAACTATCAAAAGGAAAAGTTAGAAGCATTCAGAGGAATACTTGTAAACTCGGCTATTGGTAGTGATTTGCCAGATGATGAAAAAGAGTATTTTATAAACTTAGTAAATACCTTATCACCTCTCCACATGCGTCTTCTCAAGTTCACTTTTTCACCCGTTCAGTATTTAAATGAAAATAGCATACCTCAAGAATCAATAAGGGGCGGTTTTTCGCAGTTTTTTCCTGTTGCGATACCTGGTGTAAATGTTGAAGTGATCAAGTCTGCATTTGGTGAGCTTTATCAATACGGATTCCTAAGTACTGACAAATCAATATTTAGCACAATGACGTCGGGGCAAGGTTTAGATTTATTAGGTAACGGTAGCCGCGTAACAGAGTTAGGGAAGCGCTTTATTAGTTTTTGCACATCGCCATGCCATTAACGTATAACAAGGCATTCAACTTTCAGCCCTGCTGTGCAGGTCTTGGACTTCCGCCACTGCGTGGCTTCAGCCCGTTAATGCGGCGGTTAACCGCCTAGGTGACTAATGGATTTAGTGTCATTAAAGATAGATCTGGAGAAACCACTCTATTCCTCATTAGAGGAAATCTTTGAAAAAGCAAATCTGAATGAAGCTGAAAAAGGTGTATTTCTTCGAAATATAAAATACTGTGAATATTGGTTATTACGATCCAAGGCGGGGTGCCATCAAAGCTTTTCTGAGGATACGCCCAATTTCATAAAACGCCTTGCAGCTGTTATCTACCACCTCGAATCAGACTTAGTTAAAGGTGAAAAAAAGAAAAAAATTAAAGATTTGTTCGGATATGGCAGTCCTATTCATAGAGTATACAAAACAAAGAACGGCGTAAGATCGACACAAAACTCACCAACGGTTGAAAATACCTATTTTGAGCTTCTTATTCTTTCGTTCTTTATCAGAAATGGGTTTTGTATCGAAATGTTAAAGCCTCGTAGCACCGGACAAAAAAACCCTGAATTCATAGCTATTAAAGATGGTGTAAAAATATCAGTTGAAGCAAAAAACTTAAACATAGATAGCATTCTTGATAACATGCATGGCGATGTATTCGTAGATGGAATTAATCATAAAAGATCAGAAGCGGAGAGAGAGAAAGGTTACGAAAAGATAAAAAAACAAATACAAAAAAATTACAACAACGCAATGTCCAAATATGTTGATACAGACATATCTGAAAATTACATTGTGTTTATGTATATTTACTACAACAATAATCTTATTGGTTTACCTGCTGTCAGCTATTTGAACTCATTGCAGGCATCTTGGGATTCTGTAAATTATGAAAGGTTTTTAGGTCTTGTTATACCAGAGGGTGAAAGAACCATATATATAAACCACCTAAGCGCTGATCATATTTTTCTTGAAAGTCTCGATATAATAAACTTTCACAATTATGTGCCACATATTGGTTAACAAGCCCGTCAACTTTCAGCCCAGCTGCGCTGATCTCGGACTGAATATTCTACGCAGCACAAACCTGTTATCGCGGCATTATATGTGAAAGATAATTAATTATTTACAATACTTATAGGTCAATGAATGCAACCTAATGATGTAAAGAATAACATTACACATATATTGAAAGAATTGATTAAAGCTTATCCTGAAGATAATCGACCTCCTGTGAAAAAGGCTATCAATGGCCCGTTATGGAAAGACGACGAGATTGGTAAGAAATATCTTACGTTAATTAGCAACCACGAAAAATATGCGATCTTTGATAATTGCCTCCAAGCTTTAGGGAGCGGTTCATCAAGCACAACCATTGTGCAATTAGTGGAATGGACTATACATAGAGGTCGGGCAATTGGCGCGGACAGGGCAATCAAAGAGCTCGATTCTTATGTTTCTTCAACTACAGTTAAAGTTGATTTAATTGAATTAATAGTAGGTGTCTATTTAGATTGTGAGTTTGAATTCTCAAACGGAGTACGGATTACAAGTCCAAATAATATTTCTGACTCGTCATTAGCAAATGACATTTGTAATGAGTCATTCGGAACAAGAACACCTTTACCGCAAGTAACAGCAGTCTTCATTGCTCATTTTGAGCAGCCCATAAATCATATAAGCAATACGGATATTGGTACTAATCGAGTAATTGTTGAATTGCCTACTGAAAAGCTAAGAGCCGTTAGATTGTGCTTGAGCTTAGTTAGACCTATTAACTACGGCATTCATTCGATAGCATCAGGAGTTGTTGCTCCTGACGATTTGCCTTTTGTTAGCGGGGGGCGAAGCTGGAGTATTATCCCATTTAAACACCCTCCATTAGCCCCTCCTGTTTTAAGGGTGGAGTTCGAAAAAGCAAATCAAATACTCAGTAAGTTTGAATCGCTAGATCCAGGCTATCGAAACAAACTATTAATACCATTAGACAATCTTAATAGTTTTGGATCAGCAGAAAGCTTAGTTGATAGAGCTATTTATTTAAGAATCATCCTTGAATCTATATTTCTAACAGATGGAAATAAAGATCAGCTAAGATATAGATTATCTTTACGAGCTGCCTTGTTTCTAGGACCAACCCTAGAAGAACGTAAAAGGATATTCAAACTCATCAAGGAGGCATACGACATCACATCAAGTGCAGTCCATAATGGTAAGTTTTCGAAAAGTGATAGAACAGAAACCTTAATAGAAGCAGCAAAATTAACTAAAACAGCATTAGTAAAATTGATAGACAAAGGGAAAGTTAACTGGGAAGAACTGGAATTGGAAAATTAAATACTTATAACAATGCATTACAGCGGGCAAGCCGCTGAATGCGGCGTTAAGCGTATTACCCATGATAAAGGAAGATTTGTCATGAACGATGAAGAACTACGAATAAAAATGACTCAAAACAAAGCTAAAAGAGAAAAAATCAATACGAAAATAATGTCAGCTAAAGAAAAGAGAGAAAAAGAAAGAGCGGAGGTAAGCCTACAACATCCGGACAAAAACACGTTTTGCAGGGTGTTATTAAAAGAAGATGAACAAAGAAAGAAGCGGCTATCAAGTCTTCTTCCACAATATATTAAAGGAACCAGAAGAGATGGAAGGTGCCTAGACGGGTCTCTTGATATGACGTTGTCTGTAAATAAAAATAAACGGAAGTATATGGATTAGTCAATACAAGCTTTCACAGCTCAATAATATTACCAGAAGGGCTTAACAAGGCGCGTATTCTTTTAGCGTTAGAGCGAAAGGAGGGATGGCGAAATGACTCTAGTCGTAGCAAGGATTGATAAAGAAAACATATTCATAGAGTCAGACTCAAAGATCACTGATGAGCGCTTGGTGCGTTCCAATCCTCTGTGTGGGCTGTTGAAAACGTTTATTCTACATCCGTTTGTTTCAATGAGCTTTGCGGGCAATGTTGTATTTGCAGAATTGGAATTAAGAAAGTTTTTCGATGAGAAAATTGAAAATGTTAATGTGTTGCTTTCAATGTTGAGAGACATAAATATAGAATCTTAAAATAAAACGGACTTCATCGTAGCTACAATTATTGGGAAAGAGCCTAGGCTCTACAAAATATCTGATGGCTTGGTGATAAATAATATTGATAATGCTTGGATTGGAGATGCGGAGGGATTCGGGAATTATCAGTGCGAATTTCACTCGCTAGATAATGATCTATCCATAAAAGACAAAATGAGAACAGCATTTCGATCTGTAATTGATAATGATGATTTAAAAACGATTGGTGATTTTCATATATCGACTGCCATCAATTATGAAATAAACCCAGCACACCCAGTTTTTCTACATGGATTAAATATTGAGATTGAAATCACCGAGCCTCAACTAATTGAAATTGAAAAAAAGGAGCAGCCTAAGCCGATCCCTTTGGGTTCAAGGCAAGGGGGATCGCATGGGATTTCATACCTGAGTACAGCGTCGCCTAATTTCCATGGCGTAGCTGTTCACTTTACGCATGGAGAGTTCGGGGTTCTTTTTTGCCCTCAGATTTCCTTTGAAGGAGTGATACTAAAAAATATTAGTGGGCGGAATTTCGTTGAAAAAATAAAAAATGATTTTGATATTCCACTTCGAGGGTTTATTAAGATGAATGACACTGCTGTGCAATATGTCGACACAAGAGAATTTGATGATGCCCAGCCCTAACAAGGCGCTGCTGACGAACAAGTTTTCCGCTGCACTCCAAATATGCCGCAGAGCGCGGCGTAATCGCTAACCTGCCAGCGTCCGGTTTGTGTCGATTCTTGCCGCTGCGGGACGCTTCTTGCTGATTCTGGAGTGGCCGTTGTTACGATCCAGCCTGTACGTTAAGGGATCACTTTAACGATCCGAGTTGCTCGCTCAGGGTTCGCGTTTACCTGGCTGAGACTCAACTGGAAAGGCGCCAAGCAGCATTACCGGACGTTCCTGTGCATTTGCTACACGTAACGGGCCTATGCAGAGTTATGCCGCTATCTATGCAGACTTAGAGTTCAAACGAGAATAAGTTACCAGAAATGGTGGCGGCCCCATCAGCCACACCCCGGCACACAATAGACCGCTGTGGCTGCTCCCTTCCGGGTCTGACCAGGTTCACGGCGTCTTGTTGCGGGGGGACCGATAGGGCCACCATAACGCAGGTGCTAACCGGATTCGGCAACACCTCTAACGGCGCGAATTATGCGCGATTCGATGCCGGGGTGCAACCGCGTATTCCTACTGATCTGTGCATCAAGGCGTCTGCAGGTGCCGCTGAATCATGGCGTGGGCCTCGGGAGCGTCCCAGTCCGCGTAGCTGCGCAGAAAACTCAGTACCCGTCCCTGAGAATCAATCAGGAAGCTAGCGGGGAAAAGATCGACCGGAAACTCCGCTGCAAAGGCGTCGGTCGAGCCGTGATACAGGGTCAGGTGCTTAATATTGAGCTTATCGAAGAATTCACGCGCGCCGGCATAGCCGCGCCTGTCCAGAGCCACGGCGACGACTTCAAAATGCTCGCTTCCCAGGCGCTGCTGCAGTCGGTCGAGTGCCGGCAACTCGCGCAGGCAGGGTGGGCACCAAGTCGCCCAAAGATTGAGCAGTATCAGCTTGCCTCGAAAGTCGGAGAGTTCGATCTCCTGGGTCTCACCGCGCAGCAGACTGACCGCGCCCAAGCTCTCGGGGGGCGTTACCTCAATAAAACTCATCACGGTGCCGTCGGAAGGCTCCGAGTCGTCATGATTGGCCCACACCATCGAGGCCACCGATAACCCGAGTAGTATCAATACAGATCGCAACAACAACATACGAGTACCTCAGTGCTTCATGGATGCGGTGCGATTATAGGCGGCGACCGTTGGCGAGTGAAGCGACCTCTACCCGGAAGCTGATCTGGATCAGGGTTAGGTCCGTCAGGCTATTAGGAGGCTGTCCAAGCGCTGATGATTCCTGATTTGTTCGGGATTCCGGTTCTCTGTGGCAGGCAATGGTCGTTGTTTTCAAAAGATCGCCTGCAGGTGGGCTCTCTGGGCGCTATAGGCTGAGCGTGTGGGCCTTTAGTGGGCCTTTAGTGGGTGATTCCGTGGGTGATTCAGTGGTTCTTTAGATGGCCGGGAGCACTTGGGCGGGAGCGCTCAAAAAAACAGCATCTGTCTCCAACTTAATCTTATTTTTGCTACAATAACCGACTTTTTGTGCAGTGCTCCTGTCGGGCGCTCGATATTTGATAATTAAGGACCGAGAAATGAGTTTCAAGCCGGTTAAAGTAGGTATCTGTGGTCTGGGTACAGTGGGAAGCGGTACCTTTAATGTGCTGCAACGTAATCAGGAAGAGATCTCGCGTCGTGCCGGTCGAGTGATTCGAGTCGAGCAGATCGGTGCCCGGCGTCCCAATCCGCTGGCTGATACCGATGGCGTGCAGATGACCACGGATCTGTTCGAGGTCGCTCGTAATCCGGAAATTGATATCGTTGTCGAACTGATCGGTGGCTGTGATATGGCGCGTGAGCTGGTGCTCGAAGCGATTGCCAACGGCAAGCATGTGGTCACCGCTAATAAGGCGTTGATCGCGGAACATGGCAATGAGATCTTTGAAGCGGCAGTGAACAAGCATGTGATGGTGGCCTTTGAGGCCTCAGTCGCGGGCGGTATTCCGATCGTTAAGGCGATTCGTGAGGGGCTGGCGGCCAACAGCATCAACTGGGTTGCCGGTATTATCAACGGCACCGGTAACTTTATCCTCACCGAGATGCGTGACAAGGGGCGTGCCTTTGCCGATGTGCTGGCCGAAGCCCAAGCGCTGGGCTATGCCGAAGCCGACCCGACCTTCGATGTCGAGGGCATTGATGCGGCGCATAAACTGACGATCCTCTCCTCGCTGGCCTTTGGTGTGCCGCTGCAGTTCAGCAAGGCCTACACCGAGGGGATCTCTAAGATCACCGCCGAAGATGTTAACTATGCCGAAGAGCTGGGCTACCGGATCAAGCACCTGGGGATCACCCGGCGTACTCCAAACGGGATCGAGCTACGGGTGCATCCGACCCTGATCCCGGCCAAGCGGCTGATCGCCAATGTCGACGGGGTGATGAACGCGGTGCTGGTGGATGCCGATGCCGTGGGCCCGACCCTGTACTACGGCGCCGGTGCCGGCGCTGAACCGACCGCGTCGGCGATTATCGCAGATCTGGTCGATGTGGTTCGGACCCTGACCGCGGATCGCGATAACCGGGTGCCGCATCTGGCTTTCCACCCCTCCAGCCTGTCCGATCTGCAGATGCTGCCGATGGAAGAGGTCGAAACCGCCTACTACCTGCGGATGAAGGCGGCAGAGCATCCCGGAGTGCTGGCCGATATTACTCGGATTCTGGCGGAGCAGGAGATCAGCATCGATGCGATCGTGCAGCGTAAGACCGACGATCAACTGGTGCCGATCATCCTCCTGACCCATGTGGTGAAAGAAGCGCGGATGAATGCGGCGATCAGTGCGATCGAGGCGCTGGAGGCGATCAGTGGTGAGGTGACCCGTATTCGGGTAGAAACACTGGATGGTAAATAAGCCGGGATTCCGGTTCAGACAGCAAGTCAGGAACAGCAGATGAAATATATCAGTACCCGTGGTCAGGCACCCAAACTCAACTTTGAAGAGGTGTTGCTGGCCGGTTTAGCGAGCGATGGTGGGCTCTATGTCCCCGAGCAGTTGCCGCAGTTTTCTAAGGAGGAGATCGCCTCCTGGGCCGGTCTCTCCTATGCGGATCTGGCCAAGAAGATTATCGCGCCCTTCGTGGGAGACTGTATTCCGCAGGCCGATCTGGATGCGATCATCGATGCCACCTATGGCACGGCGGCAGCCACCGGCGGTAACTCTGTGTTTGCCCATGATGCCGTGGCGCCACTCAAGCAGCTCGACAGCAATCTCTGGCTGCTGGAGCTGTTTCATGGTCCGACGCTGGCCTTTAAGGATTTTGCGCTGCAGCTGCTCGGACGGCTGCTCGATTATGTGCTGGAGAAACGCCAGGAGCGGGTCGTGATCATGGGGGCGACCTCGGGTGATACCGGTTCGGCGGCCATCGAAGGCTGTAAGCGCTGTGCCAACGTCGATATCTTTATCCTTCATCCGCATAATCGGGTGTCCGAGGTGCAGCGTCGGCAGATGACCACGATCGCAGGCGACAATATCTACAACCTGGCGATCGAGGGCAATTTCGATGATTGCCAGCAGATGATCAAGCAGAGTTTTGCCGATCAGAGTTTCCTGGGTGGGCGCAAGCTGGTGGCGGTCAACTCGATCAACTGGGCCCGGATCATGGCGCAGATCGTGTATTACTTCCACGCCTCGCTCTCCCTGGGCGGCCCGCATCGCGAGGTCTCCTTCGCGGTGCCGACCGGCAACTTCGGCGATATCTTCGCAGGTTACTTGGCCAAGGGCATGGGCCTGCCGGTCAAGCAGCTGGTGGTTGCCACCAACAGTAACGATATCCTGCATCGCTGCATCAGTGCTAACGATGCCTCCAGGCATGAGCTGGTACATACACTGTCGCCGAGCATGGATATCAGCGTTTCGAGTAACTTCGAGCGACTGCTGTTTGATCTCTACGAGCGTGACGGTGCGGCCACCGCCACGCTGGTCGAGGGGATGAACCGCGGCACCGCTAACCTGGAGCCGGCACGACTGGCAAAGGCGCGGGAGCTGTTTGACAGCTATCGTCTCGATGATGAGGGCTGTGTGGCCGTGATCGCGGATCTGTTCGCGCGTACCGAAGAGTTGCTCGATCCGCATACCGCCATCGGCGTGAAAGCGGCAGAGGTCTGCCGCCGTGATGCCGAGACGCCGATGATCGCGCTGGCCACGGCGCATCCGGTCAAGTTCCCGGAGCCGGTGATCAAGGCCGGTTGCCAGGCGCCTGAGCTGCCGCACCACCTGCAGGATCTGTTTGAGCGCGAAGAACGCTATCAGCTGCTCGATAATGACCTGGCCGCGGTACATGCCTATGTGGCCGAGCAGCTCGGCTGAGCGACCTGCTCTCTATAACCTACAACCTATAACGCCGGCCCAGTGCCGGCGTTATAGTCTGGATATCCGGCATGGATGACCTGTTCTTTTTTTTCTCCAAGCTGATCTGGACCTTCGGCCGTCCCGATCATCTGGTCCTGCTGCTGTTGACCCTGGCGGTGCTGGGATTGGGCTGGAACAGCCGCAGGCATAAGAGCCGCACACTGGCCTTGGGGCTGCTGCTGGCTATTTGGCTGGTGGCGCTGTTTCCGGTTGGCAAGCTACTGCTGTATCCGCTGGAGCAGCGCTTTGCCGTACCAGCGCAACTCGAACAGCGGTCGCTGGCCGGCATTATCGTACTCGGCGGGGCGGAAAAACTGTCGACGATGCATCTGCGCCAGCGCGCAGAATTTACCGAAGCCGCCGAGCGGGTGATGGCGGTGCCCTTGCTGGCACGCCGTTTTCCCGAGCTGCCGATCATCTACAGCTGCGGATCGGGAAAAATGCTGGAGTCGACGCTTAAAGGCGCGGATTATACTCGGCTCTATTTCGACGCCATGGGGCTCGATGGACGGGTGCTCTATGAGCGCCAATCACGCAATACCTACGAAAATGCGACCCTGAGCCGGCCGTTGGCAGGTGCCGGTATTCAGGGCACCTGGCTGCTGGTGACCTCGGCGTTTCATATGCCGCGCTCGGTGGGGGTGTTCCGGCAGCAGGGCTGGACCGTGCTGCCCTATCCGGTGGATTTTCGCGGGCAGCCGTTTGGCTGGGGTCTGTCTTTCAATCTCAGCGGTAATCTTGAGGATCTGACCATGGCGATCAGAGAGTGGGTGGGGCTGCTGGCCTATCGGCTCAGCGGCAAGACCGCGACGCTGTTGCCTGCCGATCCCCTAACAGAAGCCTAATACCTAGCACCAAGCAGGAGCACACCGTGAATAAACAGATCGTTGCCCGTCCGCTGGAGAGTGCCCCCGGGTTGTCGTCCTCGAGTCTGATCCCGCTGTTGCAGCGGATCTACGGCAGTCGCGGGATCAGCAGCGCCCTGGAGCTGGATAACTCGCTCAAGGGGCTGCTGCCTTACCACGACCTGCGCGATATCGACCTGGCCGTGGCGCAGATCAGCCGCGCGATCGAGGCCGGTGAGCGGATT